>NZ_MCGS01000027.1:0-124264 GCF_002607755.1 Serratia sp. BW106
CTTAAGTGAACGGCATTGCGGTCAATTGGCCGGGGTTTTTTTATGCTCTGTGGGATCAGTCTTCCGCAGGTGCAGTGGCTTTTTGCTGACTATTGAAGAACAGAAATGCCGGATACTCGCTCTCGTGGGTACTCAAGGCCGCCTCTTTACCGTAATTGGTTGTGACGCAGAAGGATATTTCTCGAGCACCTCTGGCCCATGCGGCTTTGATTACGTTGCTAATATCCTCCGAGTTGCGATAGTCGCCATTTGCGCCCACCCAGGAACGTGAAACTTGTCTCCCACCGCAGGCTGGGGCATTACGCTGGGTCAAAGTCTCTTCATCCCACTCGGTGCTGGTCTCATAGAAACGCAGCATGTGGCTTGAGTTATCGTTGATATTGCTGCTGTGGAAACGCAGGAAAATACCATTGTAGGGCACTCCGTCCAGCTCTTTTTCTTCGGGCAGCTTGAATTTGAAATAGGCGGTTTTACGTTTTTCCGGTGAGTCATCAGTGCCATATTGGGTCAGCATGCGGGGTTCACTGCCGTAGTTGGCATTGGCAAACTCGCCACCGAGCGTATAGCTGTCGGCGATCGCCGGCTCGTAGAGACTTGGCAGGTTTTTATCGCACAGGACGTCGCTATTAAGACAGTGATGGGTGGCATATTTTAGGGTGTTCTCACGCCAGCCATTAAAGAAATCAGCATGAGCGGTGTACAGACTGCCCCATTTGGGCTCAACCCGTCCCCCGGTGATGGTAGGGTTCATCGATAACCGCAGGGCTGAGAGTTTGGTTCCGTTAGGGAGTACGTAAGCAATATTCATCTGCAGCAACGGAATCTTAACCGGGTAGTTGGATGGGCAAACGCCGTCTACATCATATACCGCATTGCGTGGCCCATGATGCGGAGGGGCCAGGTGTTTGCCGTCCCAGCAGTTGGGGAAGGAAAATGCCAGGTTAAATTGCGTGCGACCATCGCCATAGGTTGGACAGGTTTCCAAAGGATCCCGGGTGTAATGGCCGCCCTCATCCGTTTTACAAAAATAAAGGACGCCTTCTTTGGCACTGCTGCTTTCGTGTTGCCCGACCATTAACTGCAAGCCTTTGGGAAAAGCGACCACCGGATAGCGGGTATCGGCATTACGGTAGTAGGTTTTCATATGATCAGGCTCAATGATCTCCCCGTTGGTGGTATCCAACATTTGTGGTGCCCAGTAGGCGGATCCATCGGCCATTGAAGTGCAGGTGTTATCAGGCTTGGCCATCAGCGAATCTACTGTGCTATAGGCATTGGCCTCTTTGTTACCAAAAAAATCGTGCACCATGGATTCCCCCGGGCGGCCAAATGCCATCATCGGATCGTCTGGTAAGGTATGGGACAACAGGCATTCAATATTGAATTGTCCCATGCCCTTTTCTGCTGTACCGCCTTCGGCATGAGCCGCACCGCTGAGCGCCAGCATTACGCCGCTGGAAAGGAGAAGTAACCCTTTGTTTTTTTGCCCGTTCATATTAAGAATATCCCTCGATGATTGAGTCCATAAAACAGAATAAAAAGGAGAATGGAGCTTTGGCGTCAAGGTGGCACAAAATTGAGATCGGGTAGTCTCAAATTCGATGAATATAAGGTTTTTTAAGTTGTTGGGTTCTTATTAACCCTGAAAATCAACTCATCGGGATGGGATAAACGTGGATTGATGGGTATTTGCGTGCTTAGTCGCACTGTATTTGATGATATTTTTGCAGACCAGGCTGATTTAGCTGGTAAACTGATCTTTCATCAGCTGTCGCTCAAGACGTTGGCCTGGCACCAGTGGCAACGGATGCTTAAGAGATGGCATCGCTTTCTGATAAGCTTTTGCGAAATTCTCAATATCATATGGGGAACAAGATGCGGATTAAAGCCTTACTGGGTCTTTCGGCAGCTGTGCTGCTGGCAGGTTGCAGCAGCACCAATGAACTGTCCGCCGCAGGTCAGCAGGTTAAATTTACCGACACCAAACCGGCAGCAGAGTGCCAGCTGGTTGGCGAAGTGACGGGCACCCAGAGCAACTGGTTGTCCGGTAACGGGGGTGAAGGCAGCTCCATGCGTGGCGCGGCAAACGATCTGCGCAACAAGGCCGCAGCGATGGGCGGCAATGTGATTTATGGCGCAACCAGCCCAAGTCAGAACCTGCTTTCAAGCTTTGCCCCGCTGGACAGCAAAATGGCCGGCCAGGTTTATAAGTGCCCGTAACGGCCTAATGAGCAACTCGTAACATAAAAAAGAGGCATGCCCCGGCATGCCTCTTTTTGTATCTGCAATATATCCGTCAGTCAGTTTTGCATCAGGTGCAGATCGAGAGGGGTTTTGCTTGGCTTTCCGCCGACTTCGCGGGTCAAACGCGGCACCAAATAGCCGGAAACCTTGCTCAACAGTGCCTGCATGATAGCGCGCGCCTCGTCGTCGCTGACCATAAAGTGCGCTGCACCCTGCACCTTATCCAGCACGTGGATGTAATAAGGCAGAATACCAGCGTCAAACAGTGCGTTGCTCAGGGCCGCCAGCGTATCGGCATCGTCATTGATACCGCGCAGCAGCACGCTTTGATTCAGCAGCGTGACGCCAGCCAGACGCAGTTGTGCCATGCTGGCTTGCAGCTCGCGGTCAATTTCATTGGCATGGTTGATGTGGGTGACCATCAGTACCTGAAGACGCGACGCCGACAGCCGCCGACACAGCTCTGGAGTAATACGCGCGGGGATAACCACGGGCAAACGCGTGTGGATACGCAGGCGTTTTAGATGCGTAATGGCTTCAAGTTCACCGATCAACCAGTCCAGTTCGTGGTCCTTTGCCATCAGTGGATCACCACCGGAGAAAATAATCTCATCCAGTTCCGGGTGTTGACGGATATAATCCAACGCCTGACGCCAGTTGGCCTTATTGCCCTGGTTGTCCTGATACGGAAAATGGCGGCGGAAGCAGTAGCGGCAGTTGACCGCACAGCCGCCTTTAACCAGCAGCAAAGCACGATTACGGTATTTATGCAGCAGTCCTGGCACCACGCTACGCTGTTCATCCAGCGGATCGGTGGTGAAGCCGGGGGCGTTGATGAATTCCTCGCTGACGGTCAGTACCTGACGCAACAGCGGGTCATTGGCATCACCCGGACGCATGCGTGCAGCGAAGGCGCGAGGGACGCGCAACGCAAAGAGCTGGCGTGCTTCGCGGCCCTGTGGCAGTTCCGGATGCGTATTCAGTGACAAAAGCTGCAGTAATTCATCGGGATCGGTAATAACATCGGCGAGTTGATGCAACCAATCTTCTCTATATGCCGTATTTTGGGTTATAATGTGTGCCATTTTTTTGGCTAAGCTACCAGTTTAAATATTCAGAGGGCCATCATGGCGACTTATTCTAGCAACGATTTCCGTCCGGGTCTTAAAATCATGTTCGAGGGCGAACCTTACGCTATCGAATCCAGTGAGTTCGTTAAGCCGGGCAAGGGCCAGGCGTTTGCACGCGTTAAAATGCGTCGTCTGCTGACCGGCAGCCGCGTTGAAAAAACCTTTAAATCTACCGACTCTTGCGAAGGCGCAGACGTGGTAGATACCAACATGAACTACCTGTACAACGACGGTGAGTTCTATCACTTCATGCACCCAGAAACTTTCGAGCAGCACGGGGTTGAAGAAAAAACCGTATCTGACGCGGCAAAATGGCTGCAAGATAACGCGGAATGTATCGTTACCCTGTGGGATGGTCGTCCTATCGCAGTTCAGCCACCGAACTTCATCGAAGCTGAAATCACTGATACCGACCCAGGCCTGAAAGGCGATACTGCCGGTACCGGCGGCAAGCCTGCAACCCTGAGCACCGGCGCAGTAGTTAAAGTGCCATTGTTCGTACAGATTGGCGAAGTTGTCCGTGTTGACACCCGCTCTGGCGAATACGTTTCACGCGTAAAATAAGTTTCAAAACAAAGGAGCCCAGCGTGGCTCCTTTGTTTACCCCTCCCGCATATTGTTGGCAGAATCCACATAATGAAGAAAACTCTGTTGGCCATTATCTCCCTGTTGTTACTGATGTCCCTTAGCGGGTGTAATACTTTCCGTGGCTTCGGTGAAGACGTTCAGCACCTCGGCGGCGCTATCTCGCGAACAGCCAGTTAATAAGTATCAAATGCACTAATGTAATAGTGCGAAATAAGACCGTTTTAAACAGCAACTCCCGCTGATATTTACTAAGCTTAGAAAGCCGTACTTTTTCCTCACTGACAAATAAGGGCTTTCATATGCTGAAGAAAAGTATTATCGCGATTTTCTCTTTGATGATCTTAACCTCATTGACCGCATGCAATACCACTCAGGGCGTAGGCGAAGATATTCAGGCTGGCGGTAAGGCCATCCAGCGTAGCGCGCAATAACTTACCTTGCTGATTTCTGCGGTATTCCGCGAACCGCCACGAACAGGCATCGTCGTGGGATACCGTTTCCCCTGCTGAACTTCCTCCTGCAAGCACCTTTGTGCTGTTATCCTCTCCAGCGGAAGGTATAATCTCTGCGCATATCACAACGCTAAACGGGACGACCTGTTTACGCATCTGCATTCGGGGACGACCCCATCGTAATGGAGCCTGTTACATGGCTTGGATTATTCTGCTTATTGCCGGTTTACTTGAAGTGGTTTGGGCTATCGGCCTGAAATACACCCATGGTTTTACCCGCCTGACCCCCAGCCTTATCACTATTGCCGCCATGGTGGTCAGTATGCTGTTGTTGGCGCATGCGATGAAAACGTTGCCTGCCGGCACGGCCTACGCGGTATGGACCGGTATTGGTGCAGTAGGGGCAGCGATTATGGGGATGGTGTTACTGGGCGAATCAACCAATATTGCGCGCATTCTCAGCCTGTGCCTGATCGTTGTTGGCATACTCGGGCTGAAGTTCAGCAGTCACTGATTCTGCGACTGTTTTACCCAAATCAGCTTATCGATAGCAAAGCCGTTGTTCTTCGCGGTTTGTAATAACCTGTCGCGTGTGGCAGCGTCCAGCTCTGGCGTGCGCGACAGGATCCACAAGTAATCCCGGTTCGGGCCGCAGACCAGCGCGTAGCGGTAATCCGTATCCAACTCAATCACGTTATACCCGCCATAGAAAGGCCCAAAGAACGACACTTTTAGCGCAGCCACCTGCGGTGAGCCAATGAAATAGGCTTTGCCGGTGCTTTCTTGCCACTGTTGTTTTTGCGTATTAAAGCCACGGTTAATCACTTTCAGGCCGCCATCTTCGCGTGGGGTGTAATTGGCGGTGACCTGTTCAAGGCCACGTTCGAAGCGGTGGTCAAGGCGAGCGATTTCGTACCAGGTTCCAAGATAGCGCTGGCTGTCGAAATTATTCACTACTTTGACGTCCTTCGGCGGGGAAACGCTGCAAGCGACAGAGAGCAGGGCGGAAAGCATCACACAAAGTTTTGACCAGAAATGCATGGGTGACTCCTGTTTACCTTATTGAGTTAAACAGTGTAGCCCAAAGGCAGGGCTGGCGACCTACGAAAGTGGGCCGCCAGAAGGGGTTTACAGGGTCACTACGCCGATAACGGTCACGACGCTGAGGATTGCAGCCAGGCCGTAGAATACCCATTTGCCGGCCGGCACATGGATTTTCAGATCATGCATCGCATGGTGGATACGGTGAAGACCGCACCATAGCGGCAGGATAATCATCAGCAGCAGGAACAGGCGGCCGATCAGGCTTTGGCAGAATGCCAGTACGCGGTCGTAGCCCAGCGCATCGCCGGGAAACAACCCCAGCGGCAGCAGAATGCCGACCAACAGTACGATAGCGGGGGCAATGATCGCTCCCCACATGCCGCCGGCGCCGAATAATCCCCAGAAAACCGGTTCGTCTGAGCGTTTAGGTGCTTGATTTATCATGTTTCCTCCGGATTACACCAAGGCCACGGCCAGGATGACCACGCTGGCGATCAGGGTCACCGCCCACAGCGTTTTCACTATGGGCCCCGGGCCCATTTTCTCGCTGTTGACCACTATATTGGCGGCTTTCGGCGCCAAATCGAACCAGGTCTTGGTATGCAGCAGCGCGGCCAGCAGGGCGACGACGTTAATCAGCAGTACCAGCGGGTTTTGCAGAAAACCGACGAAACCCGCCCAGCTGTCCACGCCGCCTTTCAGCGCAAAGACACCGTAGATCAGCACGATACTGAACCAGACTGCCGGTACCGAGGTACTTTCTCGCAGCATATAGAAACGGTAGAAGCCGAGCTTTTGCCACCAGGTCGGCGTCATGGTGCGCACATAGGGCTTACGTTGTGTTGTCATTACTGTTTATCTCCCTTATTGCGGCTTCAGCATGGCGATCATGAAGTCTTTGGCACTCTCTACCTTGCCCTGCTGAATAGCAGCGGCCGGGTCGACGTGCTTCGGACAAACTTCAGAGCAGTAGCCGACAAAGGTACAACTCCAGACGCCGTTTTCACCATTGAGCTGCGCCATACGCTGTTTCTGGCCGTGATCGCGGTCATCCAGGTTGTAGCGGTGCGCCAGAGTGATGGCCGCCGGGCCGATAAACTCTGGATTCAGACCGAACTGCGGGCAAGCGGCATAGCACAGGCCGCAGTTGATGCAACCGGAGAACTGGTGATACTTGGCCATCTGCGCCGGCGTCTGCACGTTAGGGCCATCTTCCGGTTTGCGGTTATTGCCGATGATGTAAGGCTTAATCGCTTCCAGACTTTCGATAAAGTGGGTCATATCGACCACCAGATCGCGTTCAATCGGGAAGTTGCCCAGCGCTTCTACCTTCATGCCGCCGGTATATTCGCGCAGGAAGGTTTTACAGGCCAGCTTCGGCACCCGGTTGACCATCATGCCGCACGAGCCGCAGATTGCCATACGGCATGACCAGCGGTAGGAAAGGTCGGGGGCCAGGTTATCCTTGATGTAGCCCAAGGCGTCGAGCAACGAGGTTTGCTCATCATAAGGCACCGCGAAGGTCTCGAAATGCGGCTCAGAGTCGCGTTCCGGGTTATAGCGCATGACCTCGATTTTCAGCGTGTTCATCTCAGCCATTTGCCTGCTCCTTATCCTTTTTATCCTGCGCTTCGGCTTCAGCGCCGTACACACGTTTGGCCGGTGGCAGTTTGGTGATCTTCACGTCGCTGTATTCCAGGCGGGGTGCGCCGTTCGGGTTATGGAACGCCAGCGTATGCTTGAGGAAGTTCACGTCGTCACGTTCGGTACAGCCTTCGTCCAGACGCTGGTGAGCACCGCGGGACTCTCTGCGGTTTAAGGCGGAGTGTGCCATGCATTCGGCCACGTCCAGCCCGTAACCCAGCTCGATTGTGTACAGCAGATCGGTATTGAATACGCTGGAGCTGTCGGTAATTTTGACGCGCTTAAAGCGTTCTTTCAGCTCAGCCAGTTTATCGACGGTTTTCTGCATCAGTTCCGGTGTACGGTAAATACCGCAGCCTTCTTCCATCGACATGCCCATCTCGTCGCGGATTTTGGCCCAGTTTTCGTTGCCTTCCTGCTTCATCAGGTTGCTCAGCCGGGTTTCGACGTCGCGCCCTTGAGCATCCAGGGCACTGCCGTTGGCCGGGCCGGTTTCCAGCGCGCGGCGAGCGGCTTGCTCACCGGCCACCCGGCCGAACACCACCAGTTCCGCCAGTGAATTGGAACCCAGGCGGTTGGCGCCGTGCAGGCCGACGGAGGAACATTCGCCGACGGCAAACAGCCCCTTGATACGGGTTTCGCAGTTTTGATCGGTTTCAATGCCGCCCATGGTGTAGTGCGCGGTTGGGCGCACCGGGATCGGCTCTTTCACCGGATCGACACCGACGTAGGCCTTGGCCAGTTCACAGATGAACGGCAGGCGTTCCAGCAGTTTCTTCTCACCCAGGTGACGCAGGTCGAGATAGACCACATCACCACGTGGGGTAGGGACGGTGCGACCGGCACGCCATTCGTGCCAGAAGGCCTGCGAGACTTTGTCACGCGGACCCAGCTCCATGTATTTGTTCTTTGGCTCACCCAGCGGAGTTTCCGGACCCATGCCGTAGTCCTGCAGGTAACGATAGCCGTCTTTGTTTACCAGAATACCGCCTTCACCACGGCAGCCTTCGGTCATCAGGATACCGGAACCCGGCAGGCCGGTAGGGTGATATTGGACGAACTCCATATCACGCAGGGGGATGCCGTGGTGGAACGCCATGCCCATACCATCACCGGTGACGATGCCGCCGTTGGTGTTATAGCGATACACGCGGCCGGCACCGCCGGTCGCCATGATCACGGCATTGGCGCGGATCTGTACGCGAGTACCTTCCATCATGTTCATCGCTACCAGGCCGCGGGCCTGGCCATCATCTACCAGAATATCCAGTACAAAGTGCTCGTCGAAACGCTGGATTTGCGGGTATTTGAGGGAGGTTTGGAACAGGGTGTGCAGCATGTGGAAGCCGGTTTTGTCGGCGGCGAACCAGGTGCGTTCAATCTTCATGCCGCCGAAGCGACGTACGTTGACCGAACCGTCTTCTTTACGGCTCCATGGGCAGCCCCATTGTTCAAGTTGGGTCATTTCGCGCGGGCAGTTGTGAACGAAATGGTCGACCACATCCTGCTCACACAGCCAATCGCCCCCGGCAACGGTGTCGTTGAAGTGGTAGTCGAAGCTATCGTGATCCTGAGTGACGGCGGCGGAGCCTCCTTCAGCGGCCACCGTATGGCTGCGCATCGGGTAGACTTTTGAGATAAGCGCGATTTTCAGTTGGGGGTTGGCTTCCGCTGCGGCTATTGCTGCACGTAAACCAGCACCCCCGGCCCCAATAATGGCAAGATCGGCGTTAAAGGTTTGCACTGCATTCCTCCAATATTCTTGTTAAGAACGGCAAATTAAATATCTATGCTTAATATTTATAAAAATTCTTCGGGTGCTAACTAACTGAGTTCATTATCGTTGCATTAACACTAAGGATAGATATCTCCCACCAATAATGTGGAATTAACTATACCTAAAGTTAAGTAGAAGAAATTTGATGTGATCGATTGTTTTGCCTTTTAACCGCTGGCCGGAAGGATAATTTACTGCCAGCAGGATTTAACGTTTATTCACCTTTTTTTAACCTTATTACTAACGCTTTATCAGTTAATGGCCCGGTTAAAAGCGTCCTGCCTGTTAAGAATTTGTTTGCATGCCGGGATACGAGTAGACTGCATCCCCTGTTTGATTTCGGAGTAATTACCATGAGCGAAACGGCAAGCTGGCAGCCAAGTGCACCCATCGCCAATTTGTTGAAGCGCGCAGCGATCCTGACTGAGATCCGGCGTTTCTTCGCCGATCGTGGCGTGTTGGAAGTTGAGACGCCAACCATGAGCCAGGCGACGGTCACCGATATCCACCTGTTCCCGTTCCAGACGCGTTTTGTCGGGCCCGGCGCGGCGGATGGCCTGACGCTGTACATGATGACCAGCCCGGAATACCACATGAAGCGGCTGTTGGCGGCGGGTAGCGGTCCGATCTATCAGATGGGACGTAGTTTCCGTAATGAGGAAGCCGGCCGTCACCACAACCCTGAATTCACCATGCTGGAGTGGTACCGTCCGCATTACGACATGTACCGGCTGATGAACGAGGTGGACGATCTGCTGCAGCAGGTGCTGGATTGCGACAGCGCGGAAACTCTGTCATATCAGCAAGCTTTCTTGCGTCATCTGGATATCGATCCGCTGTCAGCGGAGAAGGCGCAGCTACGTGAAGCGGCGGCCAAGCTTGATCTGAGCAACATTGCCGATACCGAAGAAGATCGCGATACGCTGTTGCAGTTGTTGTTCACCGTCGGCGTGGAGCCGCACATTGGCCGTGACAAGCCGGCGTTCGTCTATCACTTCCCGGCCAGCCAGGCATCGCTGGCGGAGATCAGCACCGAAGATCACCGGGTAGCGGAGCGTTTCGAGGTCTATTTCAAAGGTATTGAGCTGGCGAATGGCTTCCGTGAACTGACGGACAGCCGCGAGCAAGGTCAGCGCTTTGCACAGGACAACCGCAAGCGTGCGGAACGTGGCCTGCCACAGCACCCGATTGATAACAACCTGCTGGACGCTTTGCAGCACGGCATGCCTGAATGCTCCGGTGTGGCGCTGGGGGTTGACCGCCTGGTGATGCTGGCGTTGGGGGCCGAGAGCCTGAGTGAAGTGATTGCCTTCCCGGTTGGGCGCGCGTAACCGCGATACCCGTCGTCTTTCAAGCTGCAGCGTTGTTACCTGCACTAGCTCACCCCAGTTACTTACTCAAGTAAGCGCCTGGGGATGAGCGAGCTGGGCGCCTAGCTGCAACTTGAAAGCCATAGGGTATATTGTGGTGGTAAAAGGGTTCGGTGTTGCATTGCACGCCGAACCCTTTTTGCATTCTGCGCTTACAGACTGCCCGATTCGCGTTTGGTGTTTGGCGCTGGCGTTGACGGCGGAGTACGGCCATTACTGGTCAAGCGCGATAGCGTCTCGCTGCGTACCTGGAACGGTGGGTATGGCAGTGTAATGCCATGCTCGCGGTAACCGGCCAGAATCAACTGATGGATCTCGTGGCGTAGCGGCATGCGGTGACCCATCTCGGCGGCGTAAATACGCAGCTCAAAGATTTGGATACCCTGCTGCAGATCGACCAGATATACCTCTGGTGCCGGGGTATCCAACACCAGCGAACAGCGCTCGGCGGCGTTGGTCAGGATCTTGGTCACCTCTTCGCTGTTGGCTTCTCCCGGCGCCGGCACCGTCAGTACTACACGGGTCAGGTTGTCCGACAGCGACCAGTTAATGAACTGCTCGGTGATAAACGCCTTGTTCGGCACAATGATCTCTTTGCGATCCCAATCCGAAATGGTGGTGGCGCGAGTATTGATCTTGGTAACGCTGCCGGTCAGGTTGCGGATCGTTACGGTATCGCCGATGCGGATCGGTTTTTCGAACAAAATGATCAGGCCGGAGATAAAGTTGGAGAAGATCTCCTGCATACCGAAGCCCAACCCCACGCTGAGCGCGGTCACGACCCACTGCAGTTTCGACCATTCAATGCCGATCCACGAGAAGCTGAGCAGGGCGCCGAACAACAACAGCAGGTACTTGGTGATGGTGGTAATGGCATAGCCGGTGCCCGGCGTCAGATCCAGGTGTTGCAGTACCGCCAGCTCCAGCAGTGCCGGCAGGTTGCGTACCAACTGCATGGTGACAATCAGCACCAGAATGGCGATCAATACCGCACCAAGGGTAATCGGATGCGCGGTATCTACCCCATTGACCGTCGAGCTGACGTTCCACAGGGTGATATTTTCCAGGAAGCTAAAGGCGGAATGGATCTCTGACCACAGCACGATCACCGACACCAACGCGATCATCGTCAGGATCGAACGGACCAGCCGCAACGACTGGGCGCTGATGGTGTCCAGATCGATCTCCGAATCATCCAGGTCCATCGAGCCTTCGGTACTGTTAGGCGTGTGTGAGCTTTCTTCCTCGCCGCGAGCACGCTGAGCCAGGATATCGGCGCGGCGCTGCTTGGCACGGTCAAAGGCGATACGCCGCCGCTGGATCAGCATCCAGCGGCGAATAATATGGTAAATCACCAGCAGGAAGAACCAGATGGCGACCGAGGTTTCCAGACGCGCCAGCAGCGCCTGTGAAGTGGTCAGGTAGCCGACGGCCGAGGCCAGCGCTGCCAAAACCGGTGCCGACAGCAGCAGTCCCCACAGCGCGGTGTTGACCATGTTCTCGCCGGAGCCTTTCTTGTCCAGATACAGCGGGATCCCGGCACGTTTCAGGCTGTTGGTCACGAGAGCCAATGCCAGACACAGCAAGATAAAACACAGCCGACCGAGGGTGTTGGCAAATTCGCGTTCTTTCAGGCTATCGAAGGTGATCAGCGCCATGATCAGCGGCACGATCAGCCAGATCGACATTTTGTAGTAACGCATGGCGCGCGAAACCTGTTTCGCCGGCCAGCGGAAATGCACGATAAACAGCCCTTGTGGATGGGCGAAGGCGGCGCAGATCATACAGACCCACAAGATCGGCAACGTGGCGGTGACACCCTTGCCGATGGCTTCGGCTACCGGGTAGTTCCAGGCACTTTGCAGGCCAAAGCCGAGCGCAGCCCACAGTACCGGCAGCGGCAGCGCCACCAGAATCGACCAGAACACGGTGCGTACCGTCAGGAAGAACTCATCCTGGGTGACTTTGCCCACCCGGCTGCTGGCGCGTGTCAGGAAGGCGTGGTAGTGCTTGCGGGAACTGATGCTGAAAATCACCAGCAGCAGGGCGCCGAAAATGGGGATCAGCGTTTCTTTGCTGGTGACCATCATCATAAAGGCGCCGCCGAGCTGCGACAGCGTATCCAGTGACAGTAACAGGGTGAGATCGTGCGCCACGTTAATCGGGTAGGACAGGTTGATCGGATTAATGTCCGGTACCCAGAACAGATAGCGGTGGGTGGCGTCCCGGATTTCGTTCAGCGCTTCAATCAGCTGGGTGTTGGCGACTTTCAGCTTGGTCAGTTCGAGAATTTGGGTATCACAACCCGAGAGCAGTGAATTCAGCAGTTCGCGCTGGGTACGCAACTGGGCGTCAACGATACGCCGTTCCGCGCTGGTCAGCTCACTGCCGTCGTCGCGCTTAAACTCACGCTGTGAGAGCTTCTCCAGCTGGCTTTCAAACTGCAGCCGTTGCACACGGAGTTGGGCCATATCACCGTCCAACTGCTGCGGCTTGGGCATTTCCGGCAGTGTCGCCACCTGGGCACGCAGGGTTTCACCCAGCGCCGATGAGGAGCCGAGCCACTGGGCTTGTTCGATAATGGTGCTTAATGCCTGGCGCACCTGCAGCGTTTGCGCGGCAGCCTGACGTTGTTGGGATGAGATCAGATCCATGCGCTGGGCCTGATTGTTCAACGCGGCGGAAAGCTCACGGTTGATCTGTAGCTGCTGGCTGATACTTTGCGGCAGGTCACCGTTCTGTTCGGCCAACTGCTCGGTTTTTTCCAGTGCCAGTTCGGCCTCACGCTGCCGCTGGGCATTGAGGTTATTACGCAGTGCCTGCAGCTGGATGTCGATTTTCTCGTGGCGTTTTTTGTAGACCTCGGCGCGCATCCGCGCCAGTTCCTGGCGATTATTGGCCGACAGTTGTGCCAGTTCGAGTTCATCGACTTTGGCCTTGCGCGCAGCGGCTTCGGTTTGTAATAACGCCAGCGCGGCCTGAGCATGCGGGGTGGTCGGGTTGGCGGGCTGAGCCTGCAGGCGGCGCTGTACTTCCGTCAGCGCCCGGCGAGCATCGGTCTGCTGCTGGGGCAATTGGCCAAGAGAATCGCTGATTTCCCGCGTTCGCTCCTGTTCCTGCTGTAACAGACGAGCCTGTTCCAGCAGCAGGCTGCTGGTTTGCAAGATCTGCTGCTCGAGATCGCTGGCCGGCAGGTTATCGCCGTTCGGCAGGATCTTACTGTCTTCCACCACCAATTGACGGCGCAGTTCCTGCGTCATCTTCGGGAAATCGTCGATCACCCGCTGATACTGCTCAACGCGGGTCAACGATTCTTTGCGTTCCGATAACCAGTTAAGGGCGCTCTGCAGCGCCTCAGTGGTTTCCGCCTGATTAGGCGCGTTCTTGGTGCTCTCTACCTGCTTCAGCTCCTGTTTAAGCTGATTTTCGGTAGGCACCGTGGCGGCCAGCACCGATTGAGACAATAAACAACCGAGCAATAGCGTGATAATCAGGCGCACAGTATCAATTCCCTTAGATCTGCGGTGTTTGTGCGGCGGCAGGTACAGCCGGGATTTCTGCGAAGGCCTCGCCCATGCGGGTTACGGTGCCGTTGTTCAACTGCGGGGCAAACTGCACGCTGCCTGGGGTAAACAGGTTGATGACCGTTGAGCCCAGCTTGAAGCGGCCCATTTCTGCCCCTTTCTCCAGTGCGATAGCGCCTTCAGTGCCTTCTGCCGGATAGGTCCAGCGTTTGATGATCCCTTCGCGCGGTGGCGTAACGGTGCCGGCCCAGACGGTTTCGATGCTGCCAACGATGGTGGCACCCACCAGGATTTGCACCATGGGGCCGATGGCGGTATCGAATACGCAGATCACACGCTCATTGCGGGCAAACAGATTTGGCACGTTGGCGGCAGTCAGCGGGTTGACGGAAAACAGGTCGCCCGGGACGTAAATCATTTCGCGCAGCACGCCGTCGCACGGCATATGCACGCGGTGATAATCACGCGGTGCCAGGTAAGTGGTGGCGAACAGGCCATTGCGGAACGGCTCGGCCAGCATGTAGTTGCCGGCCAGCAGTGCTTCCAGGCTGTAGTAATGGCCTTTTGCCTGGAAAATCTGGTCGTCGTTGATTGGGCCGAGTTGGCTAATCGCACCGTCGGCAGGCAGCGCCAGCCAGTTGGCATCGCTGATGATAGGACGCACGCCATCACGCAGCGGGCGCACAAAGAATTCGTTGAAGCTGGCGTAAGAACTCAGCTCTGGGTGTTGCGACTCTTGCATATTCACACGGTAGTAACGGGCGAATGCCTTCAGTACCAACTGGGTCAGCCAACCGGCTTTTTTATCCGCGCCCCAGCCAGCCAGACGGGTCAGCGCCAGCTTGGGTAACCAATACTGCAATTTAATTTTGATGCTATCCAGCACATTAACCTCGTGAATCGGGGTAAAGGGCGCGCATTGTAACCGTGGCTCCGCCACAGTCAACGCCGCCCGGTATTATCAGCCTGCGGCGTCGGTAAAGTTCTTGCGAACCTTCACGGATGCCATGCTTTCCAGAATGCGATGGTAGTTTTCAAAACGCTCTTTCGCGATATCGCCTTTCTCCATCGCTCCGCGGATGGCGCAGCCTGGGTCGGTGTCGTGGCGGCAGTCGCGGAATTTGCAACCGCCCAAATAGTCACGGAATTCGACATAGGCTTGAGTCACTTGTTCCGGCTCCAGATGCCACAGACCAAATTCACGCACACCCGGTGAATCGATCACATCGCCGCCGTGCTGGAAATGGTACAGCCGCGCGGCGGTGGTGGTATGTTGCCCGAGGCCTGAGACATCGGAAACCTGATTTACCAGAATTTGCTTATCGCTCGGTGGCAGCAGAGCATTCAACAGGCTGGATTTACCCACCCCGGACTGGCCGGCAAAGATACTGATGCGATCAACCAGCGCTTGTTCAAACGCCTCCATGCCTTCACGCGTCTGGCTGGAGACTTCCAGCACCCGATAGCCGATATGGCGATAGATATCCATCATGCCGTCGACGTGCTTGCGTGCTTCGGCATCCAGCAGATCGATTTTGTTCAGCACGATCAGCGGTTCGACCTCCAGCGTTTCACAAGCCACCAGGTAGCGGTCGATCATATTCAGTGACAGCTCTGGCAGGATCGCGGAAACGATGACGATCTGATCGATATTGGCGGCGATGGGTTTCACGCCGTCGTAAATGTCGGGACGATTCAGGACGGAAGTGCGTTCATGCACGGCCTCGACGATGCCTTTGACCCCTGCATGGGTGCCGACGCCTGGGCGCCACACTACGCGATCGCCGGTCACCAGCGAACGCAATGTCCGGCGGATATTGCAGCGGTGCTGGGTGCCATCCGCGGCTTCAACGTCGGCGTGCATGCCGAAACGGCTGATGACGATGCCGTCTTGCGGCTCGCCCAGCTGGGAATCATCCAATTCCGGTTTCTTATCAGTGCGTTTCAGGCGACGTTGATGGTTCGCCTGCACGCGGCGTTCTTGACCTTTGGACAGTTTGTTCTTGCTCACTGCGCCTCACTTGAATCCGCTTTATCGCTCATGGCGACCAAAACGACTATGATACACGCTATTTTATATTAAATAACCGTTGTTAGCCGCTACGCGCAGCGGACCTCCGTCGGCAAGTAGCCAGCGCTGGTCGCCGCCTTGTCTGCAGTTTGTTTATCTTTTGGCTTTTACGCAGGAAATATCATGACAGGAAACGAAAATAACCTGATTTGGATCGATCTGGAGATGACCGGATTGGATCCTGAACGCGATCGTATCATCGAGATCGCTACATTGGTCACTGACGCCAATCTGAACATTCTTGCGGAAGGGCCGGTGATCGCCGTGCATCAATCCGATGAGCAGCTTGGCCTGATGGATGACTGGAACGTGCGCACTCATACCGGCAGTGGGTTGGTGGAGCGGGTGAAGGCCAGCCAATTCGATGATCATGCTGCCGAGCTGGCCACCATTGCCTTCCTGCAGCAGTGGGTGCCGGCAGGTAAATCACCGATCTGCGGTAACAGTGTGGGCCAGGACCGCCGTTTCCTGTCCCGTTATATGCCTGAGCTGGAAGCCTACTTCCATTACCGCTATCTGGACGTCAGTACTTTGAAAGAGCTGGCGCGTCGTTGGAAGCCGGAAATTCTCAGCGGTTTTAAAAAGCAGGGCACTCATCAGGCAATGGATGATATCCGTGAGTCGGTGGGCGAATTGGCCTATTACCGTGAGCATTTCATTAAGTTGTAATGGATGCACGGCCCCTTTACCGGGGTCGTCTTGTCAAAAGCGGCCGATCCCGCCGCTTAATTAGCCAGTTTGGCGCTTTAATCGGCAATCAAACAAAAAACGTGTTTTTTTGCTTTCAGGGGCTTGCGGCAGAAAGGATTTCTCGTATAATGCGCACCCCGTACCGATGAAGAATTTCGTTTAGTTCCGACATCGTTACGCCGGGCGGGAATAGCTCAGTTGGTAGAGCACGACCTTGCCAAGGTCGGGGTCGCGAGTTCGAGTCTCGTTTCCCGCTCCAAATTCAACAATGCTGCTTTATGTGGCGTGATGAATAAAAAAAGTATCAAGTAGTACCCATGCGACGCGGGAATAGCTCAGTTGGTAGAGCACGACCTTGCCAAGGTCGGGGTCGCGAGTTCGAGTCTCGTTTCCCGCTCCAAAAAATTCAAAGGCCATGTTGTTGTTTGATGGCCGGATGCACAAGCATCTCAATGCGGGAATAGCTCAGTTGGTAGAGCACGACCTTGCCAAGGTCGGGGTCGCGAGTTCGAGTCTCGTTTCCCGCTCCAATTTTATCTTCGGTTTAACTTAGTCCAACGCCTTTATCGGCGCGGCTTCTTGTCCCGTTATACATACCCTGTCGAAATGTTGTGAACAGACTTATCCACAGGTAGCGTACATAATACCCTCAGCTCAAAAAATCAACGCCACAGAAATGAAATATTTATTGCATTGATTCGTAAGCATTTTTATTTATCGAAAAACGTTATACCGATCACTTGCTCTTTTTGTTGCAGTTGAAAGACAAAGCATTTTTATTTTTATGCACAAATCCACAGAGTGACTGTTGGGCCCGGAAGCAAGGGTTTAGGCATCCCTCGGTAATCCTTTTTCCACAGCCCGAATCAATCGTTTTTTCTGCGTTGTCTGTACTTCTATACCCTGTGCCTCGCGCCGTCCCAACTGCTGCTCCAGCGCCCAATGAATATGTTCGTCCAGCATGGCGTCCTGTTCCAACCGGGAGCGCAGCGCAATGACTATCGCATCCTGATAAGGGGCATTGCCTAATGCCACGGCAATATTACGCAACCAGCGCAAATGGCCGATTCGCCGGATAGCGGACCCTTCGGTAATGCGCAGGAATTTCTCTTCCGTCCAATCGAACAGTTCAATCAGTTGCGGCGCATGCAACGCAGCTCGTGGGCTGAAGTCATCTTCGTCTGTGAGCTGTGAGAAACGGTTCCACGGGCAGATCAGTTGGCAATCATCGCAGCCGTAAATACGGTTGCCTAACAGTGGGCGGAACTCTTCCGGGATCGCGCCCTCCAGTTCGATGGTGAGGTAGGAGATGCAGCGTCGGGCGTCCACGGTGTAGGGCGCGACGATGGCACCGGTCGGGCAGGTGGTGATACAGGCGACACAGCGGCCACATTGTTCCTGTTGCGGCTTGTCTACCGGCAGGGGCAGATCGATCAGCAGTTCGCCGAGAAAGAACCAGGAACCGGCTTCGCGATTGAGAATAAGTGAGTGTTTACCAACCCAGCCAATCCCGGCCTTGGAGGCCAAGGCGCGTTCCATCACCGGTGCGGAGTCAACAAAAGGGCGAAAATTTAGCTCACCGCAATAGGCCTGGATCTGGTCGCCGAGCTTTTTCAGCCGTTGGCGCAGCAGTTTGTGATAGTCCCGCCCCAGCGCATAGCGGCTGACATAGCCCAATTCAGGGTTTTGTAATGTGCTGGCAAAGGCCGCTTTGGCCGGCAGGTAGTTCATGCGCACGCTGATGACTCGCAGCGTGCCGGGCAGCAGTTCATGAGGCCGGGCGCGCAGCATGCCGTGGCGCGCCATCCATTCCATTTCGCCGTGGTATTGTTTGTCCAGCCAGGCCTGTAGTTTAGGCTCTTCCGCGCTGAGATCGGTGTCGCAGATGCCTACCTGCTGGAATCCTAGCGATTGGCCCCATTGCTTGATATGTTGGGCTAGCTGATTGAGATCGAGGGGGTGAGTCATGACGGGCCACAGTGAAAAACAATACTCTGACAGTTTATCACACTCTGTCTGGTCTGCGGACTGGATCCGGCGTGCGGAAGCCAGCGCCGCCGCCTCGCAAGGTATTTCACTATACCAACTGATGCAACGTGCCGGAGAGGCCGCTTATACCCTGGCGCTTGACCAATACCCGGCCGGCCACCACTGGCTGGTGCTGTGCGGTCATGGCAACAATGGCGGTGACGGTTACGTGGTCGCCAGGCTGGCAGCGGCGGCTGGTGTCAAGGTCAGTCTGATCGCCTGCGAAGGCACGCGCCCACTGCCGCCTGAGGCTGCCGAAGCACGGCAGGCCTGGCTGGCTGCTGGCGGCGAAATTCTTCCGGCTGAGAGCCGTTGGCCGGAGAGCATCGACCTGATTATCGACGGCCTGCTTGGCACCGGGTTGAGCAGCGCACCACGAGCGCCATACCATGCCCTGATTGAAACCGCTAATCGCCACCCCGCACCGGTTATCGCACTCGACATTCCCTCTGGCCTGTTGGCTGAAAGCGGCGCTGCGCCTGGGGCGGTGATCCGCGCCAGGCACACTATGACGTTTATCGCCCTCAAACCGGGCTTATTGACCGGTCAGGCCCGTGACTGGGTCGGGCAACTTCACCAGAGTAGGCTAGGATTATCTGGCTGGTTGGCGAAGCAACCGACACAGATTCAGCGGCTTACTGCCGAATCCTTGCCCCAGTGGCTGAAACCGCGTCGTCCCTGCTCACATAAAGGTGAACAAGGGCGGCTGCTGGTGGTCGGTGGCGATCACGGCTTTGGCGGCGCGATACGCATGGCGGCAGAAGCGGCCTTACGCAGCGGTGCCGGATTAGTGCGAGTACTTACTCACATTGAGCATGTCGGACCCTTGCTGACCGCCAGACCTGAGCTGATGGTACAGCCTTTGAGTGACGAGACGCTGCAGCAGGCACTCGGGTGGGCAGATGTGCTGGTCGTGGGCCCAGGATTGGGCCAGGGAGAATGGGGTAGGAATGCGCTGAAAATATTGCAAGCCAGTGATAAACCGGCGTTATGGGACGCGGATGCGCTTAACTTACTGGCATTAAATCCCGAGAAGCGTCAGAATCGTGTAATTACCCCGCATCCTGGGGAGGCGGCACGCCTGCTGGGATGCCACACCGCCGAGATTGAGAGTGATCGCTTACTTGCAGTGCGTAACCTGGTGGCGCAATACGGCGGCGTAGCCGTGCTGAAAGGCGCCGGCACGCTGATCGCCGATCGGCAAGGTCAAATGGCGATCGCCGACGTCGGCAATGCCGGTATGGCCTCAGGCGGGATGGGCGATGTCCTGTCGGGCATCATCGGTGGTTTGCTGGGACAAAAGCTCTCGCTGTATGATGCAGCCTGTGCCGGATGTGTGGTGCATGGTGCAGCTGCCGATCGCGTGGCGGCAAGACAAGGAATCAGGGGGATGCTGGCGAGTGATTTACTGCCTGAAATTCCTTATTACGTTAATCCTGAGTTGGCATAAATAGAAACTATCGAATGAAAGAACTCGTTTTACCTCTGCCGGATGAGGCAGCGACAGTCGCATTGGGTGCCGTCTTGGCTAAGGCCTGCGATCGTGCCAGCGTCATTTATCTTTACGGTGACCTGGGGGCCGGTAAAACCACCTTCAGCCGTGGTTTTCTGCAGGCATTGGGGCATCCGGGCAACGTTAAAAGCCCAACTTACACGCTGGTGGAGCCGTATGCGCTGCAACCGCTGGCGGTGTACCATTTTGATCTGTATCGCTTAGCCGATCCGGAAGAACTCGAATTTATGGGTATTCGCGATTATTTTGCGCAGGATGCCATTTGCCTGGTGGAATGGCCACAGCAGGGCACGGGCGTATTGCCGGAGCCGGATCTGGAACTGCATCTCAGCTATCAGGATCAGGGGCGAGAGGCAAAAATTCAGGCGGTTTCCGCCTACGGCAGCCAGCTTTTAGACCGTATTCACGGGCCACAGGAATGACGCCGCAATGACGTATGCGTTGAGAAAACTACTCGTAATCGCCCTGATCGCCGTATTGGGGCCCTTGGGTGCGGCCAGTGCGCTGGCGGCATCGTCGCTGTCTGATATTAAAGTCACCAATGCCCAGCGCGAAGCTACGGTTTCGGTGAGCTTCAATGGCCCGCCGGATTATGCCTTCTTCCCTTTGCACGGACCTGACCGGGTGGTCCTGGACGTTAACCAGAAGGGCAAAGTTGGCGGTCTGCCGCTGAATTTTAGCGGACAAAACCTGGTGAAAAGCATTCGCTCCAGTACGCCGAAAGATGCCCAGAGCGTGCGGTTGGTGTTTGATCTGACCCAGCGCGCGAAGACCCGGGTGGCGACACGCCAGAGCGGCAGTATCTATACCGTGGTGTTTACCATTGCCGCGGAAGGCCGTGCGAATACAAATGTCGTGCGTAAAGCCCCGGTGCCGGTGCCTGCTCCGGTGGCCGTGAGCCAGCCAGTGCGTAAAGCGCCGGTGGTGAGTGAACCTGAGCCTGAGCCAGTCCCGGTGCGTAAAGCGCCGAGCGGTTCGAACCCCTTCACCAATAAGCCAACCGTGGTTGCAGGTACCGCATCGGAAGTTACGCCGCGCAGCAGCCGTGTTTCCGCAGGTTCCGGCGATCGGGTGGTGGTGGCGATTGATGCCGGTCACGGCGGTCAGGATCCGGGTGCCATCGGGCCGAACGGCCTGAAAGAGAAAAATGTCACTATTGCCATCGCTCGTCGCCTGCAGGCGTTGCTGGATGCCGATCCTCAGTTCAAACCGGTCTTAACGCGTAATGGCGACTACTTCATCTCGGTGATGGGACGTTCCGACGTGGCGCGTAAGCAGGGCGCAAACGTGCTGATCTCCATTCACGCCGATGCTGCACCAAACCGCAGTGCCAACGGGGCCTCGGTTTGGGTGTTGTCCAACCGCCGTGCCAACAGTGAGATGGCGGGCTGGCTGGAACAGCATGAGAAACAGTCTGAATTACTGGGTGGGGCGGGTGATCTGCTGGCCAACAGCCAGGCGGACCCTTACCTGAGCCAGGCGGTGCTGGATCTGCAGTTCGGTCACTCGCAACGCGTGGGTTACGATGTCGCGGTTAAAGTCTTGCAGCAGTTGCAGAGCGTCGGTTCATTGCATAAACGTCGTCCGGAACATGCCAGCCTTGGCGTGTTGCGTTCGCCGGACATTCCATCATTGCTGGTGGAAACAGGATTTATCAGTAATAGCACGGAGGAGCGGCTGCTCGGCAGTAGCGCGTATCAGGAAAAAATTGCCAAGGCGATCCATAACGGCCTGCGCAGTTATTTCCTGGCGCATCCGCTACAAGCCGACCCAAAGGTGGAAAACCGACCGCTGGACGTCGCAGCGGCGGTTAACTCCTCAACACCAGACGTCAGTCAGCCTGCACCGATCGTCAGTACGGCCGGCAGCAGCCGCATTAGCGGTAAAACACAGATTCACGTAGTGAAACGGGCGGAAACGCTCTCCGGTATCGCCGACAGCTATGGCACCACCATGGCGGCGTTGCGTGAGCTGAACAAGCTGAAGAAGGATGGCGTGTGGGTCGGCCAGCGCCTCAAAGTACCGGCGGGTAAAACTGCCGCTGCCAGCACGGTCGCCAAGGCCAAGCCCAGCGTGAAGAAGCCGTCGAAGCATAAAGTGACCCGCGGTGATACTTTGACATCTATTGCCAGTCGTTATGGTGTCAGCGTTAGCGACCTGAAACGCGTGAATAAACTGAAGTCGGACGTCGCGCCGCTGGATCGGACGCTGACCATTCCGCAGGCCTAGTGCCCACATTACAGGAGTCAGCATGCCCATCCAGGTGTTACCGCCCCAGCTTGCCAACCAGATTGCCGCCGGTGAAGTGGTCGAGCGCCCCGCGTCTGTGGTCAAGGAACTGGTGGAAAACAGTCTGGATGCCGGGGCGACGCGCATTGATATTGATATCGAACGCGGTGGCGCCAAGCTGATTCGCATCCGTGATAACGGCTGCGGTATTGGCAAGGATGATTTGGCTCTGGCGCTGGCCCGTCACGCCACCAGTAAAATCAGCACCCTCGACGATTTGGAAGCCATTGTCAGCCTCGGCTTTCGCGGTGAAGCTTTAGCCAGCATCAGCTCGGTTTCCCGTTTGACTCTCACTTCTCGCACCGCAGAACAAAACGAAGCCTGGCAGGCTTATGCCGAAGGCCGTGACCAGGCAGTAACGGTCAAGCCGGCGGCGCACCCGACAGGCAGCACGCTGGAAGTTTTGGATCTGTTCTACAACACCCCGGCGCGGCGCAAATTTATGCGCACCGAGAAAACCGAATTCGGCCATATCGATGAAGTGGTGCGACGCATTGCGCTGGCACGCTTCGATGTGGCAATTAACCTCAGCCACAATGGCAAACTGATGCGCCAGTATCGTGCGGCGAAAGATGAAAGCCAGTACGAGCGTCGCCTGGGCAGCATTTGTGGACCGGCTTTTTTACAGCATGCATTGAACATATCCTGGCAGCACGGTGATCTGACCATTCGCGGTTGGGTGGCCGATCCTGCTGGCGCGCGCCAACTGGGCGAAATGCAATATTGTTACGTCAACAGCCGCATGATGCGCGATCGTTTGATCAATCACGCCATCCGCCAGGCCTATCAGGATCAACTGAAAGACGACCAGCAGCCGGCTTATGTGCTGTATCTCGAGGTTGATCCGCATCAGGTGGACGTGAATGTCCATCCGGCCAAGCACGAAGTGCGTTTCCATCAGGCGCGGCTGGTGCACGACTTTATCTATCAGGCGGTAACCACCGTATTGCAGCAGGTTGGCAATGCACCACTGCCGCTGGCCGAGGAAACAGATCAGCCATCTGCACCAGTCTGGCAGCCGGAAAACCGCGTCGCCGCCGGTGGCAACCATTTCTCGCAGCCGGCACCGCGCCGCGAAACCGCATCGACCGAACCTGCCGTCGCGCGTGAGCGTGCGCCACAACCGGCTTATCATTCGGGCAGTGGTTATCAGAAACGTGAAGGTGAGCTGTACAGCAAACTGTTGCAGGCCACTCCGGCGGCTGAGCCTCTACGGCAAGAAACACCGAAACAGCCGCTGTTCCCTCCGGTAAAAACCGAGCAGGAAACGCCGCTGGCCGGCAGTCAGCACAGTTTCGGCCGGGTGCTGATGATCCACCCTCCCTGCTATGCGCTGATTGAAAACCGTCAGCAATTGATGTTGCTTAATCTGCCAGTGGCCGAACGCTGGCTGCGCCAGGCGCAACTCAATCCTTCGCCAGAAGGTTTGCGGCCTCAGCCGCTGCTGATCCCGATCAAGCTGACGTTGAACAAGCAAGAGGCGGTTGCCTGTGTGCACCATCAGCCGTTGCTGGTAAAAATGGGGCTGGATCTGCAGGCAGATCATGGGCGTGTGACGCTGCGCGCAGTACCTTTACCATTACGCCAACAAAATTTACAAAAACTGATACCCGAACTGTTAGGCTACTTGGCCGAGCATCAGGAGATGTCGCCCGCGGTATTGGCTACCTGGTTCGCCCGCCATTTAGGGAGCGAACATGAGCAATGGAACACCTCGCAAGCGATACAATTGTTGACCGACGTTGAACGACTTTGCCCGCAGCTGGTCAAATCACCACCGAGCGGACTTTTACAACCTGTTGATTTACAGGCTGCACTGGCAGCACTTAGGCATGATTGAAACTGAAATGACACCACGTCCCCCGGCTATTTTTATCATGGGGCCGACCGCCTCGGGCAAAACCGCATTGGCGATCGCGCTGCGTGAACGCCTGCCTGTGGAATTGATCAGCGTGGATTCCGCGCTGATTTACCGCGGTATGGATATCGGCACGGCCAAACCGAGCGCTGAAGAATTGGCGCAGGCGCCGCATCGGCTGATTGATATACGCGATCCTGCCGAAGCCTACTCCGCTGCGGATTTTCGTGCCGACGCACTGAAAGAAATGGCTGCCATTACCGCTGCCGGGCGTATCCCGCTGCTGGTGGGGGGCACCATGCTTTATTTCAAGGCGTTGCTGGAAGGATTATCGCCGTTGCCGCCCGCCGATCCGGCGGTGCGCGAACGCATCGAACAGCAGGCGGCAGAGCAGGGTTGGGACGTTTTACACCGTCAGTTACAAGAGATTGACCCGGTTGCGGCATTGAGAATTCATCCGAATGATCCGCAGAGACTGTCCAGAGCACTGGAAGTTTTTTTTATTTCGGGTAAAACTTTAACGGAACTGACTAAAATTTCGGGTGAATCGTTGCCGTATCATGTTCACCAATTTGCGATAGCACCGACCAGCCGTGAGTTGATTCATCAACGTATCGAGCTGCGGTACTATCAAATGTTGGCGGCAGGTTTTGAAACGGAAGCGCGTGCACTTTTTGCACGGGGTGATTTGCATACGGATTTGCCTTCCATTCGCTGTGTCGGTTATCGCCAGATGTGGTCATATTTGTCTGGCGAGATTAGTTACGATGAGATGGTTTATCGTGGTATTTGCGCAACGCGTCAGTTGGCCAAGCGCCAAATGACCTGGTTACGAGGCTGGGACTCGGTACATTGGCTGGACAGCGAGAAGCCGGGAGAGGCTTTGGACTCGGTAATACAGGTTGTTAGTGCATAGGTTGAGTGATTGTGTACAATTGATGAGTATTCAGCGCGCAAATTTTTTAGGTCGTTTATTTTAGAGCCGACAGGTTCTTAGTTAAAAACAACAAGCAAATAAGGAAAAGATAGAATGGCTAAGGGGCAATCTTTGCAAGATCCGTTCCTGAACGCATTGCGTCGTGAACGTGTTCCGGTTTCTATTTATTTGGTGAATGGTATTAAGCTGCAAGGCCAGATTGAGTCTTTTGACCAGTTTGTCATCCTGTTGAAAAACACGGTGAGCCAGATGGTTTATAAGCACGCTATCTCTACCGTTGTCCCGTCACGCCCGGTTTCGCACCATAGCAATACTCCGAGCGGCGGCACCAGTAATTATCACCATGGTAACAACCCGTCTGCGCCGCAACAGCCGCAGCAGGAAAGCGATGACGCTGAATAAAGCGCGTTGCGAGTCAACCATGACGGGGAGCATAAGCAGCCGTGGGC
This sequence comes from Serratia sp. BW106, assembly GCF_002607755.1. Taxonomy (NCBI): domain Bacteria; kingdom Pseudomonadati; phylum Pseudomonadota; class Gammaproteobacteria; order Enterobacterales; family Yersiniaceae; genus Serratia; species Serratia sp. BW106. Next base: position 25,609 of record NZ_MCGS01000027.1, read on the forward strand.
TGTTTATGTCCCCCAAACTCACGGGTTCCCGTTTGAGAGGTTGCAAGCTTGTTTGACCGTTATGAAGCCGGTGAGCAGGCCGTCCTGGTTCATATCTATTTCTCGCAAGACAAAGATACAGAAGATCTCAGTGAGTTCGAATCCCTGGTGTCCTCTGCGGGTGTCGAAGCTTTGCAAGTGGTGACTGGTAGCCGCAAAGCCCCACATCCCAAGTACTTTGTCGGTGAAGGAAAGGCCGAAGAAATTGCAGATGCGGTAAAAGCCAGTGGCGCATCTGTTGTCCTGTTTGATCACTCCCTTTCTGCGGCGCAAGAGAGAAACCTTGAACGCCTGTGCGAATGCCGGGTGATCGATCGCACCGGGTTGATTCTAGACATCTTTGCCCAGCGTGCCCGTACCCATGAAGGTAAGCTGCAGGTAGAGCTGGCGCAGTTGCGTCACATCGCCACGCGTTTGGTTCGTGGCTGGACGCACCTTGAGCGTCAAAAAGGGGGGATTGGCCTGCGCGGGCCAGGGGAAACCCAGTTAGAGACCGACCGTCGTCTGTTACGCGATCGTATTAGCTTGATCCTACGCCGCCTGGAGCGGGTAGCTAAGCAGCGTGAACAGGGCCGACGTGCGCGTACCCGTGCTGAAGTGCCAACCGTATCGCTGGTGGGATACACCAACGCCGGTAAATCCACCCTGTTTAATCGAATAACGTCTGCGGATGTCTATGCTGCAGACCAGCTATTTGCCACCCTGGATCCAACCTTGCGGCGCATTGATGTGGCCGATGTGGGCGATACCGTGTTGGCGGATACCGTAGGCTTTATCCGGCACCTGCCGCACGATCTGGTGGCCGCCTTCAAGGCAACGCTGCAAGAAACGCGTCAGGCCTCTTTGCTGTTACATGTAATCGACGCCGCGGATACCCGTGTCGATGAAAACATTGAAGCGGTAAATACCGTGCTGGCAGAGATTGACTCGGATGAGATCCCTACACTGTTAGTGATGAACAAAATAGATATGCTGGATGATTTTGTTCCGCGTATCGACCGCAACGATGAAAACTTACCGATCCGGGTGTGGCTGTCCGCCGCCAGCGGTGAAGGTATCCCGTTGCTGTATCAGGCGTTGACGGAGCGCTTATCGGGGGAAATCGCGCATTATGAGCTGCGCTTACCGCCAGAGGCAGGCCGTCTTCGTAGCCGTTTTTACCAGCTTCAGGCAATTGAGAAAGAGTGGAACGAAGAAGACGGCAGCATTGGCGTGGTGGTGCGTATGCCCATCGTCGAATGGCGTCGCCTCTGCAAACAGGAACAGGATCTGATTAACTTTATAGTATGATCATATCCTGTTACATTTGAGCTTCGCGTAAGCCTGAAGTACCCAATCACAGAATATGGAGCTAAAACATGGCGTGGAATCAGCCCGGTAATAACGGACAGGACCGCGACCCGTGGGGGAGCAGCAATAACAATGGCGGCAACTCTGGCGGTAATAACAAAGGCGGTCGCGATCAAGGGCCACCTGATTTGGACGATATCTTCCGCAAGCTGAGCAAGAAATTGAGTGGCTTGGGCGGGGGCAAAGGCTCCAACGGCAATAACAGCGGCGGCACGGGCACCTCGGGTCCTGGCCTCAGCGGTCGTATTATCGGTATCGCCGCGGTTGCGGTGGTGGTGATTTGGGCCGCTAGCGGCTTCTACACCATCAAAGAAGCCGAGCGCGGTGTCGTGACTCGTTTTGGCAAGTTCAGTCACCTGGTACAGCCGGGTTTGAACTGGAAACCGACCTTCATCGATGAAGTTCGTCCGGTCAACGTGGAATCGGTGCGTGAACTGGCCGCTTCTGGCGTGATGCTGACCTCCGATGAGAACGTGGTGCGCGTAGAAATGAACGTGCAGTACCGTGTGACCAATCCGGAAGCGTATCTGTTCAGCGTGACCAATGCCGACGACAGCCTGAGCCAGGCTACTGACAGCGCCCTGCGTGGCGTTATCGGCAAGTACACCATGGACAAGATCCTGACCGAAGGCCGTACTATCGTGCGTAGCGATACCCAACGCGTACTGGAAGAAACTATTCGTCCGTACAACATGGGCATCACGCTGCTGGACGTTAACTTCCAGGCCGCTCGTCCGCCGGAAGAGGTAAAAGCCGCATTTGATGATGCGATTGCCGCACGTGAAAACGAGCAGCAGTACATCCGTGAGGCAGAAGCTTACGCCAACGAAGTTCAGCCACGTGCGAACGGTCAGGCGCAGCGTCTGCTAGAAGATGCCAAGGCGTATAAAGACCGTACCATCCTGGAAGCTCAGGGTGAGGTTGCTGGCTTTGCCAAGCTGTTGCCGGAATACAAGTCTGCACCGCAAATTACCCGCGAGCGTCTGTATATCGAAACCATGGAAAAAGTCCTGAGCCACACCCGTAAGGTGTTGGTGAATGACAAAGGCAACAATCTGATGGTGTTGCCACTGGATCAAATGCTGCGTGGCCAAGCCGGCGCGGCAGCTGACGGCAGTAAAGACACCAGCCTGATTCGTCTCAACCCGGGTACATCTGCCAACAGCGGCGCCAGCTCCAGCAGCCAGCGCACCAGCAACGGCTCGGTCATGGACCAGCGCCGGGCTAATGCACAGCGTGACGACACCACTCGCGTAGGGAGAGAATAATCAATGCGTAAGTCTTTTGTAGTAATCGTCCTCGCGGTGCTGGTGGCGTTGTACGCCTCTCTGTTCGTGGTTCAGGAAGGTCAGCGTGGCATCGTGCTGCGTTTTGGCAAGGTACTGCGTGACAGCGACAATAAGCCGCTGGTATATGCGCCGGGTCTGCACTTCAAGATCCCGTTCATTGAGTCAGTGAAAACGCTGGACGCACGTATCCAGACTATGGACAACCAGGCTGACCGCTTTGTTACCAGCGAGAAGAAAGACCTGATCGTCGATTCTTACCTGAAATGGCGTATCAGCGATTTCAGCCGTTACTACCTGGCAACCGGCGGCGGTGATGTTTCACAGGCCGAAGTGCTGCTGAAACGTAAATTCAGTGACCGTCTGCGTTCCGAGATTGGTCGTCTGGATGTGAAAGACATCGTAACCGACTCGCGCGGCAAGCTGATGTCCGATGTACGTGACGCGCTGAACACCGGTACCGTGGGTGATGACCAGGAAGTGGCGACCACCGAAGCCGATGACGCTATCGCCTCTGCGGCGGCGCGTGTTGAAAAGGAAACCACCGGCAAACTGCCGAAGGTTAACCCGAACAGCATGGCGGCATTGGGTATCGAAGTGATCGACGTGCGTATCAAGCAGATCAACCTGCCGGCCGAAGTGTCTGATGCAATCTACCAGCGTATGCGCGCCGAGCGTGAAGCGGTAGCCCGTCGTCACCGTTCACAGGGTCAGGAAGAGGCTGAGAAGCTGCGCGCGACTGCAGACTATGAAGTGACTCGTACCCTGGCAGAAGCCGAACGTACGGCGCGTATCACTCGTGGTGACGGTAATGCCGAAGCGGCCAAACTGTTTGCTAACGCATTCAGCCAGGATCCGGACTTCTACGCCTTCATCCGTAGCCTGCGTGCTTATGAAACCAGCTTCAGCAGCAGTAACCAGGACGTGATGGTACTGAGCCCGGACAGCGATTTCTTCCGCTACATGAAGTCGCCTGATTCCGTGCGCAAGTAACCACGACAGGTTAATGATCGAGGGCCCGTTTAAACGCGGGCCCTTTCTTTTTGGGAGTCACTGATGAATTCAACGATCTGGCTGGCACTTGGGCTGGTTTTGGTGCTGGAAGGCTTGGGCCCGATGTTGTTCCCGCAGGCCTGGCGTAAAATGATACTGGCGATGACCCAGTTTCCTGACGCGACACTGCGTCGATTTGGCGGTGGAATAGTGGTTGCGGGCTGCGTGATCTACTACATGTTGCGTACACACGCAGGGGTTTAAAGTTTAGCCTAAAAAATATGCAACCCTATGCTAAAAGTGCTGAAACTCACGAATTACGGTGGTAGAATCCATTTTTAAGCAACCGGTGATTTTTAAAATGGGTAAGAACGTCGTCGTACTGGGCACTCAATGGGGTGACGAAGGTAAGGGCAAGGTCGTAGACCTGCTGACCGAACGGGCTCAATATGTAGTGCGCTACCAAGGGGGCCATAACGCTGGCCACACTCTGGTTATTAACGGTGAAAAAACCGTCCTTCATTTGATTCCTTCAGGCATTCTGCGTGCAAACGTGACCAGCATCATCGGCAACGGTGTGGTTCTGGCTCCCGACGCATTGATGAAAGAAATGGGTGAACTCGAAGCGCGCGGCATCCCGGTACGCGAACGTCTGTTACTGTCCGAAGCCTGCCCGCTGATCCTGCCTTATCACGTTGCGCTGGATAACGCGCGCGAGAAAGCACGTGGCGCGAAAGCCATCGGCACCACCGGTCGCGGTATTGGCCCGGCTTACGAAGATAAAGTTGCTCGCCGCGGTCTGCGCGTTAGCGACCTGTTCAACAAAGAAACCTTCGCCGTTAAGCTGAAGGAAATCGTTGATTATCATAACTTCCAGTTGGTCAACTACTACAAAGTTGAAGCCGTTGATTACCAGGCGACTTTGGATTACGTGCTGTCTATCGCCGATATCCTGACCGCCATGGTTGTTGATGTGTCCGAACTGCTGGACGGCGCGCGCAAGCGTGGCGATCTGATCATGTTCGAAGGCGCGCAAGGCACCCTGCTGGATATCGACCACGGTACCTATCCGTACGTGACCTCCTCCAACACCACTGCTGGCGGCGTTGCTACCGGTTCAGGTATTGGTCCGCGTTACGTGGATTACGTGCTGGGCATCGTTAAAGCCTACTCCACCCGCGTGGGTGCAGGTCCGTTCCCAACTGAGCTGTTCGACGAAACCGGTGAGTTCCTGTGCAAGCAGGGTAACGAGTTCGGCGCCACTACGGGTCGTCGTCGTCGTACCGGCTGGCTGGACGCGGTAGCGGTTCGCCGCTCAGTACAGATCAACTCCTTGTCCGGCTTCTGCCTGACCAAGCTGGACGTGCTGGATGGCTTGAAAGAAGTGAAGATCTGCGTGGGTTACCGCATGCCTGACGGCCGCGAAATGACCACCACTCCGCTGGCGGCTGAAGGTTGGGAAGGTATCGAGCCAATCTACGAAAGCATGCCGGGCTGGAGCGACACCACCTTTGGCGTGAAAGAACACAGCAAACTGCCACAGGCGGCGCTGAACTACATCAAGCGCATTGAAGAGCTGACTGGCGTACCGGTAGACATTATCTCTACTGGCCCAGACCGTAGCGAAACCATGATCCTGCGCGACCCGTTCGACGCATAATCTGGCCTTGCTGCAGTAAAACAAACCGGGCAATGTCCCGGTTTGTTTTTATCATTTTTCTCCCCGGTTGCGGTTTCACTTCGAAAAATCCTTTCTTTAACCTGTCCAGAGCCCGAGATACGCTAAATAATTAGCGGCGAACTCTCTGGCTGGTTTATTATCCAATAAGTAATCTTTTGAATAATGCCGAAAATCGGCGTATCAGACGGGTAAAATGATACCCAGAGGTAGATGTGCAGTTAACAAGTTTTACTGATTACGGCCTGCGGGCGTTGATCTACATGGCCTCGCTGCCACCGGACAAAATGACCAGCATCTCGGAAGTTACCGAGGTCTACGGCGTGTCCAGAAACCATATGGTAAAGATCATCAATCAGTTAAGCCGGGTTGGGTTTGTGACCGCGGTGCGCGGTAAGAACGGCGGCATCCGTTTGGGCAAACCGGCCGAAACCATTCGCCTCGGCGATGTCGTCAGGGCGCTGGAGCCGCTCTCACTGGTTAACTGCAGCAGTAACTTTTGCCACATAACCCCTGCTTGCCGCCTGAAACTGGTGCTGCAACAGGGCGTACAGAATTTCCTTGAAGAGCTGGACAGCCATACGCTGGCCGATATGGTCGAAGACAATCCATCGCTCTACAAGCTATTGCTTGTCGAATAAAGCGTCGCTGAGAAGACAAGGCTCAGCGGCACCCTGCTGATGACAACGGAGGAACCGCAATGTCACAAGATCCATTCCTGGAACGAGAAGCAGAAAAATATGAATCCCCAATCCCAAGCCGTGAATTCATTCTGGCCCATCTGGCGAAAAGAGAAACGCCGGCTAGCCGCGAAGAGCTGGCCAAAGAGCTGAATTTAACCGGTGAAGAACCTTTAGAAGCGTTGCGCCGCCGTCTGCGTGCGATGGAGCGTGACGGTCAGTTAATCTTTACCCGCCGCCAGTGCTATGCACTGCCGGAACGCCTTGATCTGCTGCGCGGCACCGTTATCGGCCACCGTGATGGCTTTGGTTTCCTGCGTATTGAAGGCAGCAAAGACGACCTGTATCTGTCAGCTGAGCAGATGAAAATGGCGATCCACGGTGATGTGGTGCTGGCACAGGCAATGGCTGCAGACCGTAAGGGCCGCCGTGAAGCGCGTATCGTCCGCGTATTGGTGCCAAAAACCAGCCAAATCGTCGGCCGCTTCTTTATGGACGCCGGTACCGGCTTTGTGGTGCCGGACGACAGCCGCCTGAGCTTTGACATCCTGATCCCTGCCGAGGCCGCCAGCGGTGCGCGCATGGGCTTTATGGTGGTGGTTGAGCTGACCCAGCGTCCGACCCGCCGTACCAAAGCGGTGGGCAAGATCGTTGAGATCCTCGGCGATAAAATGGGCACCAGCATGGCGGTGGATATCGCTTTGCGCACCCATGAGATCCCGCATGTCTGGCCACCACAGGTAGAAAAACAGGTTGCCGACCTCAGCGAACAGGTACCGGAAGCCGCCAAGAAAGGCCGTGTCGATCTGCGTCAGTTACCGCTGGTGACTATTGATGGCGAAGACGCGCGCGATTTCGATGATGCGGTTTACTGCGAGAAGAAACGCGGCGGTGGCTGGCGCCTGTGGGTAGCTATTGCCGACGTCAGTTACTACGTACGCCCGCGCACGGCGCTGGATGACGAAGCGCGTAACCGTGCGACTTCGGTGTACTTCCCGTCGGAGGTTATCCCGATGCTGCCGGAAGTGCTGTCCAACGGCCTGTGCTCGCTGAACCCGCAGGTTGACCGCCTGTGTATGGTGTGTGAGATGACCATCTCCGCCCAGGGGCGTCTGTCGACGGCCAAATTCTATGAAGCGGTAATGAGTTCTCATGCCCGTTTAACCTACAACAAAGTCTGGCACATCTTGCAGGGCGATCAGGAGCTGCGTGAGCATTATCACCCGCTGGTCAAGCACCTGGAGGAACTGCACACCATGTACAAGGTGCTGGATCAGGCGCGTGCCGAACGTGGCGGTATTGCTTTCGAAACCGAAGAAGCCAAGTTTATCTTCAACGCCGAACGCCGTATTGAGCGCGTAGAGCCAACGGTGCGTAACGACGCCCACAAGCTGATCGAAGAGTGCATGATCATGGCGAACGTCGCCGCGGCGCGCTTCGTTGAGAAGAATAACGAGCCGGCGCTGTTCCGTGTGCACGATCGTCCGAGCGACGATCACATTACCGCATTGCGCAGCGTGTTGGGCGAACTGGGTCTGACGTTGGGCGGCGGCAACAAGCCGCAGCCGAAGGACTACGCCACTTTGATGGATGAAGTGTCCGAACGTCCTGACCATGAAATGCTGCAAACCATGCTGCTGCGTTCCATGAAGCAGGCCGTCTACGATCCGGAAAACCGGGGCCACTTTGGTCTGGCGCTGGCTTCTTATGGCCACTTCACCTCACCGATCCGCCGTTACCCGGATCTGGCGATGCACCGCGCGATCAAATATCAGCTGGCTAAAGAGCACGGTGAGCCGAAAGAGCGCTGGACGCCGACCGGTGGCTGGCACAGCGAGTTTGAAGAAATGCTGCAGCTGGGCGAACACTGTTCGATGGCCGAACGCCGTGCTGATGAAGCTACGCGTAACGTGGCCGACTGGCTGAAATGCGACTTTATGCAGGATCACGTTGGCGAAGTGTTCAGCGGTATTATTGCCAGCGTGACCGGCTTTGGTTTCTTCGTCCGCCTGAACGATCTGTTTATCGACGGTCTGGTGCACGTATCATCGCTGGATAATGACTATTATCGCTACGATAATATCGGTCAGCGTCTGATTGGCGAATCCTCCGGTGTGGTTTATCGCCTGGGTGATACGGTGGAGATCCGCGTTGAAGCGGTGCATATGGACGAGCGTAAAATCGACTTCGCTCTGGTCTCCAGCACTCGCAAACCGCGTGGTGAAGGCAAAACCGAACGCGATCGTGCCAAGAATGGTGGCCAACGCACTCTGCGTGGCGGGGCCGGTGCAGGCCGTACTTCTGCGCCACGCAAACGTCGTGGTGGCAAAGCGCCAGCCAATTTTGAACCTGACAGCGCCTTCCGTAAAGACGAAGCCAAACCCGCTGACAAGGTGAAGAAAGACAAAAAGGCGAAAGCCAAGAAAGTGTCCGACAAAACCCGGAAAATAGCGTCGGCGACCAAGGCCAAACGCGCCGGCAAGAAGAAAGGTGCTGAGCAGGCTTAATCTGCCACACGTCATTATCACCGGCTGGCATACGCCAGCCGCACAGTTAAAAGAGCATCATGAGCGAAATTATTTACGGTATTCATGCCGTCAAGGCCCTGTTAGACAACGATCCGCAACGCTTCCTGGAAGTGTTTATCCTCAAAGGGCGTGACGATCGCCGCTTGCAGCCGCTGATTGCCGAGCTGGAAGCGACCGGCATTGTGATCCAGGTGGCAAACCGCCAGTGGCTGGATGAGAAAGTCGAGGGCGCGGTGCATCAGGGCATTATCGCCCGGGTGCGCGAAGGGCGTCAGTATCAGGAAAATGACTTGCCGAAGTTGCTTGAAAGCGTGGATACGCCGTTCCTGCTGGTGCTGGATGGCGTGACTGACCCGCACAACCTCGGGGCCTGTCTTCGCAGCGCCGATGCGGCTGGTGTACACGCGGTCATTGTTCCGCGCGATCGTTCTGCCCAGCTGAATGCCACGGCCAAGAAAGTGGCCTGCGGCGCGGCGGAAAACGTTCCGTTGATTCGCGTGACCAACCTGGCGCGAACCCTGCGTTTGCTGCAGGAAATGAACGTCTGGGTCGTCGGCACTGCCGGCGAAGCCGACCACACCTTGTTCCAGAGCAAAATGACCGGCCCAATGGCGCTGGTGATGGGCGCGGAAGGCGAAGGCATGCGTCGCCTGACTCGCGAGCACTGCGATGAGTTGATCAGCATCCCGATGGCAGGCACGGTATCTTCACTGAACGTTTCAGTCGCCACTGGCATCTGTCTGTTTGAAGCGGTGCGTCAGCGCAGCTGATTTACCGGTAAGGGCGCAGAATTTTGCGCCCTTATTACTTTCTCAATTCCCACCCTGTGATCTTACCTGCGGCAGAAATCCCCCTGACGACCATAATTACTCCTGACGCTTTTATCAGGGAGCAAGCCCATGGTCTGGAATACACACACCGTTTTTAATCAGCCGAAGCCACTGGGGAACAGTAATTTGTTCCTGTCCGATACGCCGCTGCATGAAGCGGTACAGCGCGAACAAGCCGGTTGGGATGTCGAGGTGCTGGCCTCGCTGGGCCAACAGTTGGGCACCCAGGAGTCACTGGAGCTGGGGCGACTGGCCAATGCCAATCCGCCGGAGCTGCTGCGCTATGATGCCACTGGCCAGCGGTTGGACGATGTCCGTTTCCATCCCGCCTGGCATATCCTGATGCAGGGGCTGATTGCCAACCGGGTGCATAACCTGCCGTGGCAGGAGGATGCCCGCATTGGTTCGTTCGTGGCACGCGCCGCGCGCTTTGTACTGCATGCCCAGGTCGAAGCCGGCACCCTGTGTCCGGTGACCATGACTTTTGGCGCCATTCCACTGCTGCAGCGCTCATTACCTGCAGAATTCCAACCCTGGCTGACGCCGCTGCTTTCCGACCGTTACGATGCGCATTTGCTGCCCGGTGGGCAAAAGCGCGGTTTGTTGATTGGCATGGGGATGACAGAAAAGCAGGGCGGTTCCGACGTATTGAGCAATACCACCACCGCCAACCCGCTGGCAGTACGGGGCACGGGGGAAGCTTACCGGCTGGTGGGACACAAATGGTTCTTCTCGGTGCCGCAGAGCGATGCGCACCTGGTGCTGGCGCAGGCCGAGGGCGGTCTGTCCTGCTTCTTTCTGCCGCGTATTTTGCCGGACGGCACGCGCAATGCCATTCGGCTGGAACGGCTGAAGGATAAGCTGGGTAATCGCTCCAACGCCAGCGGTGAGGTGGAGTTCCAGGATGCCATCGCCTGGCTGGTGGGTGAGGAAGGGGACGGTGTGCGGCATATCCTGAAAATGGGCGGTCTGACGCGTTTTGACTGTGCGTTGGGCAGCCAGGGTTTGATGCGCCGCGCGTTGTCGGTGGCGCTGTACCACGCTCTGCAGCGGCAGGCGTTTGGCAAGCCCCTGATCGAGCAGCCTATGATGCGCCAGGTATTGGCACGGATGGCGTTGCGGCTGGAGGGGCAGACGGCGGCCTTGATGCGCCTGGCGCGTGCCTATGACAGCATTGGCGTCGGAGCCCCTTTGGAACAGGCGCTGTGTCGGGTAATGACCCCGGCGGCGAAGTTTGAAGTCTGCCGGCAAGGCATCCCTTTTGTTGGCGAAGCGATGGAGGCGCTGGGCGGTATTGGCTACTGCGAAGAGAGTGAACTGCCGCGGCTGTACCGTGAAATGCCGGTGAACAGTATCTGGGAAGGCTCCGGCAATATTATGTGTCTGGACGTGATGCGGGCCTGGGGAAAGCTGCCGGTGGTGCAGGAGGCGCTGGAGCTTGAGTTTGGCGAGGTCAGGGGACAGAACCGTCACTTTGATCACCAATGGCGACGGCTGCTCCAGTTGATGCGCAAACCCCAGGAAGAGCAGGGCCGCGCGGTTACCGGCGCGTTATTCAATCTGTTCGCCGCAGCGCAGCTTCTGCGTTACAGTTCACCGCCGTTGGCGGAAGCCTGGTGTCAAATGATGCTTGATGCCCGCGGTGAACGAGCATTACCAGACCGACTGTGCGAGACGCTGTTCGCCCGAGCGATGGGTGGCTAGGGAAAACAGTGGCGCTACAGCGGGAAAAGCTTTTTAATTCAGCACTTGGCCCGTAAGGGATACTGACCTCTGACCAGGAAAATGACATGGATATTCTCAGCGCGTTGGCGGCATTCGCCTCTTATTTCTTCAGTGGCTTTGCCATGGTTCTGGTGTTTTTGTTTGTCTATACCCGCATTACGCCGCATGACGAATGGGCGTTGATCAAGGCCGACAATCAGTCAGCCGCCTTTGGTTTTGTCGGTGCCTGCCTGGGTTATGTGATCCCGCTGGCCAGTGCGGCGATCAACTCGGTCAGCCTGCTGGACTACCTGTTATGGGGCGTGGTGGCATTAGTGGTACAGCTGCTGCTGTTTGCGGCGGTGAAAATCTACATGCCGCGTATCAGCGACAAGATTGAAGCCAATCACGTAGCTGCCGGGATTTTCCTGGGGGGCGTATCGATCAGTGGCGGCGTGTTGAATGCGGCCTGTATGACCTACTAAAGATAGAGTATTGCCGAGGCGCGCCAGCCTGGCTGATGCGCCTGTTCTTCCAGCCGCAGGATCCGGTAATAGCTCGCGCCATGCTCATCAGCCTTGCGGGCAATCAATTGTTCGACATCCTGAGGCGAGCCGGACAGGTTATTCAGGGTGATTTCCGCAATTTCGCTAAGCGGCGTAACGCGGTCTGCGGGCGCCAATTCAGCGGATTGGGCGCTGGCGCTGAGTAACCCCATTGAAAGCAGGAGGGCGGTGAGTGCGGCGGAGCGTGTCATGGCGTTCCCCTTGGTCGGATCCTGGATCCACGCCCGCAGGCTGCGGCGCGCTGACCGCCAGTGTGCAACAGCCAACTTCAGTCTGTGCAAAGCCAATGTAAATCTTTTTAAAACTCCAGCGTTTACCGGTACAGGATCGCTTGCGAATACCATTGGCCGGGAACCACGGTTTCACTGTTCATCATGATCATGTAATAGCGTGCACCGCTGGCGTTGGCTTTCTTCTGAATTTCCGCCTCTACATCCATTGGACTACCGCGGACCAGCGCGCTGGTGGTGCCCATTTTCACCAGACTGCCGGTTTGCGCCCGGGTGATCTCTTGCGCTTGCCCGGTGGGTGCCGGTGGGGCTTTTGGCGTAGTGGTCATTATGCCGCAGGCGCTAAGCAGCGTGACCAGCGTCAGGGGCAGTAACAGGCGGGACGGTTTCATAGGCACCTCGGTATAGCGGATAGCATGATTTCAGTGTAACCCATTATAAATTGGAACAGATTAAGCTAATGCTTTTTAGCGCAAGTTTGCCATTATGAAGGCCAACAGCAACGCAGAGGGAAAACGGATGATTGAAATCTATGACGAGCGAGTGGGAGACATTGCGGTGATCCACGCGGTGCCCGCGGGACAGTATCATCAACCGCTGCCGACGGTATTTTTCTACCATGGTTATACCTCTTCGAAAGAAGTCTATGCCTACTTTGCCTATGCCTTGGCCAAGGTCGGGTTTCGCGTGGTACTGCCGGATGCCGATCTGCACGGCGAGCGTTTTGATGGTGATGAACCGAAGCGGCTGGCCAGATTTTGGGAGATCCTCCGCCGCAATATCGACGAGTTACCGGCACTGAAGGCGCATTTTGAGCAGCGCGATCTGGTTGCCGGAGGGCGTATTGGCGTGGCTGGGGCATCAATGGGCGGGATGACGACGCTGGGCAGTTTTGCCCGTTATCCGTGGGTGAAGGCTGCTGCCAGTCTGATGGGGGCCGGTTATTACACCTCCCTGGCGCAAACGCTGTTCCCGCCGCTGGATGAGCAGGGGGAGCCTTTGTCGCCCAGCGGCTTTGACGCGCGCATTGCCGTGCTGGCGGAATACGGTCTGGAGCACCAGTTGGAAAAAATTGCCGACCGCCCACTGTTGCTGTGGCACGGTGAGGCGGACGATCTGGTACCGGCGGCGGAAAGCCTGCGGTTGGCGACTGAACTGCGCCAGAGCGGCTGGGACCGGAAATTGACGTTGCTCACTGAGCCGGGGGTCAAGCATCGCATTACGCCGCAGGCGCTCAGTGCTACCGCTGATTTCTTCGTGAGAACGCTGTAAAAAAAGCCCCCTGCATGCAGGGGGCTGATGGTGACTTGCGTATTTTAATTGACTGTTTTGGGCACGACTTGCTTCCCTGGTACTGCATTTTCACTTAGCGATACAGCTCGGCGCTGACGTGGATGGTGCTGTTGTTTTCAGGCTCATGCAGGGCAATGATCCGATAGGCAGTGGCGCCGCGCTGATCGGCTATCTTGCTCACCTGGCTGGTGGCGTCATCCGGGGAGACCACATTCTGGTTCAGCGTGACGAATCCTACGCTCTGGCGTTGGTCAGCCTGATGGGAAGTGATCTCGGTCGCGGCCATGACGTTGGCGGAAAACAGCAAAGCAATGGCGGTAGCGATGGTAATACGTTTCATAATTGCCTCTCTTAACTGTTTGCTTCAACGGCCTGACAGCCGATGCCAGTGCAGCAAAAAGTTATTTGCATGTATTGAATAACCTCAAATCTTTTTCGTCGCGCTGTCTGCGGCGGATAACTACCATTTTAGACCTTCCCGTCGGATTAAAAAGGCCGTCATTTTGATGACCTCCGTCAAAAAAAATGAATGAAATTCACGCGGCAGTGATGATTTCATTGAGGGATTTTTTGAACTGATGGATTTGTGTACATAGGTTTTGCTAACAGCAAATCGTGCTATTTTCGCATCCGCTTCGCATCCGCTTCGCATCCGCTTCGCATCCGCTTCGCATCCGCTTCGCATCCGCTTCGCATTACCGATAATAAGCCCCCTTCGACCCTTGAGTTTTTCAGCCTGCGCAAGTATGATTACGCGTCATTTTTTCAGCCGCACACACATACACGTTCCTTGCTTCCATGGGCCGCGGTTGACCCTGACAGGAGGCTGAATAATCCGTAAGGAGCAATTCGATGCGTCATTACGAAATCGTTTTTATGGTCCACCCTGACCAAAGCGAACAGGTTCCGGGCATGATCGAGCGTTACAGTGCTACCATCACTAACGCTGCTGGTCAGATTCACCGTCTGGAAGACTGGGGCCGCCGTCAACTGGCTTACCCGATCAACAAACTGCACAAAGCTCACTACGTTCTGCTGAACGTTGAAGCTCCGCAGGAAGCGATCGATGAGCTGGAAACAAACTTCCGCTTCAACGACGCCGTTATCCGCAGCATGGTTATGCGCGTTAAGCACGCGGTAACTGAAGCATCTCCGATGGTTAAAGCGAAAGACGAACGTCGTGGCGATCGCCGCGAAGACTTCGCTAACGAAACCGCAGATGATGCAGATGCTGGGGATTCTGAAGAGTAATTTACCGTGACGGCTAATCGGCTGACGTTGTCTGGCACTGTGTGCAAGACGCCGACGCGTAAAGTGAGCCCGTCAGGTATTCCACATTGCCAGTTCGTGCTTGAGCACCGTTCAGTGCAGGTGGAAGCCGGTTTTACCCGGCAAGCCTGGTGTCGTATGCCGGTGATTATCAGCGGCAAAGCCCATCAGGCCATTACTCAAAGTATAACGGTCGGTACGCCTCTCACCGTTTCAGGTTTCATTAGCAGCCATCAAGGGCGCAATGGACTGAACAAGACGGTGTTGCATGCCGAGCAGATTGAATTGATAGATTCTGGAGACTAGCCTAATGGCACGTTATTTCCGTCGTCGCAAGTTCTGCCGTTTCACAGCGGAAGGCGTTGTTGAGATCGATTACAAAGATATCGCAACGCTGAAAAACTACATTACCGAAAGCGGTAAAATTGTCCCGAGCCGTATTACCGGTACTCGTGCAAAATACCAGCGTCAGCTGGCTCGCTGCATCAAGCGTGCTCGCTACCTGTCCCTGCTGCCATACACTGATCGTCATCAGTAATCGGCCGCCGTCTATTAACGACTTTAAGAGGATAAGGTAATGCAAGTTATTCTGCTTGATAAAGTAGCAAACCTGGGCAGCCTGGGTGATCAAGTTAACGTTAAAGCGGGCTACGCCCGTAACTTCCTGGTACCACAGGGCAAAGCTGTTCCTGCTACCAAGAAAAACGTAGAGTTCTTCGAAGTACGCCGTGCAGAACTGGAAGCCAAACTGGCTGAAATTCTGACTGCTGCTGAAGCTCGCGCAACCAAGATCAACGAACTGGGTTCAGTCACCATCGCGTCTAAATCAGGCGACGAAGGTAAACTGTTCGGCTCTATCGGCACCCGCGACATCGCTGACGCAGTTACTGCGGCTGGCGTTGAAGTTGCCAAGAGCGAAGTTCGTCTGCCGAATGGCGTTCTGCGTACCACTGGTGAACACGAAGTTCAGTTCCAGGTACACAGCGACGTATTCGCACAGCTGAATGTAGTTGTGGTAGCAGAAGCTTAATCGCTGCTGCTCACCAAGTTAAAACGCCAGCCTCGTGCTGGCGTTTTGCTTTTCTGCGTCCGGCAAAACGCGTTACCCTGTTATCACCCTGGGTGAGGAGCAGCGGCAAATGGCAGAGATTAACCTACAGCGTGTGTATGACTTTACCGGCCCGGCGCCGGAGAACTGCTATCTGATTGATCGACTGTGGCCGCGAGGCATCAGCAAGGAACGGCTACAGGGCGTACAGTGGCTAAAGCAGGTCGCGCCGGATAATGCACTGCGGCAGTGGTTTCATCAGCATATAGAGCAGTGGGAAGAGTTTGAAAGCCGCTACCGACGGCAACTGGCGGAAAATGAAGCCTGGCAGCCGCTGGTGGCGTTATTACGGCAAGGGCAACCCGTGACCTTGCTTTATGGCAGTAAAGACACACAGCACAACCAGGGCGTCGTGCTGCGCGACTTTCTGTTGGCGCAGTTAGCGAATTAACGCTCGCGGCGATAGCTGCCGTCAGCCTGGCGGCGGAATAGCACCTGGCTGTTATCTGCTGTAGTGACCGACAGGGCGGTGATCACACCGTTGGTATCCCGTTCGATACGCACTTCCTGGCCGGCCTTCATATTGCTGAGTGGCTTGTCGTTGCCTTCCACCTGCGCCATGGCGAACACTTCGTTCACTGGCAGGCTATTGTCGCGGAACAGCTGTGCCAGCGTCTGGCCCGGCTGGATCTGGTAGCGTTGCCAGTTACCCGCCGGTTCCGCCTCAGGGGCGTGCTGTTGCTGAGCGTCATTTTGCAAATCGGCCCGCAATGGGACGCTGTTATCCTGCTGAGTGACCGGGAAGGGCTGCCCGCTGTTTTGCGAAGAATATGGCCACAGCAGCGCCAGCAGCAGGATGATGCCGAAAATCAGGGTCCAGCGGCGGTGAAAATAGGGTAATGGCTCCATCCAACCAAAACCGTCCGGCAGGTGCCAGATCTTCAGCAGTAACGCTTTGATATTCTGTCCCTTACCCTTTTCCGGTGGTTGTTCTGAATCCGGATCTTCTACCGCCTCTGGCGCGGAGCCTGATTTCAGGCGCTGGCTGAAGTTCAGCCAGGTGCGCAGCAATGGCTGGTAGACACGGGTGGTTTTCCTTCTCCTGGGCGAGATTCTGCCCATGGTGACCTCTCTTCAACGGCGTAAAATATCAGAGTACAAAAGGCTGTACCGACGGCCCGATGCCCTGCTTCCAGTATAGCCCGCTAACTGATTGAAGTGAAAGGCAGCAGCAAACTCATGTCTGTTGCGGCAGGCGACTCGCCTGGGATCGCGTAAGCGGGCGTTAACAGAAGGTTATTGTTTCTTTTTCTACGACAAAAGTCATCATTCTCCACACAAGATTTTACCCGGCTTTGCGGCGCTGTTATGCTGCGCCTTCGACTTTTTACAGACTAAAGGAAAACCCCATGACAACCCCTTCTTTTGACAGCGTTGAAGCGCAAGCGAGTTACGGGATTGGTTTACAGGTCGGCCAGCAGTTGCAAGAGTCCGGTCTGGAAGGTTTACAACCGGAAGCTTTGCTGGCAGGTTTGCGTGACGCGCTGGAAGGGAATGCTCCGGCGGTTCCGGTAGACGTGGTTCACCGTGCCCTGCGTGAAATCCACGAACGTGCGGATGCCGTGCGTCGTGATCGTCAGCAGGCAATGGCCGTTGAAGGTCAGAAGTTCCTGGAAGATAACGCCAAGCGTGACGAAGTGACGCTGACCGAATCCGGTCTGCAGTTCTCCGTGCTGGAGCAGGGCAATGGCCCAATCCCGTCCCGTCAGGATCGCGTGCGTGTGCATTACACCGGTCGTCTGATTAACGGCGACGTGTTCGACAGCTCTGTAGAGCGTGGCCAACCGGCTGAGTTCCCGGTTAGCGGCGTGATCCCAGGCTGGATCGAAGCACTGACCCTGATGCCGGTTGGTTCCAAATGGCAGTTGTATATCCCACACGACCTGGCCTACGGCGAGCGTGGTGCAGGCGCATCCATCCCGCCATTCAGCGCGTTGGTGTTTGACGTAGAACTGCTGGAAATCCTGTAATCCTATAACAGGTTTCTCTGGGCGCCTTGGTGGCGCCCTTGTTTTATGCGCCGTTTAGCGAGCGGGGGAACAGCAGGTTGTTCTCCAGATTGATGTGTTCCATCAGGTCATCAATGAACTCGTCAATACCGCCATACAACGCCTGCCAGGTATTGCAGGCTCCTTCCGGTGGCGTCACGTTATTGGTGAGGAATTTCACCACTTCTAACTGCTCGCCCGCTTCGTCATGTTCATGTTCCATTACCGAGATCGGCCCAGCCGCCTGGCGTCCCATACCCTGTCTGATCATCGGGAACAGGATCTGTTCTTCTTTCATCATATGATTTTCCAGATCCAGCCGGATCAGGTTCAGCTGTTTAGCCAGACCGCGTGGACAGGTGGGCTTGTCTGCGTGAACCCGTTCGACTTTTTCCGCCATCAGTACCAACTCGGCCAGTTGTTCGCGGTGCCGCTGATGGAAGCGTGGCAGGATATAGTCAATCACGTCGCCGAGGGGGGCCGTGCGCCAATCATGGCTTGGTTCCGGTTCGGCGGCGAGGGTAGCCAGCTGGTTTTCCAATTGCTCGATATTCAGCCCTTTACGCTCGGCGGCGCGTTGCAGCGTTTGTTTACCGCCACAGCAGAAATCCAAATCGTTCAGGCGGAACAGGCGTGATGCCCGGGGAATGGCGATGGCGAGAGCGCCAAGGGATTGGTTACGGTAATCCATGGGAGTGCCTCTTTAAATGAAAGAATTTATAACATGCATTATAAATGCAATTTAAAGGGCGCACCAGAGAGTAAAAGGGGTAGATGGCCAAGGGAAGGTGGCTTCCCCCGGCCTACTGCTTATTTATTTACGGCTCAAATCAATCTGATAAACCGCAAAACCTACGCTGTCTGTCCCTTCGGCTTTCATCGGGTATTGGGCGTGCGCTTTGATAAACGCAGTGGCTTTGTCACTCGGTGAGGTTTCGAAGCGGATATCCAGTGGCTGCGAACTGCTGAACGTCGCCAGGCGCCAGTTGTTATCCACCTGTGGCCGTACCGCGCCGTGCCGTTGGGTTTCAGCGCTGATATAAGCCGCCAGTACCGAACGGTTCTCATCCGGTGAGGCGAAGGCGATGTGCTGATCGCCGGTCCCCGCAAACTTGCCGCCGTAGGCGCGGTAGTTATTGGTGGCAACCAGGAAGGTGGCTTTCGGATCGATCGGCTTGCCTTTGAACGTCAGATCCTTAATGCGCTCGGCCTTGTCGTTGATCAACTGACATTCGCCGTCGTAACGCGCCGGCTGGCTGACGTCGACCTGATAATTAACCCCGTCAATCACATCGAAGTTATAGGTGCGGAAACCGTCCCAGTTGATCAGGCCCTGGGGCTTGCTGCTGTTAACGTCGATCTGGTTGAACTGCCCGGCGGAACACTCCAGCCATTCTTTCACCTCTTTGCCACTGGCCTTCACCACCACCAGCGTATTGGGGTAAAGGTAGAGATCGGACGCGTTACGGAAGGTGAGCTGACCTTTTTCCACTTCAACAAAGCTGGCCGGATCGTTCTTGCGCCCGCCCACCTTGAACGGTGCCGCGGCTGACAGAACCGGCAGGTCGGCCAAATCCGGATCGCCCTGAATATAGTGCTCGACGTAGGCTTTCTGCGCGTTATTCACGATTTGCACCGTCGGGTCATCTTGTACCAGCGCCAGATAGCTGTACATGTTGTCGTCAGCCTTACCTACGGGCTTGCTGACGAAGTCCCGCGTGCCTTTATGATCTTCCGCCAACACTTTCACCAGTTTGGCGTCTTCCGCTGCCAGCGATTTTTTGTTCTCTTTGTCGTAAATCGGCCGTGCTTGCGCCTTGGCTGCCGTGACTTTCCAGGTGCCGCTGTCGTTATTCAATTGCAGATCGACCACGCCGAGGTGATCGCCCCACTGGCCCGGCATCACCGCCGGTATGCCATTCAGCGTACCCTGTGCGATGTCAGACCCTTTGATATTGGCGAAATCCTTGCTTGGGAATACCGCGTGAGCATGGCCGAACATGATGGCATCGATGCCTGGCACCTGGCTGAGGTAGTACACCGAGTTTTCCGCCATGGCCTTATAGGGCTCTCTGGACAGGCCGGAGTGTGGGATTGCAACGACCAGATCGGCACCCTGTTTGCGCATTTCCGGCACGTAGCGTTTAGCCGTTTCGGTGATGTCATTGACGGTGACCTTGCCCTGCAGATTGGCTTTATCCCACACCAGGATTTGCGGCGGTACAAAGCCGATATAACCGATGCGTAAACTATGTTCTTTGCCGTCACGGTCTTTTACCGGCGTATCGACGATAATGTAAGGAGTGAACAGCGGTTTCTGCGTTTTAGCGTCGATCACGTTGGCGTTGATGTACGGGAATTTGGCACCGGCGATGGCGTTTTTTAGGTAGTCGAGCCCGTAGTTGAACTCATGGTTACCGATATTGCCGACCATATAGTTCAGGGTATTCATTGCCTTATACACCGGGTGTACATCACCGGGTTTCAGGCCCTTGGCCGCCATATAATCGCCGAGCGGGCTGCCCTGAATAATGTCGCCGTTGTCCACCAGTACCGTATTGGCGGCTTGCTGGCGGGCCTGTTCAATCAGGCTGGCGGTGCGAACCAGGCCGAATTTATCGGTCGGTTTATCCTTGTAGTAATCAAAGTCCATCATGTTGCTGTGCAGGTCAGTGGTTTCCAGCACGCGCAGATCGACCGTTGCCGCCTGTGCCGAGGCGCAAACCAGCACAGCGAGGGCAGACAACGTCAGCGGACGCTTCATCATTGTTGGCTTTCTCCATTCCATTTTTCGAGTTTTATCGCAGAGGGACATGTAATTAACATTGGTCGTCTCATCAAACTGTGAAGTGTGGCAGAAAATTAGCCGAGGGAGCGCAGGAAATGTCACAGTTGTGACGGCAAAGACTTGAACGATTACCGCAGGTTAAATCGTTGTGATGGATATTCCATGCAAAAAAAACTAGGCTGCTAGCAATGAGAAAGGGGAAATGACCCACGGAACTGCCTATCTGAGGTGAATGATGTTAGAGCAAATTTGCCAACTGTCCCGCGAGGCGGGCGCGGCAATCATGGCGGTGTATGACGGTGAACAACCGCTTGATGTCGCACAGAAAAAAGATGACTCCCCGGTGACTGCGGCCGATCTGGCAGCGCACCACATAATCAAACGTGGCCTGGCGGCACTAACGCCGGAAATCCCCTTGCTGTCGGAGGAAGATCCACCGGCCTGGGAAGAACGGCAGAATTGGACGCGCTACTGGCTGGTCGATCCGCTGGACGGCACCAAGGAATTCCTTAATCGTAACGGCGAATTCACGGTAAATATCGCGCTGATAGAAGGCGGTGAGGCGGTGATGGGCGTGGTGTATGCCCCGGCGATCGACGTGCTGTATCTGGCCGAGCGCGGTAAAGCCTGGAAAGAAGAAAAGGGCCAGCGTCAGGTGATTGGCGTCAGTAATGCCAATCCGCCGCTGGTGGTGGTGAGCCGTTCGCACAGTGACGAAGAACTGAAGGATTACCTGAAACAGTTGGGGGAGCATCAGACCATTTCTGTCGGCTCCTCACTGAAGTTCTGTCTGGTGGCAGAGGGCAAAGCGCAGCTCTATCCGCGTTTTGGGCCCACCAATATCTGGGATACCGCTGCCGGTCACGCAGTCGCGGTGGCCGCCGGGGCGCAGATCCACGACTGGCAGGGCAGACCGCTGCTCTATACACCGCGTGAATCTTTCCTCAACCCCGGCTTCCGGGTCTCGCTGTTCTAAATCAGTTCGCCAGGAGCTGGTGCAGTTGGGTCATTACCTGCTGCACCTCTTCCGGCGTCAGCGCGCCGTCTTTGGCGAACTGGATCCTGCCTTGCTTATCCAGCACTACAATGGCTGAACCCTTCGGCTGCAGATCCCAGGCTTTACGCACGTTACCGTTGCTGTCGACCACAAACTGCGACCAGGGGAACTCTTTCTTGCTGTCTTCAATGCTGCTGCGGACAAACATCGCGGTGCCGAGCAGGGCATCGTCGGTGTTCACGATTGTCGTCGTTTGGTAACGATCGTGCGGTAGCTTGGCTTTCTTAATCGCTTCTATCAGTGGGTCGTTCATGTCTTTGGCGGAACTGCGCCCGGCAATATGCTGGATGACTCGCACTTTTCCACTGAGCTGCGCGCTATTCCAGTTTTGATAGCTAAACTTATCATTAGCGTAGTTCAACTCCCCCTTGTCGCTGACGCCAATTGGCGCGACGCGTTGCTGGAGCTGGAAGTTGTGCGCAGAGGCCAAAAGGGGTGCAAACAGCAGGGATACAATGAGCATGTGACTTTTTTTCATGCCTTCTCCTTGAAGGGGAAACGGTGCCGACAGCACCCGACAGCCTAAAGCATAGGTGGTGATCGGAGGTCTGTCCTGTTAGCCGGATCTCAGTTCTTCCTTCTGGGGAGTAATACCTGGATTTTGAAGGGATATACTGAAAAAATTATATATAATCATATACAATTCTGTCAAAAAGTGTAAATCCAGTGAAGATCACCAGGCGGAAATGAACGATATGGTCTTTACTAGGTCTACTACATGGCAATCAAGTTGCGTTCTTACTTTAGAGGCTGCCACCTTGGCGGCTCGCTGAGCGCATGGACCAAACGGAGGAGAGTAATAGAATGAGAATCTTCCAGCGTTATAATCCGTTGAAAGTGGCGAAGTACGTAAAGACCCTGTTTCGTGGCCGGCTGTATATCAAAGATGTAGGCGCGTTCGAATTCGACGAAGGGAAAATCCTGTTACCGAAAATTCGTGACCGGCGCCACTTCAGCGTGATGTCAGAGGTCAATCGTCAGGTATTGTTATTGCAGACTGAGATGGGTTGATAGACTACCCGTCGGCTTTCAAGCTGCAGCGTTGTTACCTGCAAAAGCTAAAATAATTGCGGCCCCGATGGGGCCGCTGACGTTTTTATCGCTTGGGATCAGGCTGCGGGATTTTCTTCCGGTGCCTTCGGCAGTACCGATGCCGGCTTGTCGCTCAACCGGGTCACCAACAGCTGGTCAATCTTGTAGCTGTCGATGTCGACCACTTCAAACTTGTAGCCGGCATATTTCACGAAGTCGGTACGTTTCGGGATCTTGCGCAGCATGTACATCATAAAGCCGCCGATGGTTTCGTAGTTGCCCGCCTGCGGGAACTCATCAATGTGCAGAACACGCATCACATCGTCGATCGGCGTACCGCCCTCAATCAGCCATGAGCTCTCATCACGCGCCACGATCTGCTCTTCCTGGCCTTGGCCCACCAGATCGCCCATCAGTGTGGTCATCACGTCATTCAGTGTGATGATACCCACGACCAACGCATATTCATTGAGAATAACCGCAAAGTCTTCACCGGCGGTTTTAAAGCTTTCCAGCGCTTCGGACAGCGTCAGGGTATCCGGCACGATCAGCGCCGAACGGATCTGCACGCCGCTGCTCAGTACCAGGCTCTGATTGCCCAGCACGCGGTTCAGCAGGTCTTTGGAGTCCACATAGCCGACTACCTGATCGATATTGCCGTCACACACCAGGAACTTGGAGTGCGGATGGGTCGAGACCTTTTGGATAATGCTTTCTTCGGTCTCACGCAGATCGAAGTAAACCACGCTTTCACGCGAGGTCATCGACGAAGGCACGGTACGTGATTCCAGTTCGAACACGTTTTCGATCAGCTCATGTTCCTGCTTGCGCAGCACGCCCGCCAGAGCCCCGGCTTCCACCACCGCATAGATGTCGTCAGAGGTGATGTCGTCCTTACGTACCATCGGCAGTTTGAACAGGCGGAAGATCAGGTTTGCCATGCCGTTGAAGAACCACACCAGCGGCCGGAAAATCATGATTGAGAAACGCATCGGGTTGATGATCCGGACGGCAAACGTCTCTGGTGCAATCATACCGATGCGCTTCGGGGTCAAATCTGCGAACAGGATAAACAGGCTGGTCACCAGCACGAACGAACAGATGAAGCTGGCCTGCTCTGCCAGTTCAGGCGACAGGAAACGGTCGAAAATCGGTTGGAAAGTGGGGGAAAAGGCTGCATCGCCAACGATACCGCCGAGAATTGCCACGGCGTTCAGGCCAATCTGCACCACGGTAAAATACAACCCCGGGGTTTCCTGCAGTTTGAGGACTTTGGCGGCATTGACGTTACCTTCGTCAGCCATCAGTTTCAGTTTAATCTTGCGTGACGCGGCCAGAGAAATTTCCGACAGTGAGAAAAACGCACTCACTGCGATCAGAAAAAGAATCAGTAAAATACTGTTTAACATAATCTATCCATACGTACCGACGGGATGACGGCGCTCTTGAGGAAGGGTAGTACATTGTAAAAAAAGTAGCGATAACAACCAGAAAGAAGGTTGTCGGGCCGCAGAGGCGGCCCGCACAGTATAGCAGCAGCCCTACAGGGGCCGCCAGCGGTTAAAAAATTACCGTCAATCGGTGTTTTAGCCCTGTGGTGGCAAACAAACACCGATACCGCCCAGGCCACAGTACCCTTCCGGATTTTTGAACAGATACTGCTGGTGGTCATCTTCGGCATAGTAGAAAGGCAGTGCCGGAGCCACTTCGGTGGTGATGGCGCGTTTATCACCGGCCTCGTTCATCGCCTGCTGGAAACGCTGCAGGCTGTTTTCCGCTTCGGCCTGCTGTTCTGGTGACAGCGTATAAATCGCTGAGCGGTACTGGGTGCCGACGTCACCGCCCTGACGCATACCCTGCGCCGGGTCGTGGTTCTCCCAGAACACTTGCAGCAACTGTTTATAGCTGATGATTTTCGGGTCGAATACCACGCGTACCACTTCGGTATGGCCGGTCTGGCCGCTGCACACTTCGCGGTAGGTTGGGTTTGGCGTATAGCCACCGCTGTAGCCTGCTGCGGTGCTGTAGATACCCTGCTGCTGCCAGAACAGACGTTCGACACCCCAGAAACAGCCCATGGCGAAGATCGCCACCGCCATGCCGTCCGGCACCTGAGTCATTGAATGATCGGTGACCACGTTGAGTGCGGCAACCGGCATGGGAGTGGTGCGGCCAGGCAGCGAGTTTGCCTTGTCGACGGTTTGTGTTTTATCAAAAAATGGCACCACGGTTGACTCCTGTTGTCACAGTAGGAATTGGCCCAAGAGGCGGCTGTTAAGTTGTATCTAACCGCAACTTTGCCCACAATAAGCTGCATATTGAGATCAGGTATCAGCTTAACGCAGTATTTTGTACGCCAAAAGATAAGAATGCGTCAGTTTACTGTGACACTAAAATCGTAACATGCAGCGTCTGGAATCATGCTGAAAAGGGCTGCCGTCTTGATAGCGCGGAGTAGGCCCTGGCCCCAGAGCGAGTGTTATTACAGGAAAGTAAAATAAATTAAGGAGAACGCGTGCCACGATACCGTGCCCTGTGCTTTTTGTGTGCGCTGCTCGCCACGCCTGCGGCGTATTCGGCGAATGTGCGGCTGCAGGTTGAAGGACTCAGCGGGGAACTGGAAAAAAACGTCCGGGTGCGTCTGTCTTCCATCACGCCGGAAGAGGTCAGCACGGATGGCCGTTTTCGTGCTCGTGTGGATGAAGCCGTCCGTCAGGGCCTGCGAGCGCTCGGCTATTATGAGCCGACCATCGACTTTACGCTGGATGACCGTCCAGGGCTGGCTCGTCCGGTGCTGCACGCCAAGGTTAACCCGGGTGAGCCGGTGCGGATTGCCGGTGCCAATATCGCGCTGGAAGGCGGTGCGAAAACTGATGACGACTATCTGACGCTGGTCAAAAAAGGCAAGCCAACGATAGGCGAGATCCTCAATCACGGTAAATACGACAGTTTTAAAGGTTCGCTGACCGGCCTGGCATTGCGTAAAGGCTATTTCGATGCCGATATGACCAAGAGCCAGCTCGGCGTGGCGGAAGATCTGCATAAGGCCTATTGGGACATCGATTTCAACAGTGGGCAGCGTTACCGCTTCGGCCAGGTGAAGTTCACCGGCTCGCAAATTCGTGAAGACTATCTGCAAAATCTGGTGCCCTTTCATCAGGGGGATTATTACAGTTCGGAAGATCTGGCCGAGCTGAATCGCCGTTTGTCCGCCACTAACTGGTTTAACTCGGTGGTGGTGTCCCCTGATTTCCAAGATGCCAAAGAGAACAAGATTTTGCCGTTAGATGCGCTGGTGTCACCGCGCACTCGCAACACCATCGAAACCGGGGTGGGCTATTCCACCGACGTGGGTCCCCGGATCAAAGGCACCTGGAAAAAGCCGTGGCTCAATGACCGCGGCCACAGTCTGGAAACCAGCGCCAGCATTTCGGCCCCGGAACAGCAGCTTGATTTGACCTATAAAATCCCGTTATTGAAGAACCCGCTGGAGCAGTACTACCTGTTGCAGGGCGGCTTCAAGAACGTCGATCTCAACGATACCAAGTCCGTCACCTCAAAAGCGGTGGTTTCCCGTAACTGGGATCTCTCCAGCGGCTGGCAACGGGCGTTGAACCTGACCTGGCGTCTTGACCACTTTACTCAGGGTAACGTCACCAACACCACCATGCTGCTGTACCCGGGCGTCAGCGTTAACCGTACCCGCTCGCGCGGCGGTTTGATGCCAACCTGGGGTGACAGCCAGCGTTATTCTATCGATGTGTCCGACAGCACCTGGGGCTCCGACGTGGACTTTGCGCTGATGCAGGCGCAGAACGTCTGGATCCGTACGCTGGCCGACAAGCACCGTTTTGTCGCGCGTGGGCAGGTGGGCTGGATCGAAACCAACGACTTTGAAAGGGTACCGCCGGATCTGCGATTCTTCGCCGGTGGTGACCGCAGTATCCGTGGCTATAAGTACAAGGGCATTTCACCCCGTGATGATGACGGCAAGCTGACCGGCGCCTCCAAAATGCTGACCGGCTCGCTGGAGTATCAATACAACGTGACCGGCAAATGGTGGGGCGCGGTGTTTGTCGATTCCGGCGAGGCGGTGAACGATATCAAGCAGAGCGACTTTAAGACCGGTGCTGGCTTCGGCGTGCGCTGGCAGTCACCGGTTGGTCCGGTGAAGCTGGATATCGCGGCTCCGGTTGGGGATAAAGACACCCACGGGGTGCAGTTCTATATTGGCTTGGGGCCTGAATTATGAGCCTGATAAAAAAGATTTGTCTCGGATTTCTGATTGTCCTGCTGTTGCTGATCGGCGGCGTTGCATACCTGCTCGGGACCACCAGTGGTCTGCATTTGGTTATCAACAGTGCGGCGCGCTGGGTGCCGGGGCTGGATATTGCCAGCGTCACTGGCGGCTGGCGTGACCTGACGCTGAAAGGTGTGAAATACCAGATGCCGGGCGTGACGGTGAATGCCGGTCAGTTCCATCTGTCGCTCGATCTGGCCTGTTTTAAAAACAGTTCGCTGTGTGTCAATGCTCTGACCGCACAGGACGTGGACGTGGTGGTGAAAACCAAAGAAATGACGCCGTCCGCGCCGGTGACAGAGACCAGCGAGCCGACCACCAACCTGAGTACGCCATACCCGATTACCCTGCGAATGCTGGCGTTGAACAACGTTAAGGTCAGCGTAGACGATACGGCAATTTCCCTTGGTGAATTCCGCACGGGGGCACAGTGGCAGGAACGTGCGCTGACCCTGCTGCCAACCAAAATCAGCGGCTTGCTGATTGCCTTGCCGAAAACCCCGCAGAACCCGTTACCGGAGGCGGTACAACCGGTGGTCGAGGTGGCGAAAAAGGTAGAGGAAAAAGCCAATCAGGGCGCGAAGCCGGCACCACAGCCGGAAGAGAAGCCGCTGGGTGAAACGTTGAAAGCCCTGTTTGCCAAGCCACTGCTGCCGGATTTGCCTGACATTCGCCTGCCGCTGGATATCACCGTCAAGGAGATCAGCGGTGAACAACTGCGGTTGACCGGTGACACCGACGTGCTGATCACCAGTCTGTCGTTGCAGGCCAGTACTCTGGATCAACATATCAAGCTGGATAATTTCGATGTCAAATCGCCACAGGGTACGCTATCGGCACAGGGGCAGGCCACGCTGACGGGCACCTGGCCGGTGGACATGGTGGCAAATAGCACGCTGAACATTGATCCGCTGAAGGGCGAAAAGGTCAAACTGAACATCGGCGGTGGGTTGCGTGAAGAACTTAAGGTAGCGCTCAACCTGTCCGGTCCGGTCGGCGCGCAGCTTGATCTGCAAACCCAACTGGCCGAAGTCGGTTTACCGCTGGCGCTGACGCTGCAAAGTAAACAGCTAAAATGGCCGCTGAGCGGTGAATCGCAGTACCAGATCAACGATTTCCGCCTGCGCTTTAACGGCAAGGCAACCGACTATGCGTTGTCGACCCGCGCCAACATCAAAGGCCAGGACTTGCCACCGGCGGTATTGACGCTGGACGGCAAAGGCAACGTTGAACAGTTCAAACTGGATCGCCTGCGCTTGGCAGCCTTGCAGGGCAATACCGATCTGACCGCGCTGGTGGACTGGAGCAAGGCCATCAGTTGGAATTCACAACTGACGCTGAGCGGTATCAATACCGCCAAACAGTGGCCGGAATGGCCGGCGAAGCTGGACGGCAAAATCACCACCCGCGGCAGTCTGCACGGCGGTAGCTGGCAATTACAGGTGCCGGTACTGCAGCTCGACGGTAATGTGAAGCAAAACAAGGTCACCGCGCGCGGTACGCTCAGCGGTAACGCTGCCGGCCAATGGAAAATTCCGGGTATCGATCTGACCCTGGGACGTAACCAACTGAACGTGAAAGGTCAACTGGACGAGAAGAGTTGGAACCTGGATGCGAACATCGATGCACCGCGTCTGGACGGGGCACTGCCAGGATTGGGGGGCACGGCGAAAGGCTTGCTGAAACTGCGCGGTAACCTGCAGGCGCCTCAGTTGCTGGCCGACCTGACCGCTTCCGGTCTGCAGTGGCAGGCGCTGCATATCAATCGGGTGAAAATTGACGGTGACGTACGTTCCAGCGACCAGATCCAGGGGCAGCTGGCGGTACGCGTCGAACAACTGAAACAGGATGCGTTGGACATCAGTCTGTTGACGCTGGATGCCAAAGGCAGTGAGAAGCAGCATCAGCTGCAACTGAAAATTGACGGTAAACCCGTCTCCGGTCAGCTGGCGCTGCAGGGCAGTTTTGATCGCCAACAGCAACGCTGGCGTGGCAACCTGAACAATACTCGCTTCGACACCCCGGTGGGGGAATGGCGGTTAACCCGCGCCATCGCGCTTGATTACCTGAATACCGCACAGAAAATCAGCATTGGGCCACACTGCTGGCAGAACCCGAATGCTGAACTGTGCGTACCGAAAACTATCGAGGCCGGCCAGAGCGGCCAGGCCAGCGTGGTGCTGAACCGCTTTGATCTGGCGATGATTAAACCTTTCCTCGGTCCGGAAACGGCGCTGAGTGGCGTGTTCACCGGACGGGCGGACGTGAGCTGGAAACCGGGTGGTGCGCTGCCGGAGGCAAAAGTCTCGCTGGTGGGCAACGGGGTGAAGGTGGTACAGCAGGTGCAGGGTAATGCGCTGCCGATTGCCTTTGACAAGCTGAATCTTAATGCCGGCCTCGCCAATGGTCGGGCGCAAGCCGACTGGTTGATCAAGCTGACGAATAATGGTCAGTTTGACGGTAACGTACAGGTTGTCGATCCACAGGTGCGTCGCAATATCAGCGGTAACGTCAACATCACCAATATTTCTCTGGCGATGATTAATCCGGCGCTGATGCAGGGGGAGAAAGCCGCGGGCATGCTGAATGCCAACCTGCGTCTGGGCGGTAACGCGCAGAAACCTTTGGTATATGGTCGTATGGCATTGGACAAGGTCGATATCGACGGTCACTGGATGCCGTTTGACATGACCGAAGGTCGTCTGGCGATGAACTTTGACGGTATGACCTCGACGCTGGAAGGTCTGGTCAGCACCACCCACGGTCAGCTTAATCTGTCCGGCGACGCTGACTGGCGTGACATCAACGCCTGGCGTGCGCGTATCGCTGCCAAGGGCGATAAATTGCGGGTGACGGTGCCGCCGATGATCCGTATCGATGTTTCACCGGATCTGATATTCGAAGCGACGCCGCAGTTGTTCTCACTCAATGGCTCTGTCGATATTCCGTGGGCACGTATTACAGTACAAGAGCTGCCGGAAAGTGCGGTGGGCGTCTCTTCCGATGAAGTGATGCTGGATGACCAACTTAAA
The DNA here is from genome assembly GCF_002607755.1 of Serratia sp. BW106. NCBI lineage: Bacteria > Pseudomonadati > Pseudomonadota > Gammaproteobacteria > Enterobacterales > Yersiniaceae > Serratia > Serratia sp. BW106. The sequence continues at coordinate 55,360 of NZ_MCGS01000027.1, forward strand.
CCGATACAGCCAAAAACGGCGGGGATCCCGATCAACAGCAACCTGATGATCCACGTTGGCAACGATGTGCGATTGGATGCCTTTGGTCTGAAGGCCCGGTTGAAGGGCGATCTGAAAGTGGTGCAGGATAAGAATGGCCTGGGCTTGAACGGCCAGATTGACATCCCTTCCGGTCGCTTCCATGCTTATGGTCAGGATTTGATCGTTCGCAAGGGCCAGTTGATGTTCTCTGGGCCGCCGGATCAGCCGTTGCTGAATCTTGAGGCGATCCGTAATCCGGATTCTACCGAAGACGACGTCACCGCTGGAGTGCGGGTCACCGGGTTGGCGGATGCACCGAAGCTGGAAGTGTTCTCGGATCCGGCCAAATCCCAGCAGGAAGCGCTGTCTTATCTGCTGCGTGGGCAGGGATTGGGCAGTTCCGGCGCAGATGGCAACGCAATGACCTCAATGTTAATTGGGATGGGGGTTGCACAAAGTGGTCAACTTGTGGGTAAAATCGGCGAGGCGTTTGGCGTAAGTAATTTGGCCCTGGATACTCAGGGGGTTGGCGACAGTTCCCAAGTTGTCGTGAGTGGTTATGTTCTCCCAGGCTTACAAGTAAAATATGGGGTGGGCATTTTCGACTCGCTGGCCACGCTGACGTTGCGTTACCGCCTGATGCCTAAATTGTATCTTGAAGCGGTGTCTGGTCTCGACCAGGCATTAGATTTGCTCTATCAGTTTGAGTTTTAGCGATGCGAATAATTGTCTACGGCAGTTTACGACGCAAACAGGGAAACAGCCATTGGATGACCAACGCCCAATGGCTCGGCGAGCATGAGCTCGAAGGCTATCAGATTTATAATCTGGGCCATTACCCGGCGGCGATCCCTGGAGAGGGCACGGTACATTGTGAGGTGTACCGCATCAACTCATCGATTTTGGCTGAGCTGGACGAACTGAAAAGCAACACCAAGGACTATAAGCGCGAGCTGATTCAGACGCCTTATGGGAGTGCGTGGATCTACCTGTATAAACACAGCGTGGACGGTTACCCGCGGATTAATAGCGGTGACTGGCTGAAGCGTCTCGACGAAAAGTAAAAAAAAACACCGCTCACTGAGCGGTGTTTTTTTATCGGACGGCGGCTAAGAATTACTTCTTGGCAGCACGTTCGAAAGAAGCAATGATTTCAGCTTTAGCCGCGGCAGCGTCTGCCCAGCCTTCCACTTTCACCCATTTGCCTTTCTCCAGATCTTTGTAGTGCTCGAAGAAATGAGAGATCTGTGCTTTCAGCAGTTCCGGCAGGTCGTTCACATCTTTGATGTGATCGTACTCTTTGCTCAGTTTGCTGTGCGGAACGGCAACCAGTTTCGCATCTTCACCGGCTTCGTCGGACATCTTCAAAACGCCAACCGGACGGCAGCGGATCACTGAGCCAGGCTGCAACGGGTATGGCGTTGGTACCAATACGTCAACCGGATCACCGTCCAGAGACAGGGTGTGGTTGATGTAGCCGTAGTTGCACGGATAGAACATCGCGGTGGACATGAAACGGTCAACGAACAGCGCGCCGGTGTCCTTGTCGATTTCATATTTGATCGGATCGGCATTGGCCGGGATTTCGATAACTACGTAGATGTCTTCTGGCAGGTCTTTGCCAGCAGGGACGTTAAGCAAGCTCATGTCGGTTTCCTTTAATCAAACCAGAAATGGAGTGGCGGCTATTATAGCGGACTCTTTTGCGATTTCCTGCCATTTTCATCACCCTCACCCCGGCAGACGGCCATCCACTGAATTTCCAGATTAATCCTCCAACGGCGTTAAGTTTTTCCCGCGGTTGCCGATAACTTCATCAAATAATAATGAGTCGGCGAAGTCTGGCTCTGCGTTTTACCTCCTCTACGTTAGAACTCACTATTTCTGAAGCCGGGAACAACTCATGTTAAAAAAGATTACGGTCAAGGCCGGGCTGATTGCCCTGCTGAGCCTGATGACGCTGCTGTTGATTATGGTCAGCACGATCGGCGTCAACGCCATTAACGAAGGCTCGCGTTCGTTAAATACCCTGAACCAGATCCTGGGGGAAGAACTGGGATCGCTGGCCAGCAGTTCCAACCTGACGCTGCGGGCCAGAACGGCCGCCTCACTGGCGGTGCGCCAGCGCGAAATTGGCCAGATCGAAGTGTCTGATGCCACGGTGGGCCGTATTTATGATTACCTTGCGCAGTCAAAGCAGGAAATGGCGCGCTTTGTCAGCGTCGGCACCGTTACCGAACGTGGGCGCGAATTGTCCACTCGTTTGCAAAACAGCTATCGCGCTTATCTGGAGCAGGGCGTCAGGCCAATGGCCGATGCCATCAAGGCCGGCAAAGTTGATGATTATTACGACATCCAGGAAACCAAAATCTCCGCCCTGAGCATCGCTTTCGAAAAAGACCTCAGCGATTTCCGTAGCTTTGCCATGAAGATTGGCCAGCAACGGGTGCATGAGGCGGAGAGCAACGCCAGCACCAAGATTACCCTGATCCTGATCGCCGGCCTGCTCAGTGTATTGCTGGCGGTACTGGCCTGGTTTGCGTTGCGGGTGATTATCCTGCGGCCACTGGATGAATCTATCGCTCAGCTGGAACATATCGCTGGCGGCGACCTGACGCACCACATCACCGGCGAAGGGGAAACCGAAATGGGCCGTCTGGTGCGTGCGATGCAGCGGATGCAACAGGCATTGGTCAGTTCAGTCAGTAAGGTGCGTGATGCCAGTAGCCAAATTGACACCGGTTCACGCGAACTGGCTGCCGGTAACCAGCACCTGGCGCAGCGTACCGAAGAGTCGGCTGCTTCGCTGGAGGAAACCGCCGCCAGCATGGAGCAACTGACCTCAACGGTGAAAATGAATGCCGAGAACTGCGAACAGGCCAATCAACTGGCGCTGAGCGTCTCTGATATCGCCAATCAGGGCAGTGAGGTGGTCAGCCAGGTAATGGACAAGATGCAGGCGATAACCGACAGTTCACGGCGCATCGCCGATATCATCAGCGTGATGGACGGCATCTCTTTTCAGACCAATATTTTGGCGCTGAATGCGGCGGTAGAGGCGGCACGTGCGGGTGAACAAGGGCGAGGTTTCGCCGTGGTAGCCGGTGAGGTTCGCAACCTGGCCCAACGTAGCGCGCAGTCGGCGAAAGAGATTAAAGGATTGATCGAAGCATCGCAAAATCGGGTGCAGGAAGGTGAACAGATGGCCGAGTCAGCGGCGAAAACCATGAATGGGATCACCGGCGAAGTGGGACGTGTAACGGCGTTGATGCGGGAGATTTCTGCGGCTACGCGTGAGCAAAGCAGCGGTATTGAGCAGGTCAACCTGGCGGTGGCACAGATGGATCAGGTGGCTCAGCAAAATGCGGCGTTGGTCGAAGAGTCGGCGGCAGCGACACGCTCGCTGGAGGAGCAGGCTCAATTGCTGGCGCAGAGTATGGCGGCGTTCAAACTATAATGCAGGGGGGCGAAATGCGCCCCCCGCATAGAACCGGTTATTCGTCCGGGTTCTCGGCGATAAAGCGCTCGGCGTCTTCCACCATGGATTTGGTGCCGACGAAGAACGGTGCACGCTGGTGCAGTTTCACCGGGGTAATGTCCAGAATACGGTTTTTACCGTCACTGGCTTTACCGCCGGCCTGTTCCGCCAGGAACGCCATCGGGTTGCATTCATACAGCAGGCGCAGCTTGCCTTGCGGGTGGCTGGCGGTGCTTGGATAAATATAGATGCCGCCTTTCAGCAGGTTGCGGTGGAAGTCGGCAACCAGTGAACCGATGTAGCGTGAGGTGTAAGGGCGTTGCGTCGCTTCGTCCTGCTCCTGACAATATTTAATGTATTTCTTCACACCGCGCGGGAACTTGATGTAGTTACCTTCGTTGATGGAATACATATTGCCGCTAGCCGGGAAGCGGACTTTCTCATGGGAGAGGCAGAACACGCCCAGAGAAGGATCGTAAGTAAAGGCATGCACGCCATAACCGGTGGTGTACACCAGCATGGTGGATGAACCATAAACCACGTAGCCGGCGGCGACCTGAGCGCTACCTGGTTGCAGGAAGTCTTCTTCGGTCACTGGAATGCCGACCGGGGTAATGCGACGATAGATAGAGAAAATCGTACCGACCGAGACGTTGACATCGATGTTGGACGAGCCGTCCAACGGATCCATCAGCACCACGTACTTGGCATTTTCAGCCCGCTCGCCGTCGAATATCACGATTTCATCTTCTTCTTCAGAAGCGATACCCGCAACTTCACCGCGTGCTTTCAATGCTGCTTTCAGCTTTTCGTTGGCGTACAGGTCCAGTTTCATCTGAACTTCACCCTGTACGTTGGAAACGCCGCTGGTGCCGAGAATATCAACCAGGCCCGCTTTGTTGATATCGCGGTGGATGATTTTGGCGCCCAGTTTAATTGCAGAAAGTAATGCTGTCAGCTCGCCGGTGGCGTGAGAGAAGTCGTGCTGTTTCTCGACGATAAATTCGCCTAACGTTTTCATGACACAATCCCTGAATCTACGGATGGGTAGCGGTTTGTTAACAAACCGCCAACGTATTCGCGAGCAGTGTAGCCCAAAGATGAACGCTATTCATAGGCAAATCCATTTCTTCTGGACGATTCTGAGCGTTAGAATGGGGGCAACATTCGACGTACTCTATGAGAAAACTATGCGCATTCACATTCTTGGGATCTGTGGCACCTTTATGGGCGGGCTGGCGGTGCTGGCACGTTCGCTAGGGCATGAGGTGACCGGCTCTGACGCTAATGTCTATCCGCCGATGAGCACGCTGTTGGAGAGGGAAGGGATCGATCTGATCCAGGGTTACGATCCGGCTCAGTTGGATCCTGCACCAGATCTGGTGATCATCGGTAACGCCATGACACGCGGCAATCCGTGCGTTGAAGCGGTACTGGAGCAGGGTATCCCTTACGTTTCCGGCCCGCAGTGGCTGCACGATTATGTGCTGCGCGATCGTTGGGTGTTGGCCGTTGCCGGGACACACGGCAAAACCACCACCGCGGGCATGGCGACCTGGATCCTGGAAGCCTGCGGCTACCAGCCGGGCTTTGTTATTGGTGGGGTTCCGGGCAACTTTGACGTTTCTGCTCGCCTGGGCGACAGCCCGTTCTTTGTGATCGAAGCCGACGAGTATGATTGCGCGTTCTTCGACAAGCGTTCCAAGTTTGTGCATTACAGCCCGCGTACGCTGATCCTGAACAACCTTGAATTTGATCACGCCGATATCTTCGACGATCTGAAAGCGATCCAAAAACAATTCCACCATCTGGTGCGCTTGGTGCCGGGCAAGGGCAAGATCATTTTGCCTGATAATGACAGCCACCTGAAACAGGTGATGGCGATGGGCTGCTGGAGTGAGCAGGAACTGGTTGGCGAAGAGGGAGCATGGCGTGCGCAGAAACTGACGCCGGATGCCAGCCATTATGCGGTATTCCTCAATGGCGAACAGGTAGGTGAAGTGAAGTGGTCGCTGGTGGGTGAACACAACATGCATAACGGTTTGATGGCCATTGCCGCCACCCGTCATGTTGGCGTGCTGCCTGCCGATGCCTGCCGTGCACTCGACGACTTTATCAATGCTCGTCGTCGCCTGGAGTTACGTGGTGAAGCCAATGGCATCACGGTATATGACGATTTTGCCCATCACCCAACGGCGATCCTGGCGACCCTGGCCGCGTTGCGTGGCAAAGTCGGCGGCACCGCCCGCATTCTGGCTGTGCTCGAGCCGCGTTCCAACACCATGAAAATGGGGATTAGCAAGAACGATCTGGCGCCATCCCTTGGCCGCGCTGATGAAGTGTTCCTGTTCCAGCCGCACCATATCCCCTGGCAGGTTGCGGAAGTGGCGGAAGCCTGCGTTCAGCCGGCCCACTGGAGTGCCGACCTCGACACGCTGGTGGATATGATCGTGAAAACGGCCCAGCCGGGTGACTATATTTTGGTGATGAGTAACGGCGGCTTTGGTGGGATCCACGATCGGCTGTTGGAGGCTTTGGCCAACAAACCGGAACCGAAAGCAACCTATTGATTGCTTGGGAATTTGAAGTGTTTTGTGCAGAGGGCCGGTAACGGCCCTTTTTTACGCCCATAAAAAAGCCCTCGCGAGCGAGGGCAACGGGGTCCGTCGGATAGGACGACGAAGTTTCTTCAGAGAATCAGTGCTTACGACAGAACTCGGCAGTGGCAGTGACGAGGGTAATCAGTTCGGTAAGCATGTCCCCTGAATTGTTATTTGTAGATTTCTGCTGTCGCGTGCCAGTTGCCGTTTTCGTAGGCTTCGATCACGCGGTAGGCTTTAGCGCCTTGCTTGTCGGCCTTGTCGGACAGGGCCTGGCGAATATCGGAAGGTGCGCCGGTAATGCCGCTGGCGGTAATGGTACCGACAGACTGAAGATTGTTGGCCTGGTCATTAGTGATTAACGTAGCGGCAGAAGCACCGAACGAAACGACTGACAGCAGGCTGAGTGCGGCGAGGGTAGTTTTCATGTTCATGATATTGGGTCCTGTTGTGATAACCGCCTGGAAGGGCTTTTGCAGCGTTTTTATTCTTGAAGGCTGTTATCGGTAATGCTGGGTTCCAGAGTTTTATTGCCCGTTTCCGGGTAACACCTTGTACTTATTTGTAAATTTCTGCGGTGGCGTGGAAGTTGCCTTCGTTGCGCGCTTCGATTACACGGTAAGCGGTTGCCCCTTTGGCATCGGCTTTTTCAGACAGTGCCTGGCGGATGTCTGAAGGTGCACCGGCAACGCCGCTGACGGTAATAGTGCCTGCGGCCTGCATTTTTGCGGCCTGATTTGCATCAACAGATTGTGCTGCAAATGCGCCGAAAGAAAGCATGGATAGAACGCTCATGGTTGCGATGGTAGCTTTAATTTTCATGATTTAGCCTTTTCGTATTCTTTTATCAGTTCCAATGAACTGTGATTTACGTCACGGAAATGAGCATACATCTAGTAACCCTAAAAATTAATAGTTAGCTAACAGTTTCTTGTGAAACTTTATTATGGTGTTGCTTATTTTTAATAACCAGATGGAATAAAAACCGCTCATAAAACGATCTTTCAATGTTAAAATTATGTAATTTCAATGAGATAAGTGCTTTTGACCAAAAGTGCGGAAGATAGCAGTAGCTATCACTGGTTACGGTGAAATGTCATTGAAATGTGTTGTGGTGTGGAGGAAACCTGGTTTTAAACGTGGTAGATGATGGGGGAAAGGTAAGGGTAGGGTTAAAGAAGTGCTAACAAAACGCGACCGTTGGCCGCATTTTGTTAGCGCTATGCATCATAACTCTTGTTCGAACAGCGTCAGGATGGCTTCGTACAGCTGACGAGCGGTAAAGCTGCTGGCCGGGGTAACGAAAATAGTGTCGTCACCGGCGATAGTGCCGAGGATGCCTTCAGATTTACCCAGCGAGTCCAGCAGGCGGGCTATTAACTGTGCGGCGCCGGGACTGGTGTGGATCACTACCACAGCATCGTTATGATCGACGTCCAACACCAGGTTTTTCAGCGGGCTGGTGGTGGTGGGTACGCCGAGTTCGGCCGGAAGACAATACACCATTTCCATTTTGGCATTGCGCGTACGCACCGCACCGAACTTGGTCAGCATGCGCGATACTTTGGATTGGTTGATGTTTTCGAAGCCTTCTTCTTGCAGCGCCAAAACAATCTCGCCTTGAGAACTGAATTTTTCTTCTTTCAATAACGCTTTAAACGCCTTGATCAGATCTTCCTGCTTTGCGGGATTACGCATTTTGCACCGTGGAATGTTGACAATTGAAGTGATTATTATGCATATAAATGAATTTTTATGCAATAAAAGGACGCCCGGAAAAAACAAAAAGGCCCGGACAATGAGGAAAGGGCAGCATTTTAACAAAATCCGTATCCCATGAATATGCCCTTTCCGTGACCGAAAAAGCCGTCTGCGGTAGTAAAGAAAATGTTATTAAAATGATGTTGTTCTGATGTTGTGTAAGGGTGTAATGTAACCGCCGGTTAACTTGCTCGTGAATAACCTCGCAGTATTTTTGATTAGTGTGCGCTATGCCCTTAATACGTAAGCGATTTAATCTAAGATGAGCGCGACATCGGCCGTTTTATTGCGCCAGTTCTCAAACAGACTGTTAAGAGATTGTTTTTAAAGGTGTAATAATTTAAGGTCCGTACCCAACATATTCACGGCGCTTTATATATTTAAGATAATAAAGGAGTATAGGATGAAAGTTGCAGTTCTCGGTGCTGCTGGCGGTATCGGCCAGGCCCTCGCCCTTCTACTCAAAACCCAGCTTCCTTCAGGTTCTGAACTCTCTCTCTACGACATTGCCCCCGTTACCCCAGGCGTTGCCGTCGATTTAAGCCACATCCCAACCGCAGTTAAAATCAAAGGCTTCAGTGGCGAAGACGCGACTCCAGCCCTGCACGGCGCGGACGTGGTACTGATTTCTGCCGGCGTTGCACGCAAACCAGGCATGGATCGTTCAGATCTGTTCAACGTGAACGCGGGCATCGTGCGTAATCTGATCCAGCAAGTGGCAACAACCTGCCCGAAAGCCTGCATCGGTATTATCACCAACCCGGTTAACACCACCGTGGCTATCGCAGCAGAAGTGCTGAAGAAAGCCGGTGTTTATGACAAAAATAAACTGTTCGGCGTGACTTCGCTGGATATCATCCGTTCCAACACCTTCGTGGCTGAGCTGAAAGGCAAACAGCCGGAAGAGCTGAACGTACCGGTAATCGGCGGACACTCTGGCGTGACCATCCTGCCATTGTTGTCACAGATCCCTGGCGTGAGCTTTACCGAGCAGGAAGTGGCTGATCTGACCAAGCGTATCCAGAATGCGGGTACTGAAGTGGTTGAAGCTAAAGCCGGTGGCGGGTCTGCAACCCTGTCAATGGGTCAGGCGGCGGCGCGTTTCGGCCTGTCTCTGGTTCGTGCGCTGCAAGGTGAAAAAGGCGTGGTGGAATGTGCTTACGTGGAAGGGGATGGCAAATATGCTCGTTTCTTCGCACAACCGCTGGTGCTGGGTAAGAATGGTGTTGAAGAACGCAAAGATATCGGGACTCTGAGCGCGTTCGAACAGAAAGCGCTGGAAGACATGCTGGATGTTCTGCACAAAGATATCGAACTGGGCGAAAAGTTTATCAATAACTGATCATTCAGTGGTGCATGAGTATACATAGGCCGCCGGACAGCGTACCGGCGGTTTTTTTATGCCCGCAGCTATGACCGGATGCGGGCTTTTCGATCCAGCAGGTTATGGGTGTGTGGATCGAAATAACGGCTTGGCCAAATCTCTGCAGGATGGATGTTAAGTGATTCGGCAATTAACCATTCCCCTTTTGGCCAGGGACGCGATAGCGCATTCGCCAGCGTTGATGAGCTTAGCCCTGCCTTGCGCGATACCGCCGCCAGTGTGGTTCCCTTCTTACGTAAAGCCGCAATGATATCCGCCGGATGCCAGTCCTTGTTCCTTGAGTTCATGTTTGCATTCCTTTTTTGATTAGCGAAAGTTCTGTTAGTGGTATAACTAACAGGTCAAAATTAATCGTTTGAACAACATGAAACGCTTATACGGAAACTAGGATACCACTAAATTTCTTAAAAAATATCCCATAAATTTCCCAAAAAAAGATATTTGCCGACTTTTGCCCAGAGAACATGGCTATGAAAAAAGAGTGGTTTGCCGCCAAGGAGCTGACAGGCGTAGCAGGATTACCCTCCTCACCACAGGGAATAAATTTGATGGCGCGTCGTGAAGGCTGGATCAGCCGCCGGCGTAAAGGCGTGCAGGGGAAAGCGCTGGAATACCATATTGACAGCTTGCCTGTCGGGATACGTAATTTATTGGTATTAAAAGAAGAACCTGCGAGCTATGAGATTGACCGCAAGGAGCCGCTGGCCGTGTGGATTGAATATTTCTATCACCTGACGGAGAGCGAACGTGAGAAAGTTTTGGCGTTCCTGATGCGAGAAGGGATCGGTAGCTTACTGGCGCGTATTTCAGCGGAGAAATGAGCAGACCCGCAGTGCGGGTCTGTGGAAACAGCAAGACGTTTATTGTTTCTTAAAAATCACGTTGAACCGCAAGATGCGCTAATCCTTCCAGTGCGGAACGATGAGCGGATTCCGGCAGAACCTGCAACGCGGCAATGGCCTTGTCGGCCTCTTCCTCAGCACGCTGGCGGGTATATTCCAGCGAGCCGCATTGCTGCATGGCCTCCAACACGGGCTCCAGCAAATGACGGCCGTTACCTTGTTCAATAGCCCCACGGATCATGGTTTTCTGTGCGCCTTCGCTGTTATGCATGGCGTGCAGTAACGGCAGTGTCGGCTTCCCTTCATTGAGATCGTCACCGGTATTTTTACCCAGCGTGCTGCCGTCGGCACTGTAATCGAGCAGGTCATCGATCAACTGGAAAGCGGTGCCAAGGTAGCGACCGTAATCCTGCAGCGCTTTTTCTTCTGCTTCACTTGCATCTGAAAGGATGGCTGAGGACTGTGCCGCCGCTTCAAACAGACGTGCGGTTTTGCTGTAGATCACCCGCATGTAGCTTTCTTCGGTAATGTCCGGATCGTTGACGTTCATTAACTGCAGCACTTCGCCTTCGGCTATCACGTTGACGGCCTCGGACATCAGCGCCAACACGCGCAGCGATTCCAGGCTGGTCATCATCTGGAAAGCACGCGTATAAATGAAGTCGCCGACCAGCACGCTGGCGGCATTGCCGAAGGCGGCATTGGCGGTGGCCTTGCCGCGGCGCATATCTGATTCATCCACCACGTCATCATGCAGCAGGGTAGCGGTGTGAATGAATTCGATCAGCGCAGCCACGGTAATATGTTTATCACCCTGATAATGCAACGCCCGCGCCGCCAGAACGGCGATCATCGGGCGGATGCGTTTACCGCCACCACTGATAATGTAATAGCCAAGCTGATTGATGAGCGTGACATCGGAATTCAGCTGTTCGAGAATTGTTGCGTTCACGGCCGCCATATCTTGCGCGGTTAACTCGGTAATTTGCTCTAGGTTCATTGTATTTTTTTCAGCTGTGTTTCTCTTCACCGCGTTGAGATCGCTGCTCACATCGGTACATGGCGGTAACTGTCCCTCTGATTGTACTTGAAAAACGGCTCAGATAAACGCCATGAAAGAAACTGTGCTTTTTTTCTTCTTTTTTCTGCTTCTGGTCTTATTCTGCTCTTGTCATATGCTGGATTATTGCGTAGAATTCGCGCCCTATTGTGAATATTTATAGCGCGCTCTGTACTAAACAGTTGGGCACGCGGAAAGCGGAGTTTTATATGTACGCGGTTTTCCAAAGTGGTGGTAAACAACACCGAGTAAGCGAAGGTCAAACCATTCGCTTGGAAAAGCTGGACATCGCAACTGGTGAAGCAGTTGAGTTTGACCAGATTCTGATGATCGCTAATGGCGAAGATATCAAAATCGGCGTTCCTTACGTCGATGGCGGTAAGATCAAAGCTGAAGTCGTTGCTCACGGTCGTGGCGAGAAAATTAAGATCGTTAAGTTTCGTCGTCGTAAGCACCATCGTAAGCAGCAGGGCCACCGTCAGTGGTTCACTGACGTTAAAATCACCGGCATCAGCGCTTAAGTTAGGGGAGCAGATTAATGGCACACAAAAAGGCTGGCGGCTCGACTCGTAACGGTCGCGATTCAGAAGCTAAACGTCTGGGCGTAAAACGCTTTGGCGGCGAAGCAGTACTGGCAGGCAGCATCATCGTTCGTCAGCGCGGCACTAAATTCCACGCTGGTACCAACGTGGGTTGCGGCAAAGACCACACTCTGTTTGCTTTGAAAGACGGTAAAGTCAAATTCGAAGTTAAAGGCCCGAGCAATCGTAAATTTATCAGCATCGAAGCTGAATAATTTTCCGAGCCTTACTAAATAGATGTAAGCCCCGCAATTCGTTGCGGGGCTTTTTACATTTATGGGCTGCTTGTGTATCGGCCCGTCAGCGCTGGCAAAGGTAAGATGGAAACGAAACAGCAGGTCGGAATTGGCATTTCTCTGGCGGTGACTACGGCAGTTTGCTGGGGTGCATTGCCGATTGCGATGAAAGAAGTGCTGGTAGTGATGGAGCCGTTTACCATCGTTTGGTATCGATTTACCATTGCTGCACTTGGATTGGGGCTTATTTTGGCCGTGCGTGGCAAGTTGCCGCCGGTGACCCTGTTCCGTCAACCGCGCTGGTTGTTGATTCTGGCCATCGCCACCGCAGGCTTGCTGGGGAATTTTATTTTCTTCAGCTCTTCACTGCAGTATCTCAGCCCGACAGCATCGCAAGTGATCGGCCAACTATCGCCGGTCGGCATGATGTTTGCCAGCGTGCTGATTTTAAAAGAGCGCATGCGCATTACCCAGGTGATTGGCGCGCTGATGCTGATCTGCGGGTTGCTGTTGTTCTTCAACGTCAGCCTGATTGAAATTTTCACCCGCCTGACGGATTACACCCTTGGGGTGTTGTTGGGTGTGTGTGCGGCAACGGTCTGGGTTACTTATGGCGTTGCGCAGAAAGTGTTGCTGCGTCGATTGGCCTCGCCGCAAATCCTGGTAATGTTGTACACTTTATGTGCAGTGGCGTTATTTCCTCTGGCCAGGCCGGAGGTGATTTTCCAGCTCAGCGGTTGGCAATTAGCCTGTCTGCTGTTCTGTGGTGCCAACACGCTGATTGGTTATGGTGCGCTGGCTGAGGCCATGGCGCGCTGGCAGGCGGCACAGGTGAGCGCGTTAGTGACGCTGACACCGCTGTTTACCCTGCTTTTTTCAGATTTATTGGCGCTGGCCTGGCCACACGTATTCGCCGCCCCGACATTAAATGTCGTCGGCTATGTCGGTGCTTTCGTGGTGGTAGCGGGCGCCATGTTTTCCGCAATTGGTCACCGTTGGTGGCCGCGACGGGCAGAACCCCGCCTGGTTGCTCCTTTGAAGCAGCCTGGTGAATGATTTACGGAGACGGTAAATGAAGTTTGTAGATGAAGCAGCGATTTTGGTCGTTGCAGGTGACGGTGGTAATGGTTGCGTCAGCTTCCGTCGCGAAAAGTATATCCCGAACGGCGGGCCTGATGGTGGTGACGGCGGCGATGGCGGCGACGTCTATCTGTTGGCGGACGAAAACCTCAACACGCTGATCGACTACCGCTTTGAGAAATCTTTCCGCGCCGAACGTGGCCAGAACGGTCAGAGCCGTGACTGTACCGGCAAGCGTGGCAAAGATATTACCATCAAGGTACCGGTAGGTACCCGCGTGCAGGATCAGGGCACCGGCGAGATCCTCGGTGACATGACCCGTCATGAGCAGCGTCTGATGGTGGCGAAGGGCGGTTGGCACGGTTTGGGCAACACCCGTTTTAAATCATCGGTCAACCGTGCTCCGCGTCAGAAAACGTTGGGTACCGCCGGTGAAGCTCGTGACATCCTGCTGGAGCTGTTACTGCTGGCCGATGTGGGTATGTTAGGCCTGCCGAACGCCGGCAAGTCGACCTTTATCCGCGCCGTGTCTGCTGCCAAGCCGAAAGTGGCTGACTATCCGTTTACCACTCTGGTACCAAGCCTGGGTGTGGTGCGTATGGACCACGAGCAAAGCTTCGTGGTTGCCGATATCCCAGGGCTGATCGAAGGTGCCGCTGACGGCGCTGGTCTGGGTATTCGCTTCCTGAAGCATCTGGAGCGTTGCCGCGTGCTGTTGCACCTGGTGGATATCGCCCCAATCGATGAGTCTGACCCGGTAGAAAATGCCAAAATCATCATCAATGAGTTGAATCAGTATAGCGAGAATCTGTCGCAGAAGCCTCGCTGGCTGGTTTTCAACAAGATTGATGTGATAGGCGAAGAAGAAGCTGCCGAACGTGCCAAGGCGATTGCAGAGGGCATGGGTTGGGAAGGTAAATACTACATGATCTCCGCCGTCAATCGCGAAGGTGTCAATGCGCTGTGCTGGGATGTGATGAAGTTTATCAATACCCAACCGAAAGCCATGGCCATCGCAGAAAGCGCGCCGGAGAAAGTCGAGTTCATGTGGGATGATTACCATCGTGAACAGATCGCTGAAGTGGAAGCTGAAGCGGATGACGACTGGGATGACGACTGGGATGAAGAAGACGACGAAGGCGTCGAAATCGTTTACCAGAAGTAATCTTGCGAAGAGAGGGGCTCAGTTAATACTGGGCCCTTTTTTTATTTCAGTACGTTTTCCGGCAACCAGCATTGAGCATTGAGCCCGTGGGTATCCTGACGGTTTTCCAACGTTAAGCGGCCCTGATGCAGCTGTACAATACGGGTCACGATGTTCAGCCCCAGCCCACTGCCGCCATAGCGCTGATCCATACGGCGGAAGGCCTGGGTGAGTTCGCCGACCATTTTCTCTTTAACGCCCGGTCCTTCATCGATCACCTGTAGCCGATGCCCGCGATCCTGCCGAGTCAGTTGCACCTGGATCCTGCTGTCCTCGGGGCTATAACGATGGGCATTCTCCACCAGGTTACGCAGCAGCAGACGTAACAGCACCGGGTCGCCATGTACCGGCGCGGTGGCCGGAAGCTGCCATTGCAGACTTTGTCCGCGTTGCGCAGCCAACTCCTCGAGTTCTTCCCGTAGCGGTTGAATAACGTCGCTCACCCAATCGAAGCGTTGATAATGGCCACTGGCAAAATCTTGCCCGGCGCGCGCAAGCATCAGCAATTGCTCGACGGTGTGCATCAGTTGGTCAATGCGGGTAATCAGCGGTCCGCTTTGCGGGATCCCCTGCTTTTCCATTAACTCCAGATGCAGACGGATCCCCGCCAGAGGTGTACGCAGCTCATGGGCGGCATCGGCGGTAAACAACCGTTCCTGTTGGATGGTGTTATCCAGCCGCGAGAACAATTGGTTGAGTGTGGTGGTAACCGCCATCATTTCCAGACTGTCACTGTTGAGCGGCAGTGGCGTCAGGTTATCGGCGGAGCGCTTTTCCAGCCGTTGCTGCAGTTGATTAAGCGGTCGGATAATCCAGCTGATAGCCCAAAATGAGGCCAGCAGGGTGACGATCATCATGATCAGTGAAGGGGCGAGCAACGAGGCTATCGCTTCGGCGATTTCCGTATCGACACGCTCGGTACGAACCTTGGCCGACAGGGTTTCATCCACCAGGAAGCTGATTTGCTCCTGGCTTTCATGCCACAGCCAAAAGGCACTGATAAGCTGGGTGACCAAAAGGATCAGCGCCAGCATCAACAACAGACGACGGCGCATGCTGATCATGATGAGGATTCCAGGCGATAGCCGATACCGCGAACGGTACGGATGCGATCCTTACCCAATTTGCGGCGCAGGTTATGGATATGCACTTCCAGCGTGTTAGAGCCCAAATCATCCTGCCAGGTATAAAGATCCTGCTGCAGCAGTTCACGGTTGACCGTTTGTCCGGCGCGCATCATCAGACGCGACAGGATGGCGAACTCTTTTGGAGTGACTTCCACCGGCTGTTGTTGAACATAAACCTGCTGACTGGAGAGATTGAGCTGGAGATCGTCCAACTGCATGAGATTGTCACTGTGGCCCTGGTAGCGGCGGATCAGCGCTCGCACGCGCGCCTGCAGCTCAACCAAAGCAAAGGGCTTCACCAGGTAATCGTCGGCGCCGGCATCCAGCCCGTCGACACGATCTTCCAGTGCGTCACGTGCTGTCAGAATTAGTACCGGCAATTCAACTTGCTGGCGGCGCCACTGCCGAAGCAGGCTGGCGCCGTCCATGTCGGGCAGGCCCAGATCGAGGATAATCATACTGTACTGACTGGTGAGGAGCAGAGCACTGGCCTCCGCCGCCGTGGCGGCGCAGTCGCAGGCATAGCCTTCCCCGGCTAATGCCAGTGCCAGGCCTTGTTGCAGCAGCTCATCGTCTTCAACAATCAGCAGTTTCATCATAACCCTCAGTTATTCTGATAAATATCCCGGTACAGGCGGCTTTCGAAACGCACCAAGGGAGCACGGCGCTGTTTCTGATCTTCCGGCGGCACGGCATAGCCTGACAGATACTGTACGAAGGCAAAACGCTGTCCGCTGGCGGTGGTGATAAACCCGGCCAGGTTATACACGCCTTGCAGCGCACCGGTTTTGGCAGAAACCTTGCCGTCGACACCGGCTTCATGCAGACCGCCACGGTAACGCAGGGTTCCGTCGTAGCCGGATAACGGCAGCATCGAAATAAAGTTTAGCTCGCTGTCATGCTGCGCAATGTACTGCAATGCCTGCATCATGGTTGCCGGGGCCAGCAGGTTATGGCGTGACAGGCCTGAGCCGTCTACCACGATGCTGTTACCCAAATCGACGCCGGCTTTCTGACGAAGGACCTGACGCACCGCGTCGGCACCGGCACGCCAGGTGCCCGGAACGCCAAAACGCTCATGGCCGATAGTGCGGAATACGGTATCGGCGATCATGTTGTCCGATTTCTTCAGCATGATCTTCAACAACTCGTGCAGCGGCGCTGATTGAGCTTGGGCGATCACCGTTCCTTTCAGGCCTGGCTGGGTCTGACGCTTCAGGTGGCCGTCGATCTGAATGCCGGCCTGTTTCAGCTCATCTTTTAAAATAGCACCGGCATAGCTGGCGCCATCCTGGATAGCAAAAGCCAGCGGCAGTGGGTCGCTGCGTTGGGTCAGACAGCCGGTCAGCGTAAAGCGGTTCAACTCGCCCGGCACCACATCCAGTTCGCAATATTGGGCGTCCGCAGAACCTTTCGCCAGCGTACGTACCTGGCTGAACATATTCACCGGGTAATAGGAGGCCACGCGAATAAAGGCCATGTCGCCCGGATTTGGCGCGCTGTAAAGCGACACCGAGAAGCAGTTGCGGTCGACTATCGCCGCCGCCGGTGGTGCGCTGAAGCACTGCGTCAGGTCGTTCCACGGCCAACCGGGGGCTTTGTCATGGCTGGCGAATACCGAAGTATCGACCAGCACATCGCCGGTGATCTGGCGTACGCCCTGTTTTTTCAGGATCGCCACCATGTTGCGCAGACTTTGGCGCTTAAAGGTCGGATCGCCGCTGAAGCGGGCAATCAGGTTACCGCGCAGCACGCCGTCACTGATATCACCCTGGCTTTCCAGCGTGGTCGTGAAGCGATAGTCGGGGCCGAGCTGCAATAATGCAGCCAGCGCGGTCAGCACTTTCTGGGTACTGGCCGGCAACGCCATTTGCTGAGAGTGATAATCGATGGTCGGTGTGTCTGCACCGATCTTCTGAACTACCAGGGCAAGGTTGGCCCCATCAGGCAAATATTGTGTGTAATCTTCAACCGGGGCCGCATTCGCATTTAGAACAAATGCGCAAGCCAATGCACTGACAATTCGTGAAAAACGCATAATCTCGGGATAACAGCTGGATAACGTGCCGTCATACTACGGTGCATTCAGGGAAAAAGTAAACGATGACCCTCAAGGAACTCTACGCTAAAATGCGTATCAAAATGCAAAATCGATCCTGACTTGGGCAACAGTTCCGAGTCAGGCTTCTTTTGTTTGTCGCCTGGAGGCGGGGGGCATGTACCCACCGTTTTTTCATTCGAACACGTCAGGATGACGGTTATTTGAACAGGAAAGATTTAGAGGTATTTACATTATGAAACAGATTCCGATGACCTTGTTTGGCGCTGAAAAACTGCGTGAAGAACTCGATTTTTTGAAAGGGGTGCGCCGTCCGAAAATCATTGCGGACATCGCTGACGCCCGTGAGCACGGCGATTTGAAAGAAAACGCAGAGTACCATGCCGCTCGTGAGCAGCAGGGCTTTTGCGAAGGGCGTATCCAGGAAATTGAAGCCAAGCTGTCGAACGCGCAGGTGATCGATATCACCAAGATGCCAAATAATGGCCGCGTGATTTTTGGCTCCACCGTATCGGTGATGAACCTGGATAGCGAAGAAGAAGTGACCTACCGCATCGTTGGTGACGACGAGGCCGATTTCAAGAAAAATCTGATTTCGGTGAATTCACCGATGGCGCGCGGTTTGATCGGTAAAGAAGTTGATGACGTGGTCGTGATAAAAACCCCGGGTGGCGATGTCGATTATGAGATCTTGAAGGTTGATTATCTCTGATCTCTCTGCATTCGTTCAGAAAATCGCCAGGGTTTTGTAAAGAAAGGAAAAAGGCCGCACGCGGCCTTTTATCTGAATCAGGTGCATGGCACCTTTTCGTTAACCCAATGCTTATTAACGCGGTAGACTGATCTTGCGCTCTTTAGACGGGCGGTAAAGAATAAGCGTACTGCCGATGACTTGCACGTTGCAGGCACCCGTTTCACGCACGATAGCGTCGGCGATCAGGGTTTTGGTCTCGCGATCTTCAGCAGCGATTTTTACCTTGATCAGCTCATGATGCTCCAGAGCCTGTTCAATTTCAGCCAGCACCCCTTCGGTGAGACCGTTATTACCCAGCATGACAACCGGTTTTAACGGATGCGCCAGGCCTTTCAGGTGCTGTTTTTGTTTATTATTCAGATTCATTGTCTTTTTTGCTTAAGTTGGGATTGAAAACGGTACATTCTACCGCCATCTCATGTATATCACCAAATCGGTCTTCACCGGTGTGAGTCTACATGAGCAGCGAACCTGACATTAAGACTCTTTTTATGATAGTTGGAAAACGAGATGGCTAATAAAAAGCGTTCTGCTAGCTCCAGTCGCTGGTTACAAGAACACTTTAGCGATAAATATGTTCAACAGGCGCAGAAAAAAGGGCTGCGTTCGCGCGCCTGGTTTAAACTTGATGAAATACAGCAGAGTGACAAACTGTTTAAACCCGGTATGACCGTAGTGGACTTGGGTGCGGCACCGGGGGGCTGGTCGCAATATGTCGTGACCCAGATCGGTGGTTCCGGCCGTATCATCGCCTGTGATATTTTACCAATGGATCCTATCGTTGGCGTCGATTTCCTTCAGGGCGATTTTCGTGATGAACTGGTGATCAAGGCTCTGTTGGAACGTGTAGGTGAAAGCAAGGTTCAGGTGGTTATGTCTGACATGGCCCCGAATATGAGTGGCACTCCGGCCGTCGATATTCCAAGATCGATGTATCTGGTGGAATTAGCACTGGGAATGTGTCGTGATGTCCTCGCACCAGGCGGAAGTTTCCTGGTGAAGGTGTTCCAGGGAGATGGTTTTGACGAGTACCTACGGGAAATTCGCTCCCTGTTTACGAAGGTTAAGATTCGTAAGCCAGACGCTTCCCGCGCACGTTCGCGCGAAGTGTACATTGTAGCGACAGGGCGCAAGCTGTAGTACCCTAACGCTGTTTGTTAACACAGTTGTAATATGAGGTTAATCCCTTGAGTGACATGGCGAAAAACCTAATTCTCTGGTTAGTCATCGCGGTAGTGTTGATGTCTGTATTCCAGAGCTTTGGGCCCAGCGAGTCGAATGGCCGTAGGGTGGATTACTCTACCTTCATGTCCGAGCTGACCCAGGACCAGGTTCGCGAAGCGCGAATCAACGGACGTGAAATTAACGTTACCAAGAAAGACAGTAACAAATACACGACCTACATCCCTGTCAACGATCCTAAATTGCTGGATACGTTGTTAACCAAGAATGTGAAAGTTGTTGGTGAACCACCTGAAGAGCCGAGTTTGCTGGCTTCTATCTTTATTTCGTGGTTCCCAATGCTGTTGCTGATCGGGGTTTGGATCTTCTTTATGCGGCAAATGCAGGGCGGCGGCGGCAAGGGCGCGATGTCCTTTGGCAAGAGCAAGGCCCGCATGCTGACGGAAGACCAGATCAAAACCACTTTTGCTGACGTTGCTGGTTGTGACGAAGCAAAAGACGAAGTGAGCGAACTGGTGGAATACCTGCGCGAGCCGAGCCGTTTCCAGAAACTGGGCGGCAAGATCCCTAAAGGCGTGCTGATGGTTGGCCCTCCAGGGACCGGTAAAACGCTGTTGGCGAAAGCGATCGCCGGCGAGGCAAAAGTGCCGTTCTTCACCATTTCCGGTTCCGACTTCGTGGAAATGTTTGTGGGTGTCGGTGCGTCTCGTGTGCGTGACATGTTCGAACAGGCCAAAAAAGCGGCTCCGTGCATCATCTTTATCGATGAAATCGACGCCGTAGGTCGCCAGCGTGGCGCCGGTCTGGGTGGCGGTCATGATGAACGTGAGCAAACGCTGAACCAGATGCTGGTTGAGATGGACGGCTTTGAAGGCAACGAAGGCATTATCGTCATCGCTGCGACCAACCGTCCAGACGTGCTTGACCCGGCATTGCTGCGCCCAGGCCGTTTCGACCGTCAGGTTGTGGTTGGTCTGCCAGACGTACGTGGCCGTGAGCAGATCCTGAAAGTGCATTCTCGTCGCGTGCCTTTGGCGCCAGATGTTGATGCTTCAGTATTGGCACGTGGTACTCCGGGCTTCTCCGGTGCTGACCTGGCTAACCTGGTCAACGAAGCAGCGCTGTTTGCCGCTCGTGGCAACAAACGCGTCGTGTCGATGGTTGAGTTCGAAAAAGCCAAAGACAAGATCATGATGGGTGCGGAACGTCGCTCCATGGTGATGACCGAAGCGCAGAAAGAGTCGACCGCGTATCACGAAGCAGGCCACGCCATTATCGGCCGTCTGGTTCCTGAGCACGACCCGGTACACAAGGTAACGATTATTCCTCGTGGCCGTGCATTGGGTGTCACCTTCTTCCTGCCGGAAGGCGATGCAATCAGCGCCAGCCGTCAGAAACTGGAGAGCCAAATCTCTACTCTGTACGGTGGTCGTCTGGCTGAAGAGATCATTTACGGGCCAGAGAAAGTCTCTACCGGTGCGTCGAACGACATTAAAGTGGCGACCTCGATTGCCCGCAACATGGTGACCCAGTGGGGCTTCTCCGAGAAGCTGGGGCCACTGCTGTATGCGGAAGAAGAGGGCGAAGTGTTCCTGGGCCGTTCCGTGGCCAAGGCGAAACACATGTCGGACGAAACCGCGCGTATCATCGACCAGGAAGTTAAATCCCTGATCGAACGCAACTACATCCGTGCGCGTGCGTTGTTGATGGAAAACATGGACATCCTGCATTCAATGAAGGATGCGCTGATGAAATATGAAACCATCGATGCGCCACAGATCGACGATCTGATGAACCGCAAAGACGTGCGTCCGCCAGCGGGTTGGGACGATGCGAGCAAAGGCAGCAACTCCGACAATGGTGGCACACCAAAAGCCCCAACGCCGGTAGATGAGCCGCGTACGCCAAACCCAGGCAATACCATGTCTGAACAGCTAGACAAGTAACTTTGGCTGTGTAATAACATCGAACCCCGGCATGCCGGGGTTTTTTATTGTCCGGCGGGCAGTGAACCAGGCAACAGTAAGGTGGATTAGTAATGCAGTTAACCGTGCGAGACACGACTTTCGATCTTTCCCATCCACGGGTGATGGGGATCCTCAACGTAACCCCGGATTCTTTTTCTGACGGCGGCCAACACAACTCGCTAAATCAGGCGTTGTTGCATGCCCATGCACTGATTTCGGCCGGTGCGACCATGATTGATGTGGGTGGCGAGTCGACCAGACCGGGAGCAGCAGAGGTCAGTGAAGAAGAAGAGATCGCACGCGTAGTGCCCGTGGTGGAAGCGATAGCCCGTCGTTTTGAAGTCTTTATCTCGGTGGATACCTCAAAAGCCGGGGTGATCCGTGAATCGGCCCTGGCGGGGGCGCATTTGATTAACGACGTTCGCTCGTTGCAGGAGCCGGGTGCGCTGGCCGCAGCCGCAGAAACTGGGCTACCGGTATGCCTGATGCATATGCAGGGTGAACCGCGAACCATGCAGCAGGCGCCGCACTATGACGACCTTATTGGTGACGTAAACGCCTTTTTCCAACGGCATATTGAACGCTGTAACGCCGCCGGGATTACAAATCAGAAATTGCTGCTCGACCCAGGATTCGGTTTCGGTAAGAATTTAGCGCACAATTATCAGCTTCTGGCCAGATTGTCCGAGTTTCATCACTTCGGCCTGCCGTTGTTGGTGGGAATGTCGCGTAAGTCGATGATTGGGCAACTACTTAACGTGCCCCCTGAGCAGCGGGTCATCGGCAGCGTGGCCTGTGCGGTGATCGCCGCCATGCAGGGCGCGCAGATTGTCAGAGTGCATGACGTTAAAGAAACCGTCGAGGCGATGCGTGTCGTCGAGGCAACACTTTCAGCTAAGGGATGATAGAGACATGAGCGAGCGCAAATATTTTGGTACCGACGGCATTCGTGGCAAGGTCGGTGATAGTCCTATTACCCCTGAGTTTGTTCTGAAGCTTGGCTGGGCGGCGGGTAAGGTACTGGCACGTCACGGATCTCGTAAAATTATTATCGGTAAAGATACCCGAATCTCCGGCTATATGCTGGAGTCGGCGCTGGAAGCCGGGCTTGCCGCAGCGGGGCTGTCTGCCTCGTTCACCGGCCCGATGCCGACGCCGGCGGTAGCGTATCTGACGCGTACCTTCCGTGCTGAAGCCGGTATTGTGATCTCCGCATCGCATAACCCGTTTTATGACAACGGCATTAAGTTCTTCTCGATTGATGGGGCCAAGTTGCCGGACCATGTTGAAGAAGCTATTGAAGCCGAAATGGAAAAACCGCTGACCTGCGTGGAATCCTCAGAATTGGGCAAGGCCAGCCGGATCATCGACGCTGCCGGCCGCTACATCGAATTCTGTAAAGGTACCTTCCCGAGCGAACTGAGCCTGAAAGGCCTGAAAATCGTGGTGGACTGCGCCAATGGCGCAACCTATCACATTGCGCCAAGCGTGCTGCGCGAGTTGGGTGCCACGGTGATTGCCATCGGCGTTGAGCCGGATGGCATGAATATCAATGAAAAATGCGGAGCGACCGACGTTCGTCAACTGCAGGAGCGTGTGCTGCAGGAAAAAGCCCATGTCGGCCTGGCATTTGACGGTGACGGCGACCGCGTGATGATGGTTGATCACCTTGGCAACAAGGTCGACGGCGACCAAATCCTGTATATCATTGCCCGTGAAGGACTGCGTCAGGGCCAGTTACGCGGCGGTGCGGTCGGTACGCTGATGAGCAACATGGGGCTGGAGCTGGCACTCAAGCAGTTGGGCATTCCCTTTGCACGCGCGAAAGTCGGTGACCGCTACGTACTGGAGAAGCTGCAGGAACTGGGGTGGCGTATCGGTGCGGAAAACTCCGGCCACGTGATCCTGCTGGACAAAACCACCACGGGTGACGGCATCGTCGCCGGCCTGCAGGTGCTGACCGCGATTGTTCGTAACAGTATGAGTCTGCACGATCTGTGCAGCGGCATGAAATTGCTGCCGCAAATTCTGGTCAACGTGCGCTTTGTCGGCGAGCACAACCCGCTGGAATCCGAAGAAGTGCGTAAAATTACCGAGCAGGTTGAAGTGGAACTGGCCGGTCGCGGTCGCGTTCTGCTGCGCAAATCTGGTACCGAACCCCTTATCCGCGTGATGGTGGAAGGTGAAGACGAGCAGCAGGTGACTGCGCTGGCGCATCGTATCGCTGATGCCGTGAAATCTGCGGGTTAATTGAACGCTGATGAGTCCGGGGGCGGTGGTTGCCCCCGAAAATCACAGACTGCGAATTTTATTGGTGTTTTTTTCCGCAAACGCGCCGGTGGCTGCAAATTGCCCTTGCGTGGTTTAGCGCCTTTGGTTAGTATTCACACCCGCTTCAGTGGGCAGTTTGATATAACGCCTGCGACTTCTTTTTAGAAAAGAAGCCTATGGGGTGTGAAGCATTTGGCACGCGGTGAAGCCGCAAGGATACGGGTACAACTATGTACGAAGCTCTTCTGGTAATTTTCCTGCTGATCTCAATCGGGCTGGTAGCTCTGATTATGCTGCAGCAAGGTAAAGGCGCTGATATGGGAGCCTCATTCGGAGCAGGTGCGTCTGGCACGCTGTTCGGTTCGAGTGGTTCCGGCAACTTCATGACCCGCATGACGGCTGTGCTGGCGACGTTGTTCTTCGTCATCAGTCTGATCCTGGGCAACCTTAGCACCAACCAGACCAAGAAAGGCAGCGAGTGGGAAAATCTGGGTCAGCCAGTGAAATCTGAGCAGACTACCGCGCCGGCAGCACCAACCAAGCCGAGCAGCGATATCCCGCAGTAAGCGCCAGGCAGTAACAGAGTTTGAAAACGGTTGTTGTTACCTCGATATAAATAACAGCCGTTAGCAGTAAGAATCAGTACCGAGGTGGTGGAATTGGTAGACACGCTACCTTGAGGTGGTAGTGCCCTAACGGGCTTGTGGGTTCGAGTCCCATCCTCGGTACCAAATCCCAGAGATAACTTGCTATTTTGCGATTATCGGCGTAATATTTGCCACGTTTTCGGACGCGGGGTGGAGCAGCCTGGTAGCTCGTCGGGCTCATAACCCGAAGGTCGTCGGTTCAAATCCGGCCCCCGCAACCACTTTCCTTTAAGTGTTTATTTTCAAATACACTTTTCGATTGAATTCCGCTTTTCTCGATCAACATTTGAAAATGACACTTGTTAGAAAGTTGCACCGAAGCCGCTTAGCGGCAAACAGGGTCCAGTTGCATAAAGCCCCGAATTTTCGGGGTTTTTTGTTATTTGGCAACAGAATCACTGGGCTATTAGGCCCTTTTTTTATGTCTTGGGGGTGGGCTTGTCCACATTAGAGCAAAAATTAACAGAGATGCTTTCGGCACCGGTAGAAGCGTTGGGCTTTGAACTTGTAGGCATCGAATTTATTCGTGCGCGCCAATCGACGCTCCGTATCTATATTGATAGTGAAAACGGCATCAATGTTGACGATTGTGCTGATGTCAGCCACCAGGTCAGCGCTGTATTGGACGTCGAAGAGCCAATCACAGTCGCTTACAACTTGGAAGTCTCCTCTCCTGGCCTTGATCGCCCGATGTTCACCGCCGAGCACTATACTCGTTTCCTCGGTGACGAAGTCAGCTTGGTCCTGCGCATGGCCGTACAGAACCGTCGCAAATGGCAGGGCATTATCAAGTCTGTCGATGGCGAGATGATCACGGTTACTGTGGAAGGGAAAGATGAAGTGTTCGCGCTGAGCAACATCCAGAAAGCGAACCTGGTACCCCACTTTTAAAGTTTGGATGAGGCAACTAGGATGAATAAAGAGATTCTGGCTGTTGTTGAAGCTGTTTCCAATGAAAAATCCCTTCCGCGTGAGAAGATTTTCGAAGCGCTGGAAACCGCATTAGCCACCGCCACCAAGAAAAAATACGAGCAGGAAATCGAAGTTCGCGTCAGCATTGACCGCAAAACGGGTGATTTCGATACCTTCCGCCGTTGGGTTGCTGTAGATGAAGTGACTCAGCCAACGCGTGAAATCACGCTGGAAGCTGCACAGTATGAAGAGCCAGGCATGGAACTGGGCGGTTACATCGAAGATCAGATTGAATCTGTCACCTTCGACCGTATCACCACTCAAACCGCGAAACAGGTTATCGTACAGAAAGTACGTGAAGCCGAGCGCGCGATGGTGGTTGACGCATTCCGTCAGCACGAAGGTGAAATCGTCACCGGCGTGGTGAAGAAAGTTAACCGTGACAGCATTGCGCTGGACCTGGGTAGCAACGCCGAAGCGGTCATTGGCCGTGAAGACATGCTGCCACGCGAAAACTTCCGTCCTGGCGACCGCATCCGCGGTATCCTGTACGCCGTTCGTCCTGAAGCCCGTGGTGCGCAGCTGTTTGTCAGCCGCTCCAGCGCCGAGATGCTGAAAGAACTGTTCCGCATCGAAGTACCGGAAATCGGCGAAGAAGTGATTGAAATTAAAGCGGCAGCCCGCGATCCCGGCTCCCGTGCAAAAATTGCAGTGAAAACCAACGACAAGCGCATC
This sequence comes from Serratia sp. BW106, assembly GCF_002607755.1. Lineage (NCBI taxonomy): Bacteria > Pseudomonadati > Pseudomonadota > Gammaproteobacteria > Enterobacterales > Yersiniaceae > Serratia > Serratia sp. BW106. The sequence goes on from NZ_MCGS01000027.1 coordinate 81,261, forward strand.
GACCCAGTCGGCGCTTGTGTCGGTATGCGCGGTGCGCGCGTTCAGGCTGTTTCGAGCGAGCTCGGCGGCGAACGTATCGACATCATCCTGTGGGATGATAACCCTGCGCAGTTCGTCATCAACGCCATGGCGCCGGCAGATGTTGCCTCGATCGTGGTTGATGAAGATAATTGCACCATGGATATCGCCGTTGAAGCCAGCAATCTGGCACAGGCGATCGGCCGTAATGGCCAAAACGTGCGTTTGGCATCCCAGCTGTTAAAACAACATCGTGACGATGACCGTTGGGAACTGAACGTGATGACGGCGGACGATCTGCAGGCCAAGCACCAGGCCGAAGCTCATGCCGCCATTGATACCTTCACCAAACATCTTGATATTGACGAAGATTTCGCCACCGTACTGGTTGAAGAAGGCTTCTCTACTCTGGAAGAGTTGGCTTACGTGCCAATCAAAGAGCTGCTGGAAATCGACGGTCTGGATGAAGATATGGTTGAAGCGTTGCGCGATCGCGCCAAAGCTGCATTGACCACGCTGGCCCTGGCACAAGAAGAAAGCCTGGGCGACCAAAAACCTGCTGACGATTTGCTCAACCTGTCGGGTCTTGAGCGCAGCATGGCCTTTAAACTGGCCGCGCGTGGGGTTTGTACGCTGGAAGATCTTGCCGAGCAGGGTGTTGACGATCTGGCTGATATTGAAGGGCTTAGCGATGAGCAAGCCGGCGAGCTGATTATGGCCGCACGTAATATCTGTTGGTTTGGCGACAACGCGTAATAAACTGTAGCAGGAAGGAACAGCATGACGACAGATGTAACCGTAAAATCGCTGGCAGCAGAGATCCAAACTCCAGTTGATCGCCTGGTACAGCAGTTTGCTGATGCAGGGATTAACAAGTCGGAGAGCGACTCTGTAACCCAACATGAGAAAGAAGCCTTACTGGCGCACTTGAACCGTGAACACGGTAGCGCGCCGGGTAAGCTTACATTGCAGCGCAAAACGCGCAGCACCTTGAATATTCCGAGCACCGGCGGTAAAAGTAAATCGGTGCAAATTGAGGTCCGCAAGAAACGCACTTATGTAAATCGCGATACGCCAGAAGCCCAACAGGCTGAAGCGGCAGAGCAGGCACAGCGTGAAGCGGAAGAGCAGGCACAGCGCGCAGCAGAAGAGCTGGCGAAACGCGAAGCAGAAGCAAAGCGCGCAGCCGAACAGCAAGCCAAACGTGAGGCCGCGGAGATCGCTAAGCGTAATTCAGCGGAAAAAGAAAAAGTGACGAATCAACATACCGACGAAATGACCAAGCCAGCACAGGCAGAAAAAGCACGCCGTGAAGCCGAAGCCGCAGAACTGAAACGTAAAGCGGAAGAGGAAGTTGGGCGCAAGGTTGAAGAAGACGCCAAACGCGTAGCGGAAGAAGCGCGCCGCATGGCCGAAGAGAAAGGCGAAGAATGGGCTGCTGCTGAGAAAGCCAGCGCAGCGGTTGAAACTGCCGATTATCATGTAACCACTTCCCAGCACGCCCGTGCTGCCGAAGACGAAAACGACGCTAAAGTTGAAGGCGAACGCCGCGCCCGCACTCGTGGCGGTAAAGCGACCAAGCAGAAGAAAGGCAACAAACTTTCCGAGTCTAAAGCAGACCGTGAAGAAGCGCGTGCCGTGACCCGTGGTGGTAAAGGCAAGCGTAAGCCAAGCACTCTGCAGCAAGGCTTCAACAAGCCGGCTCAGGTGGTTAACCGTGACGTTGTGATCGGCGAAACCATCACCGTAGCCGAACTGGCTAACAAGATGGCGGTTAAAGGCTCCCAGGTCATCAAAGCGATGATGAAGATGGGCGCAATGGCCACCATCAACCAGGTTATCGATCAGGAAACCGCGCAGCTGGTTGCTGAAGATATGGGCCACAAAGTTATCCTGCGTCGTGAGAACGAGCTGGAAGAAGCGCTGATGAGCGACCGTGATACCGGTGCTGCGGCTGAGCCACGTGCGCCAGTTGTGACCATCATGGGCCACGTTGACCACGGTAAAACTTCTCTGCTGGACTACATCCGCTCCACCAAGGTGGCAGCAGGCGAGGCCGGTGGTATTACCCAGCATATCGGTGCTTACCACGTAGAAACCGAAAATGGCATGATCACCTTCCTGGACACCCCAGGCCACGCAGCCTTTACTTCAATGCGTGCTCGTGGTGCTCAGGCGACAGACATCGTTGTTCTGGTTGTTGCTGCCGACGACGGCGTTATGCCACAAACCATCGAAGCTATCCAGCATGCGCAAGCGGCGAAGGTACCTTTGGTCGTTGCAGTAAACAAAATTGACAAGCCAGAAGCCGATCCGGACCGCGTTAAGCAGGAACTGTCCCAGTACGGTGTTATGCCGGAAGAGTGGGGCGGCGAAGCACAGTTCGTTCACGTATCTGCGAAAGCCGGTACCGGTATCGACGAACTGCTGGAAGCTATCCTGTTGCGTTCTGAAGTTCTCGAACTGAAAGCGGTACGCAGCGGCATGGCCAGCGGCGTAGTTATCGAATCCTTCCTGGATAAAGGTCGTGGCCCGGTTGCTACCGTGCTGGTACAGGAAGGTACGCTGAATAAAGGCGATATCGTTCTGTGTGGCTTCGAATACGGCCGTGTGCGTGCGATGCGTGACGAACTGGGTCACGAAGTGACCTCTGCAGGTCCTTCTATTCCGGTTGAGATCCTGGGCTTGTCCAGCGTTCCTGCTGCCGGTGATGAAGTGACTGTCGTGCGTGACGAGAAGAAAGCGCGTGAAGTTGCGCTGTACCGTCAAGGCAAGTTCCGCGAAGTTAAACTGGCGCGTCAGCAGAAATCCAAACTGGAAAACATGTTTGCGAACATGACCGACGGTGAAGTTTCTGAGCTGAACATCGTACTGAAATCCGACGTACAGGGTTCTTGTGAAGCGATTTGCGAATCACTGCTGAAACTCTCTACTGACGAAGTGAAAGTGAAGATTGTTGGCTCTGGCGTAGGTGGTATCACCGAAACCGACGCCACGCTGGCAGCGGCTTCCAACGCCATCATCCTGGGCTTCAACGTTCGTGCCGACGCTTCTGCGCGCCGCGTGATTGAAGCAGAAAGCCTGGATCTGCGTTACTACTCCGTGATCTATAACCTGATCGACGAAGTGAAGCAGGCGATGAGCGGTATGTTGGCGCCTGAATACAAGCAGCAGATTATCGGCCTGGCCGCCGTGCGTGACGTGTTCAAATCGCCTAAATTTGGTGCCATTGCAGGTTGTATGGTTACCGAAGGTAATATCAAACGTCACAACCCAATCCGCGTTCTGCGCGACAACGTGGTTATCTATGAAGGCGAGCTGGAATCCCTGCGCCGCTTCAAAGATGACGTTAACGAAGTCCGTAACGGCATGGAATGTGGTATCGGTGTTAAGAACTACAACGACGTGCGCGTCGGCGACATGATCGAAGTATTCGAAATCATCGAGATCCAACGCACCATCGCTTAACGCTAGCACATCTGCTTAAGTCTGTTCTGGGGGGCCTTGTGCCCCCCGATTTGTCTGGAGAATCCACAAAATGGCAAAAGAATTCAGCCGCGGTCAGCGCGTGGCACAAGAGATGCAAAAAGAGATTGCTATCATTTTGCAACGTGAAGTCAAAGACCCGCGTGTCGGCATGGCTACCGTTTCTGGTGTAGAAGTTTCCCGTGATTTGGCCTACGCCAAAGTTTACGTCACCTTCCTGAACGTGTTGACCGAAAACGCCGATCCGGATCTGGTGCCTAAAGGCATTAAAGCTCTGGAAGACGCTTCAGGTTACATCCGCACGCTGCTGGGTAAAGCCATGCGTCTGCGCGTAGTGCCTGAGCTGACCTTCGCTTACGACAACTCTCTGGTTGAAGGCATGCGCATGTCCAACCTGGTGACCAACGTAGTGAAGAATGACGCCGAACGCCGTTCCGCATCAGGCGATGACGAGGAGGCTTAATGAGTCGCCCTCGTCGCCGCGGCCGTGATATCCACGGTGTCCTGTTGCTGGACAAACCGCAGGGGCTGTCGTCCAACGACGCCCTGCAAAAAGTAAAACGCCTCTATAACGCCAATCGCGCGGGCCACACCGGCGCGCTCGACCCGCTGGCGACCGGCATGCTGCCGATTTGCCTCGGTGAGGCGACCAAGTTTTCACAGTTCCTGCTTGATTCCGACAAACGCTATCGTGTGATTGCCCGTCTTGGCCAGCGTACCGATACCTCGGATGCTGACGGTCAGATAGTGCAGGAGCGGCCGGTGAATTTCACCCAGGCGCAGCTCGATGTGGCGCTGGACAGTTTCCGTGGCGATATCAAGCAAGTGCCTTCGATGTATTCGGCGCTGAAGTACCAGGGCAAGAAACTCTATGAGTATGCTCGCCAGGGTATCGAAGTACCGCGTGAAGCGCGCAGCATTACCGTTTACGAACTGCAGTTTATTCGCTGGGAAGGGGATGAGCTGGAGCTGGAAATTCACTGTTCGAAAGGGACTTACATCCGCACCATCACCGATGACCTCGGTGAGTTGCTGGGTTGCGGTGCGCACGTGATCTACCTGCGTCGCCTGCAGGTGGCGACCTACCCAACTGAGCGCATGGTCACGCTGGAGCAGTTGAATGAATTGCTGGAGCAGGCCCACCGGCAGGATGTCGCCCCGGCCGAGCTGCTCGATCCGCTGTTGATGCCGATGGACAGCCCGGTAGAGAACTACCCGGAAGTGAATTTGCTGCCCGTTGTCGCGGGTTACGTGAAGCAGGGGCAACCGGTTCAGGTTGCCGGCGCACCGGCCTCGGGCATGGTGCGTATCACCGAAGGTGAAGAGCGTAAATTTATCGGCGTGGGTGATATTGCCGATGACGGTCGTGTGGCGCCGCGCCGCCTGGTAGTCGAATATTTCGACTAAGGGCAGAAAACGCACTGTCTTGCGATCGCACTGCGCTAAGAGTAGAATGGCGCAGCTTATGCATTGGGTTGCTGAATTAGAGATCGGCGCCTGTATTTATTATCTATAATCTGGAGTATGACAATGTCTCTAAGTGTTGAAGCTAAAGCTAAAATCGTAGCTGATTTCGGTCGTGGTACTAACGACAGCGGTTCTTCCGAAGTTCAGGTTGCCCTGTTGACTGCGCAGATCAACCATCTGCAAGGCCACTTCTCAGAGCACAAAAAAGATCACCACAGCCGTCGTGGTCTGCTGCGTATGGTTTCTCAGCGTCGTAAGCTGCTGGACTACCTGAAGCGTAAAGATGTAGCACGTTACACCAGCCTGATCGAGCGTCTGGGTCTGCGTCGCTAATCAAGCGAGTTTCAGTGGAAAGGGGCCTATTTTGGCCCCTTTCTTCTAGGAAGCATAAGCAAATCAGGTTAATGTATTACTGATGTTTCCAAACAGGATCTTCCGTTACAGAGGTTCGCGCGGCTAATGAGAGGCTTTGTCTCAGGCTTGAGATAAGGATTGTCATTAGTCGCGAGGATGTAGTGAGAAGGCAAACCGAGTCACTGGCGTGTCGAGTCGTCAATACGATTGCGCGCCTAATCTAAGGATATAATTTTGCTGACACCGATCATTCGCAAATTCCAGTATGGCCAGCATACCCTCACTATTGAGACCGGTATGATGGCTCGTCAGGCCACTGCCGCCGTTATGGTGAGCATGGATGACACCGCCGTATTCGTTACCGTAGTTGGCCAGAAAAAAGCCAAACCAGGCCAGAGCTTCTTCCCACTGACGGTTAACTATCAGGAGCGTACTTACGCTGCTGGTCGTATCCCGGGTAGCTTCTTCCGTCGTGAAGGCCGTCCGAGCGAAGGTGAAACTCTGACCTCCCGTCTGATTGACCGTCCGATCCGTCCACTGTTCCCGGACAGCTTCCTGAACGAAGTTCAGGTTATCGCGACCGTAGTTTCTCTTAACCCGCAGGTTAACCCGGACATCGTTGCGATGATCGGCGCCTCTGCAGCCCTGAGCCTGTCCGGTATTCCGTTCAATGGCCCAATCGGTTCTGCCCGCGTGGGTTACATCAACAATCAATACGTGTTGAACCCAACCAGCGACGAGCTGAAAGAAAGCAGCCTGGATCTGGTGGTTGCCGGTACCGCTGGCGCAGTACTGATGGTTGAATCCGAAGCTGACGTTCTGAGCGAAGATCAGATGCTGGGCGCGGTGGTCTTTGGCCACGAGCAACAGCAAATCGTTATCGAGAACATTAACTCCCTGGTTGCCGAAGCTGGCAAAGCCAAGTGGGACTGGCAGGCACCTGCAGTCAACGAAGCGCTGCACGCGCGCGTTGCAGAACTGGCAGAAGGCCGCCTGGGCGATGCTTATCACATCACCGAAAAACAAGAGCGTTATGCTCAGGTAAATGCGATCAAGAGCAGCGTTGTTGAAACCTTGCTGGCACAGGACGAAACTCTGGACGCGTCTGAAATTCAGGACATCCTGGGTAGCGTTGAGAAAAACGTCGTTCGTAGCCGCGTGCTGCGTGGCGAGCCGCGTATCGACGGCCGTGAAAAAGACATGATCCGTGGTCTGGACGTGCGCACCGGCGTGCTGCCGCGTACCCACGGTTCCGCACTGTTCACCCGTGGTGAAACTCAGGCACTGGTTACCGCAACATTGGGCACCGCCCGTGACGCGCAGAACCTGGATGAGCTGATGGGCGAAAAAACCGACAGCTTCCTGTTCCACTACAACTTCCCTCCGTACTCCGTTGGTGAGACCGGGATGGTAGGTTCGCCAAAACGTCGTGAAATTGGTCACGGTCGCCTGGCGAAACGCGGCGTATTGGCTATGATGCCTAAACCAGAAGATTTCCCGTACACGGTGCGTGTGGTTTCTGAAATCACCGAATCCAACGGTTCTTCTTCCATGGCTTCCGTCTGTGGTGCTTCTCTGGCGCTGATGGATGCAGGTGTGCCAATCAAGGCTGCCGTTGCCGGTATCGCAATGGGCCTGGTGAAAGAACAAGATAACTTTGTTGTTCTGTCTGACATTCTGGGTGACGAAGATCACCTGGGCGACATGGACTTCAAAGTGGCCGGTAGCCGTGACGGTATTACCGCGCTGCAGATGGACATTAAAATTGAAGGCATCACCCGCGAAATCATGCAGGTTGCACTGAACCAGGCCAAGGGCGCGCGTCTGCACATCCTGGGCGTGATGGAACAGGCTATCAGCACCCCGCGTGGCGATATCTCTCAGTTTGCACCACGTATTCACACTATCCGAATCAACCCGGACAAGATCAAAGACGTGATTGGTAAAGGCGGTTCTGTCATCCGTGCGTTGACTGAAGAGACCGGTACTACCATCGAAATCGAAGATGATGGTACAGTTAAAATCGCTGCTACCGACGGTGAGAAAGCGAAATTCGCTATCCGCCGCATCGAAGAGATCACTGCCGAGATCGAAGTGGGCCGTATTTACCAGGGTAAAGTTACCCGTATCGTTGATTTCGGCGCATTCGTGGCGATCGGCGGCGGTAAAGAAGGTCTGGTACACATCTCTCAAATCGCTGACAAGCGCGTTGAGAAAGTGACCGACTATCTGCAGATGGGTCAGGAAGTACCGGTTAAGGTACTGGAAGTTGACCGTCAGGGCCGTGTGCGTCTGAGCATCAAAGAAGCGACAGCACCAGAAGCAGGTTCACCTGCGCCTGAAGCAGAATAACTGTATAGATAGATTTACAGCTCCCCGCCATGGGGTTGGGAGCTGTTCGTATCGCGCGGGTAGGATGCCTGCGTATTAGCAAACGGATGAGAGGATGTTCATCCAATGTTTGTCTTCGGGAGTGGGAAATGAAGCCTTTCTTGCGCTGGTGTTACGTTGCGACAGCACTCATGCTGGCAGGATGCAGCAACCATGATTGGCGTAAAGACGAAGTTTTGGCGATCCCGTTGCAGCCAACTCTGCAGCAGGAAGTGATCCTGGCGCGCATGGAACAAATACTTGCCAGCCGGGCACTGACGGACGATGAGCGTGCGCAGCTTTTATATGAGCGCGGTGTACTGTATGATAGCCTCGGGCTACGTGCACTGGCGCGCAATGATTTCTCGCAAGCGCTGGCGATACGTCCTGATATGCCAGAAGTTTTCAACTACCTGGGCATTTACTTAACGCAGGCAGGCAATTTTGATGCTGCCTATGAAGCGTTTGATTCTGTACTAGAGCTTGATCCAACTTACAATTACGCGCGTTTAAACCGGGGCATCGCTCTTTATTATGGCGGCCGCTTCCCGTTGGCGCAGGATGATCTGCAGGCGTTTTATCAAGACGACCCAAACGATCCCTTCCGTTCGTTGTGGCTGTATCTTGTGGAAAGAGAAATCGATCCCAAGAAGGCTGACGTAGCGCTCAAGCAGCGTTATGACAAAGCGAACCGAGGGCAATGGGGATGGAATATTGTCGAATTCTACCTGGGCAACATCAGTGAAAAAACGCTGATGGAAAGGCTCAAGGCAGATGCAACGGATAACACTTCGCTCGCTGAGCATCTCAGTGAAACTGACTTCTATTTGGGTAAACACTACCTGAGTCTGGGGGACAAGGACACCGCTTCGGCGCTGTTCAAACTGACGGTTGCTAACAACGTTCACAACTTCGTTGAGCACCGCTATGCATTGTTGGAATTGGCGCTGTTGGGCCAAGAACAAGACGACCTATCGGAATCGGACCAGCAATAGCTGACGAACAACTATCAGCCTGATATACATTGGTTTTTTGCCAAAGTTATCGCCTTAACGGGCGAGGGCTTTTTTGTTCGTTTTATAATCTAATTTGAGCCGGTTCACACTTTTCAATGAAAATGACTGAAAATTTTCTCGACGAGTTATGTAGACTGGCTGCCATTATTAATGAGGCACGTGTACATGACTACTGAGCTTGAAACCTCTTTTGCTGACCTGGGGCTGTCTGCTCCGATCATTTCTGCCCTGACCGATCTGGGCTACGAAAAACCGTCACCGATCCAGGCTGAGTGTATTCCTCACCTGTTGAACGGCCGCGATGTGCTGGGCATGGCACAGACCGGTAGCGGTAAAACTGCAGCATTCTCGCTGCCACTGTTGCACAACCTGAAAGCTGAGTTGAAATCACCTCAGATTCTGGTGCTGGCACCGACCCGCGAACTGGCGGTTCAGGTTGCTGAAGCAATGACCGATTTCGCAAAACACATGAATGGCGTTAACGTTGTGGCCCTGTACGGCGGCCAGCGTTATGACGTTCAGCTGCGCGCTCTGCGTCAGGGCCCGCAAGTTGTAGTTGGTACCCCAGGTCGTCTGCTGGACCACCTGAAGCGTGGCACTCTGAACCTCTCTAACCTGAGCGGTCTGGTGCTGGATGAAGCCGACGAAATGCTGCGCATGGGCTTTATCGAAGACGTTGAAACCATCATGGCGGAGATCCCGGCTGAACATCAGACCGCGCTGTTCTCTGCAACCATGCCGGAAGCTATCCGTCGCATTACCCGTCGCTTTATGAAAGATCCGCAGGAAGTGCGCATTCAATCCAGCGTCACTACCCGTCCGGACATCAGCCAGAGCTACTGGACTGTGCAGGGCATGCGTAAAAACGAAGCATTGGTACGTTTCCTGGAAGCTGAAGACTTTGATGCGGCGATTATCTTCGTGCGTACCAAAAACGCGACCCTGGAAGTGGCCGAAGCGCTGGAGCGCAGTGGTTACAGCAGCGCCGCACTGAACGGTGACATGAACCAGGCCCTGCGTGAGCAGACACTGGAGCGTCTGAAAGATGGTCGTCTGGATATCCTGATCGCGACCGACGTTGCTGCCCGTGGCCTGGACGTTGAACGTATCAGCCTGGTTGTGAACTACGACATCCCTATGGATTCCGAGTCTTACGTTCACCGTATCGGCCGTACTGGCCGTGCTGGTCGTGCCGGCCGTGCGCTGCTGTTCGTTGAAAACCGCGAACGCCGCCTGCTGCGCAACATCGAACGCACCATGAAGCTGACCATTCCAGAAGTTGAACTGCCGAATGTAGAACTGCTGGGTGAGCGTCGTCTGGCCAAGTTTGCCGCTAAAGTACAGCAACAGCTGGAAAGCAGCGATCTGGACATGTACCGCGGCCTGCTGGCTAAACTGCAGCCGGGTGAAGAAGAGCTGGAAATGGAAACTCTGGCCGCAGCACTGCTGAAAATGGCACAGGGCGAACGTCCTCTGATCCTGCCAGCTGATCCTGTGTTCAAACCGCGTCAGCGTCGTGAATTCAACGACCGTGACGACCGCGGTAGCGACCGTCGTCGTGACGCGCGTCCAGACAGCCGTGACGGTGGCGCTGAGCGTCCACGTCGTGAACGTCGTGACGTTGGCGAAATGCAGCTGTACCGCATTGAAGTGGGCCGTGATGACGGCGTTGAAGTTCGTCATATCGTTGGCGCGATCGCTAACGAAGGCGACATCAGCAGCCGTTACATTGGTAACATCAAGCTGTTTGCCGGCCACTCCACTATCGAGCTGCCAAAAGGTATGCCGGGCGAGATCCTGTCTCATTTCACCCGTACCCGTATCCTGAACAAGCCGATGAACATGCAACTGCTGGGCGATGCACAGCCGCATGAACGTCGTGAGCGTCCTGCACCTGCCGGTAACGGTGAGCGTCGTGGCGGGGCTCGTCCTTCCACCGGCGAACGTCGTGAAGGGGCAAACCCAGGCCGTCGTTCTTTCGGTGATCGTCGTGAAGGCGGTGCTGCTGCACCTGCCGGCAACGGTGGCGAGCGTCGTGGCGGTAACTTCAACCGTGACGGCCAGCGTGCCCCACGTCGTGATGACGCCGCTCCGGCTGCACCACGTCGTCGCTTCGGTGATGCATAACGCCTGATTTAGCCGTTCACGGTTAATCGGACTAAAAACCAGCCTTCGGGCTGGTTTTTTTATGCCTGAAATTCGCCGTTAATGGGCAGAAAATGGCGTATCATTTATAAGGTTTTTTTTTATGGATACTACGCACGGGAGATGCCATGAGTTGGCAGCAGTTTAAGTCTCAATACCTGGTGCGCTTTTGGGCACCTTTACCTGCGGTGATTGCCGCCGGGATCCTTTCTACCTACTACTTCGGTTTGACCGGGGCCTTCTGGGCGGTGACCGGCGAGTTTACCCGCTGGGGCGGCCACGTTTTGCAGTGGTTCGGTCTGCACCCCGAGCAATGGGGTTACTTCAAGGTCATCGGCCTTGAAGGGACGCCACTACAGCGCATCGACGGCAGAATGATCATCGGCATGTTCGCCGGCTGTATCGCCGCTGCGCTATGGGCCAACAACATCAAGCTGCGCCAGCCGCAGAACCGCATCCGCATTGTGCAGGCGCTGCTGGGGGGGATTATCGCCGGTTTTGGGGCACGCCTGGCGATGGGCTGCAACCTAGCGGCCTTCTTTACCGGCATTCCGCAGTTCTCGCTGCACGCCTGGTTCTTTGCGCTGGCGACCGCCGCCGGTTCTTACTTTGGTGCCAAATTTACCCTGCTGCCGATGTTCCGCATTCCGATCAAATTGCAGAAAGTGAAGGCCGCCGCGCCGCTGACCCAAAAGCCGGAACAGGCGCGACGTCGTTTCCGTCTGGGCATGGTGGTTTTCTGTCTGGCGATCGCCTGGTCGCTGTGGACGCTGTTTGATGCCCCGAAGCTGGGGATTGCCATGTTGTTTGGCATTGGTTTTGGCCTGCTGATTGAACGGGCGCAAATTTGCTTCACCTCGGCGTTCCGCGATCTGTGGATCAGCGGCCGTACTCACATGGCGAAAGCGATCATTCTCGGTATGGCTGCCAGTGCGATTGGTATTTTCAGCTACGTGCAACTGGGTGTGGCACCAAAAATCATGTGGGCTGGCCCTAATGCGGTACTGGGCGGATTGTTGTTTGGTTTCGGCATCGTCCTCGCGGGCGGCTGCGAAACTGGCTGGATGTACCGCGCGGTAGAAGGTCAGGTGCATTACTGGTGGGTAGGGTTGGGGAATATCATTGGCGCTACGCTGTTGGCCTATTACTGGGATGATTTGGCCCCAACGCTGGCCACCGACTACGATAAGGTCAACCTGCTGGAGACCTTCGGCCCAATTGGCGGCTTGTTGGTGACCTACCTGCTGCTGGCAGTGGCGTTTGGCGCCATGCTGTGGTGGGAGAAACGTTTTTTCCGCGCCAAACCCGACGCGCAGGTGGTTAATTTAAGGAATGTGTCATGAAACAAGCGGCGATAGTGCCGGATTACCGGTTGGATATGCTGGGCGAGCCTTGCCCTTATCCGGCCGTGGCGACGCTGGAGGCGATGCCGCAGTTGAAGCCGGGGGAAATCCTCGAGGTGATCAGCGACTGCCCGCAGTCGATCAACAACATTCCCCTTGATGCACGCAACCACGGCTATAAGGTGCTGGATATCCAGCAGGACGGACCGACCATCCGCTATCTGATCCAGCGCTAACCCAGGGGCGGCACCGACCGCCCCGTTTTTCCCCCTTCATTGCACAATCCCTCTCGCCACAAAGACCGGTAGTGTTTATACCAGCATAACCAAACACTGGCTGCCGTTGAAATTGAAGCGGATACTGGCCACTTGATGGGATTAACTCAATGGATGAGAAAATGAAAACACCACCACCTGCCATCCGGCTAGGCCGCGCGGGATTGATTATTTTACTGGCGGGGCAATTATTGCCGACGATCGACTTTTCCATCGTTAACGTCGGGCTGGATTCGATAGCACAATCGCTGGGCGCCAGCCCGACGCAGCTGGAACTGATTGTCGCGGTATACGGCGTGGCGTTTGCCGTGTGTCTGGCGATGGCCGGACGCCTGGGGGATAATCTGGGGCGGCGCAATCTGTTCCTGTGGGGCGTGCTGATATTTGGCGTCGCCTCATTGATGTGTGGGTTAGCTAACGCTGTCTGGTTTTTGCTGCTCGCACGGGTGTTGCAGGGGATAGGGGCTGCTTTGATCGTGCCGCAAATCCTGGCCACCATTCATGTGGGGCTGCGGGGCCGTGAACACACCCGGGCGCTGGGGCTGTACGGCGCTATCGGCGGGTTGGCGTTTATCGTGGGCCAGGTGTTGGGCGGGCTGTTGATCACCTTTAACATCGGTGGACTTGGTTGGCGCAGCGTGTTTCTGATTAATATCCCGGTGTGTTTGCTGGTACTGGCCTGCGCCTATCGTTGGGTACCGAATACCCGTGGGGAGAAACAAGTCAGTCTCGATCTGCCCGGCACCCTGTTACTGGGGTTAACTATTGCCTGCCTGCTGTTTCCGTTGGCGTTGGGACCGATGTGGCACTGGCCGTGGCAGTGTTTGGTGCTGTTGGTGGCCAGCGTTCCCTTGCTCTGGTTACTGTGGCAGGTTGAACGGCGTCAGGAGCCGCGGCAGAACTCCCCATTGTTACCGCCTGCCTTACTGCGTTTGCCAAGCGTGCGCTTCGGGCTGGTGCTCGCCATCCTGTTCTTCTCCTGTTGGAGCGGCTTTATGTTTGTGATGGCACTGACGCTGCAGGCCGGTGCCGGGCTGAGTTCGTTCCAGTCAGGAAATGCCTTTATCGCGCTGGGGGCGGCATTTTTTATCTCATCGCTGCTGAGCAGCAAAGTGGTGGAGCGCTTCGGTGAGATGCGAACGCTGATCTCTGGCTGTCTGATGCAGATAGCAGGCCTGTTGGCACTGATGCTGACGCTAAAGCTGGTCTGGCCGCAGCCGGGAGTCTGGAACCTGATCCCGGCGACGGTGCTGATAGGTTTTGGCCAGGCCTTTATCGTCAGCAGCTTCTTCCGTATTGGGTTGTCTGACGTGCCGACTGAGCATGCGGGCTCCGGTAGCGCGATGTTGACTACGGTTCAGCAGACCGCGTTAGGGCTGGGGCCGATCCTGCTGGGTACGCTGTTAGTACAGATGTTGCATCTGGAACCCGGCAACTACCTCAAAGCGGTACTGGTGGCGATGTTGGCTGAGTTTTGCCTGATGCTGGTGTTGCTGGGCCGGACACTGCAGTACCAACGGGCAGAACGTCAGCAGAAGCGGGAAGCGGTAAAACAGAGCTGACGGGGAGAGTCAGCGTGGGGGAGTGCTTTCCCCCACGGGCTTAATTAACCTTTCACCAAATCGCCCTTCACGGCGGCGACAATCTCAAACGAATGCAGCCGGGCCTGATGGTCAAAGATCTGGCCGTTGACCATGATTTCATCCGCCCCGGTTTCATTCAGTAGCGTCTGCAACCCGCTACGTACGGTCGCTTCATTGCCGATAACCGACATGCGCAGCGCCTGATCGACCCCGTATTGTTCCCCGGCGGTCCACAAGGCGTGGATATTGTCGACTGGCGCCGGCAAGGGGCCCGGCGAGCCGCGGCGCAGATTGATAAACTGCTGCTGCATCGAGGTAAACAGGAAGCGCGCTTCAGCGTCACTGTCGGCGGCCACCACGTTGACACATACCATGGCGTGCGGTTGCTGGCACTGCTCGGAAGGCTTGAAGTTATCGCGATACAGATTAAATGCCTGGAACAGCATCTCTGGCGCAAAATGGGAAGCGAAGGCAAACGGCAGGCCGAGCTGTGCCGCCAGCTGTGCGCTGTACAGGCTGGAGCCCAACAGCCAGATCGGCACGTGCAGCCCCTGGCCGGGTACCGCCTGCACCGGCTGACCCGGTTGGACATCACAGAAGTAATGCTGCAGTTCCTGCACGTCGCGTGGGAAATTATCCACTTCACCGGACAGATGACGACGCAGCGCCATCATGGTGCGTTGGTCGGTTCCGGGAGCGCGGCCCAGACCCAGATCGATACGCCCGGGATAAAGCGATTCCAGCGTGCCGAACTGCTCGGCGATCACCAAGGGCGCATGGTTGGGCAGCATCACGCCACCGGATCCGAGGCGGATGCTCTGGGTACCGGCGGCCAGATAGCCCAGCAGCACCGAGGTGGCCGCGCTGCCGATGCCGGTCATATTGTGGTGTTCTGCCAGCCAATAACGCTGGAAGCCCCATTTTTCGGCATGTTGTGCTAGATCTAAAGAGGCGTGAAATGCATCGCGCGGTTTGGCCCCTTGCGGAATAGGGGATAAATCCAATACTGAGACAGGTACCGCCGTTTTTTCAGTCATGACATCGTCCATCAAAGAGTTGATCGCTTAAAGGGCGATTGCAGAAGTCTGCAAACTACAAAGCCAAATGTGCTTTAAGTGTTAAAAGCATAATCCAATTTATGGTTATAAAAGAGGATATATGTGCTTGTGATATCCTTATGAGTAAAATGGTTTTTTTGGGAGCCGATTGAAATATGGACGTGATGATTCCACCCGCCGCTTATCGCTCAGGGAGCTGAGAGAATGAAAAAAAAGACGTTGTTTACCTTACTGTTGATGGTGGTGGCGGTCGCCATGGCGATCTTGTTCCGCGCGCATAATCAGGATTTGTTATTGCAAGGGGAAGTGGACGCACCGGAGGTGATCGTGGCCTCCAAAGCCAAGGGGCGAGTGATTGAACGGCTGGTGGAGCGGGGTGACGACGTAAAAGCCGCACAGGTCATGATCCAGCTTGATAGCCCGGAGTTGATGGCGCAACTGCGTTCTGCACAGGCGTCACGCGATGAAGCCAAGGCGCAGCTCGACCAATCTCTGCACGGTACGCGTGAAGAAAGCATCCGTAATCTGCGTGCCAACCTGGCGCAGGCCGAGGCGCAATACCGTAATGCGCAGAATGACTACAACCGTAACCTGAGCGTATCCGGCAAAGGTTATATTTCGAAGTCCGAGTTGGATAGCTCGCGCCGTGCACGTGATACCGCATTCCAACAGGTGCAGGCGGCCAAGGCCAATCTGGACGAAGGCACTAACGGCGACCGTATCGAACTGCGCCAGCAATATGCTGCAGCGCTGCGGGCGGCGGAAGAAAACCTGCTGCAAGTGAAAGCCCAGACGGATGATCTGCGGGTTGTAGCCCCGGTGGCCGGTGAAGTGGGGCCGATCCCGGCGGAGGTGGGAGAACTGCTGAATGCCGGCAGCCCGTTGCTGACGCTGATCCGCGTTCCGGATGCCTACTTCGTGTTTAACCTGCGTGAAGACATTTTGGCTCATGTTCGCAAGGGCGATAAGATCCAGATGCGGGTACCGGCGCTGAAGAACAAAATGATCGAGGCAGAGGTACGTTACATTGCGCCGCTGGGCGACTACGCCACTAAACGCGCCACCCGCGCTACCGGTGACTTCGATCTGAAAACCTTTGAAGTGCGCCTGTATCCGTCACAGCCGGTAGACGGCCTGCGTCCAGGGATGAGCAGCTTATGGCTATGGAAAGAGTAAGGGCCGGTTGGCGCTGCTTCAGCCACGCGTTTGACAACGAGTGCCGCGTTGCCTTCCGCAGCCCGGTGGTGCACTGGCTGAGCTGGATTTTTCCGCTGATCCTGTTTGGCCTGATCAGCAGCAACTTTTCCGAAGGCACCTTGCTCGATCTGCCGGTGTCGGTGGTGGATAACGATCACAGTTCGCTGTCCAAGTCGCTGACTCGCAGACTGGATGCCGGCTCTCATGCCCATGTCGAACTCTATGACGGCGGGTTGGCCGAATCGCTGCACCGTCTGCGTAGCGCACAGGATTACGCGCTGCTGTATGTGCCGCCGGATTTCGAAGCCAATGCGCTGGCGGGCAAACAGCCGAGCGTGGTGATGTACTACAACGCGTTGTTCTATGGGGCCGGGTTGTATTCCACCCAGGATTTCAGCGGTCTGATGACCGAGATTAACGCCAACTACCGCAGCATTATCGCCGCCGAGATGGGGAAAACCTTGCCGCCGCTGGCGGACGTGACGCTGTCGTACGGCAGTTTATTCAATGCCAGCGGCAGCTACATCTATTACCAGCAGTTTGCCGCCACCATTCACTTGTTACAGCTGTTTGTGGTGACCTGCATGATCTACGTGCTGGCACGCAGTAAATCGCTGCTGACGGCCCGGCCGTTCAGCCTGGCGCTGCTGGGTAAACTGGCACCCTACACCCTGTGCTTCACCAGTCTGTTGATGGTTGAGATTGCCGCACTGGTGGGCATTTTTGATGCCCGCGTCAGTGGCAACCCTCTGTTCATGCTGATGATCGCTTTCTTCTACGTGATGGCGGCGCAGAGCATTGGCCTGCTGTTATATACCTTTACCAGCACCACCATCACCGCCTATAGCCTGATCGCCATCCTGGTGAGTATTGCGCTGACCTTCTCGGGGATGGCGGTACCGGAACTGTCGATGCCGTTACCGGCACGCATCATCTCCAATATTGAGCCCTTGACCCATGCGCTGTATGCGATGTTTGACGTGTTCCTGCGGCAGGTACCGGCCAGTGCCATCTTCAGCGTTTGCGCGTTGTTGTTTGTCTATCCGCTGGTGGCCGCGCTGCTGGTGCGTAACCGACTGCTGCCGCGGTTGCAGAAAGAAGGGAACGCAGGATGAAAATCTACTGGAAAACCTTCGTCCGGGTGCTGTTGGGCATGCTGGAGCGGCCGATGTGGCTGATGCTGATCCTGTCGCTGTGCGTCATGAGCATGGTCTATGCCAACCGAACGGTGTGGGATCTGCCGGTCGGCGTTATCGATCAGGACCACAGCACGGCCAGCCGTGAATTGATCCGCCAACTGGACGCCACCTCGAAGATTGCCATCGTGACTTACGACAGCCTCGAGCAGGCAAAAAGTGACCTCGGCTGGCGTAAGCTGTTCGCGGTGATCATCATGCCGGTGGATCTGGAGAAAAAGATCCTGAGCGGCCAAAATATCGTGGTGCCGGTTTACGGCGATGCCACCAACCGGCTGGCCAATGGGCAGATCCAGCAAGACGTGGTGGCGGCCTATCAACAGCTCCTTTCCCAGTACAACAATGGCTTATTGTTGCGCAGTGGTTTCAGCGAACGCCAGGCACAGGTGATCCTGACGCCCATACAGGGGCAGACGCTGGATGTGTTCAACCCCGGCATCAGCTTTGCGGCGATTATCTTCCCCGGCCTGCTGGTGATGCTGTTGCAGCACTCGTTATTGATTGCCTGCGTACGTGTCAGCATTGCCATGAAGAGCATGCCCGGTGGCAAGCCACCGCTGGCGGCCCATTTGGGCGGGCTGACGGCACTGTTGCCGATCTGGTTATTCCTGTCGATCGTGCTGTTCGTCCTGTGGCCGTGGGTGCTGGGTTACCGCCAGACCGCGGGCATTCCAGAAATTTTGCTGCTGACCTTCCCGTTCCTGTTGGCGGTACTGGGGTTGGGTAAGTTGGTGACCGAGTGCCTGCGCAGCGTTGAAATGATCTACCTGACGCTGGCATTTATCACCACGCCGATATTCTATCTCTCCGGTACCATCTGGCCGTTACAGGCGATGCCGGGCTGGGTGCGGGCGATTTCCTATTGTATTCCCTCGACCTGGGCCACCAAGGCGGTTGCTGGGGTAAACCAGATGGGACTGTCGCTGAACGAGGTCTGGGGCGATGTGATGATGTTGCTGGTGCTGGGGATTATTTACACCCTGCTGGGGGTCGGCGTGGGTTTTGTGCACAACAGCGTAGCGCTGCGTAGCCTGCTCCGCAGACGGCAATCCAGCAAGGAGGGCTGAAGCCACCCTTTCCTTGACCCTTAACAAGGTAGACCGGCGCAGGCTCTCGCATAATCACGCCCGTGGATCCTCTTACTGGTGTGATTATATGGCTTACCAACTGAACCTGAACTGGCCCGAATTTTTAGAGAAATACTGGCAGAAAAAACCTGTTGTTTTGAAAAATGCCTTCCCGAACTTTGTCGACCCAATCACGCCAGACGAACTGGCGGGATTGGCGATGGAGTCGGAAGTGGACAGCCGTCTGGTCAGCCAGACCAATGGCGAATGGCAGGCCAGCAACGGTCCGTTTGAACATTTCGATGGCCTGGGCGAAACAGGCTGGTCCTTGCTGGCGCAGGCCGTGAACCACTGGCATGCCCCCTCAGCCGAACTGGTGCGCCCGTTTCGCGTTTTGCCAGACTGGCGTCTGGATGACCTGATGATCTCCTTCTCGGTGCCGGGCGGCGGCGTGGGGCCACACATCGATAACTACGATGTGTTCATCATTCAGGGAATGGGCCGTCGTCGCTGGCGCGTTGGCGATGCCTTGCCGATGCGTCAATTCTGCCCACATCCGGCGTTGCTGCATGTTGATCCGTTCGAACCGATCATTGATGAGGATTTGGAACCGGGCGACATTCTGTACATCCCGCCAGGCTTCCCCCATGACGGCTTCACCCACGAAACCGCGTTTAACTATTCAGTGGGCTTCCGTGGGCCAAACGGCCGCGACCTGATCAGCAGCTTTGCTGACTACGCACTGGAAAACGATCTGGGGGGCGCGCATTACAGCGATCCTGATTTAACCCTGCGTGAGCATCCGGGCCGGGTAGAAGAACACGAACTTAAGCGCTTGCGCTCAATGATGGTCGAAATGATCAACCAGCCGGAAGACTTTAAGCAGTGGTTTGGCCGCTTTGCCACCACGCCGCGTCATGAGCTGGATATCGCTATGGCGGAGCCGCCGTATGAAGCGCACGAGGTGCTGAATGCACTGATGGACGGTGAAACTCTGACCCGTTTGAGTGGCTTGCGTGTGCTGCACATCGGTGACAGCTTCTTCGTCAACAGTGAACCTCTGGACACCGTCGATGCTCGGGCGGCCGATGCGCTGTGTCGTTATACCGAGCTGGGTCAGCCAGAACTGGGCGATGCGTTGCAAAACCCGGCGTTTGTGGCTGAGCTGACAGAGCTGATAAATCAGGGCTACTGGTTCTTCAAAGAGTAGTTGCCGCTGTGCCGGGTGACGCTATGCTTACCCGGCCTACAAAACCAAACTCCCATCCTGTAGGCCCGATATTCTGTCGCGTGCCTGCGATTACGACACCAATTCCAGCCCGGCGACCCGCCGCCAGTAACCGTTGCAGTCGGCCTGATCGGTGAGGGTTAATGGCTGTGTGCCTTGCTCATTGGCACGGAAGCGCTCGACCAGCGCCAGCGTCTCTGCCCCCTGCGGCGACAGGCGCACGATGTCCACCAGCCCTTGCATACTGGTCAACTCGTTGCCCAGGTTGTAGCAGTAGCCACTCATGGTCTGAATGCCGTTGAGCACAAACACCTGCTGTTGTTCCTGTGAACGCATCACTCGCCCCTGTGGATACTTAATGCAGCAGGTTTCGCATTCATCCTTGGCGCGGTCTTCCGATCGTGCGGTAAAGCAGCGCGCCGAATAGGCCAGCGGCAGATGACCGTAGCTCAGTACTTCCACCTCAAACTGCTGGCGGAAACCCAGTTCATCGCACTGTTCCAGCAGCTTGACCAGCCAGTCGCGGGACAGCTCGACCGGCATACACCAGCGCGTCATGCCCTGGCGGTGCAGCAGGCGCAGGGTGTAGGCGTTGTAGCAGTTCAGCGCGTGGCCGGCGACAAACGGCAGGCTGCGTTCCGCCGCCATGTTCACGGTACCCAGATCGTTGGCTTCAATCAGGAATTCCCCGTTTTCCACATAGCGCTTCAGTTCGTTCAGTTCGGACGGTGCCTGCAGCAGAGCCAGAGTGGAGAGAGCCACCTGTTTACCGCTGCGGGCAATCTCCTGCGCCAGTGCCAGCCAGTCGCCGACCTTCATCTCGCGTCGCTTGGTGCAGACGCTCTCGCCGAGATAAATAATCTCTGCGCTGCTATTCACCGCCTGCCGGTAAAAATCTTCGACCTCGGTTTTCGGCCAGTAATACTGCACCGGGCCTAATGCGTATTTCATGCTTCCTCCTGCTACTGCCATTTACGGTGATAGGCACCGAGCGTGGTTTGAGTGCCTTCAGACACTGCACCCAGGGCTTCCATCCAGCCTGCGTCGGCCTGATAAGCGGCGGGGTCGGCCTGGCAGCGATCAATAGCCTGACGCCAGACGCGGGCCACCTGGCTAACGTAGGCCGGGCTGCGTTGGCGGCCTTCGATTTTCACCGAAGCGATATTGGCGGCCAGCAACTCCGGCAACAGTTCCAGCGTATTGAGGCTTGTGGGCTCTTCCAGCGCGTGATAGCGCACGTCGTCCACCAGATAGCGGCCCTTGCACAGCGTAGGGTAACCGGCATTTTCATCATCCCGGTAACGGTCGATCAGCACGCCATTCAGACGTGACTCCATGCCCTGCGCCGTTTGCTGCCAGCGTACGTAGCGTGCCGGAGAACAGGCCCCGACGGTATTGGGAGACTCACCGGTCAGGTAAGAAGAGAGGTAGCAACGGCCTTCGGCCATGATGCACAGGCTGCCGAAGGCGAAGACTTCCAGCGGCACCGGGCTGGTACGCGCCAGCTGTTTGACCTGATGCATCGACAACACGCGCGGCAGTACCACCCGGCTGACATCAAAATGGCGCTGGTAGAAACGGATCGCCTCTTCGTTGGTGGCGGAAGCCTGCACCGACACGTGGCGTTCCAACTGCGGATAACGTTCGGCGGCGTATTCCAGCATCGCCAGGTCAGCCAGGATCAGCACGTCGGCACCCAGTTGTGCCGCCATATCCACCGCGCGCTGCCAGCGGGCATAGCCGTCCGGGTGGGCGAAGGTATTGATGGCGATGTGCAGTTTACGCTTGTGGCGATGCACGTACTCGACCGCCTCCTGCAGCTTTTTCTCGGTAAAGTTGAGGCCGGCAAAGTGGCGGGCGTTGGTATCATCTTTCAGGCCGATATACACGGCATCGGCGCCGTTATCCACCGCAGCCTTCAGGGCCGGCAGGTTACCGGCGGGACAAAGCAGCTCCATAGATTTATCCTGACTCAGCCGTACACCCATGGCGGGCATAGACTGTCACAATGGTTGCCGGTGAGGGTCATCAACCGGCAAACGCTAATCGGGAGGCAATTTTAGTGAAAGCGCGGTGAACAGGTTTTGATTTGAGGCAGCTTCTGGCGTATTGATAAAGCTGGCGGCGAAATGCACTATTTGTTGATATAGAGCGCTTCAGCCGTACGCCACTGTGGCAAAATAGTGCATCTGTGTTGAAAGGAGTGAACGACAGTGTTGGAACAATTACGAGCGCGCATTGTGCGCCAAGGGCCGTCGCTGCTGCGCGTACCGCTAAAATTCACGCCGTTTGCTTTGCAGCGCCAGCTTCTGGAACAGGTGTTGGGCTGGCAGTTCCGTCAGGCGCTGGCAGATGGCGATCTGGAATTTCTCGAATCGCGCTGGTTGAAGATCGAAGTTCGCGATCTGGCGCTACACTGGTTTATGACGGTAGAAAACGACAAACTGGTTGTCAGCCAACACGCCGAAGCTGATGTCAGCTTCAGCGGCGACGCCAACGATCTGATACTGATCGCAGCGCGTAAGCAAGATCCCGATACGCTGTTCTTTCAGCGTCGGCTGCAGATTGAAGGGGATACCGAATTGGGCCTGTATGTAAAAAATCTGATGGATGCCATCGAGCTGGAAGCCATGCCTGCGCCGTTGCGCATTGGCCTGCTGCAACTGGCCGAGTTTGTGGAAGCAGGGCTGCAGGAGGGCACGGTGCAAACTTCCCGTGTGCCACTGACATGTTAATCCGCGTAGAAATTCCGGTAGATGCGGCAGGTATCGATGCTCTGCTGCGTCGCGCCTTTGGGCGAGATGACGAAGCTGACCTGGTACAGCAACTGCGTGAAGACGGCCTGCTGACGCTGGGCATCGTTGCTACCGACGACGAAGGTGGCGTGGTGGGCTATGCCGCGTTCAGCCCGGTGGACGTAGCCGGTGAGGATCGTCAATGGGTCGGTCTGGCACCGCTGGCGGTGGACGAAAGTCTGCGTCGACAGGGGCTGGGCGAAAAGCTGATTTACGAAGGGCTGGATGCGCTGAACGAGTTCAGCTATGCCGCGGTGGTGGTGCTGGGCGAACCGGCTTACTACGGTCGCTTTGGCTTTAAGCCGGCTGCTGCCTATGGGCTGCAATGCCGCTGGCCAGACACCGAGGCCGCGTTCCAGGTTTATCCCCTGGCGGAAGATGCCTTGCTTGACGTTAGCGGGGCGGTGGAATACTCCGAGCCGTTTAACCGGCTTTAACCTCAACGTCCGGCAGTAAATAATCCAACGAAAGAGGCGGGTGACTCACCAGCCTCTCTTTTTGCATTTTGCTCAGTTGCTTGACCCGATATTCCAGTCTCAGTGCCCTTGAACGATCCCCTGCCAGGCAGTGAAACGCCAGCACCAGTTCCCCTTTACCTCGCAGTGCCTTCGCACCCTTACCGGCCTGATGTTGCGCCAGCCGCCGAGCCACGTCGGTGGTGATGCCGGTATACAGCATGCCGCTGGGCATGCGCAGCATATAGAGGTGCCAGGTTGGGAGTATTTCGGTCATGAATATGCAGCAACTTTGATAGCCAGGGACGGAATATGATGGCATGTTCTCCAGCGCAATCCCATCCCCGGCGGTCAAGTTGTGTTACTGCTGTGAGCCTTTTTTCCCCACCATTTCGAAACGCGGTGAAACCATGCCGTACAGCGTCCAACCGAGGAAGGTGGCGATGGCGCCCCACATCATCGCTTCTTCACCGGAGCTGTAGAGGGCATAGAAACTGTACAGTGCGCCAATGCCGGCAATGATGTTGGCAATTCGCGCTTTTTTCTCCGGTACTTTCGCCACTTTCTGAATGATGATCAGCGCCGCCATCGACAGAATATAAGGGATGATATTGGTCACCACCGCCAGATTCACCAGCACGTTGAACTGTTTATTCAGCGACGGGCTGATGGTCATCAGCGACAGCACGCTCTGGATCACTACTATGGTCAGCATGCCTTTGACCGGTGCATCGGCCTTGCTGAGTTTGGAGAAAATTTTCGGGAAGAAGCCGCTGTCGGCAGAGGATTTGAATACCTGGGCGATAGTGAACTGCCAACCCAGCAGTGAGCCGACGCAGGACATGATCATCAAGGCCATGATGATCTTGCCGACCGTTGGGTTGAACATATGGGAAAACGCCAGACCAAATGGCGCGGTCGAATTGGCCAGCTCCATGTTCGGCACGATGCCGGCGATCACATTGGTCGAAACGATATAAATGACCGCGGCGCTGAGGGTGCCGCCCAGTACGGCGATTGGCACGTTACGTTCCGGGTTTTCCACCACGTCGGTGTTGGCGCAGGCGGATTCAAGCCCCAGGAACGCCCATAACGTCATGGAGATAGAGGCGCCAACGGCTTCAAAAGTCGGTACCGAGTGCGGGTTCCACGCGGCAATATAAGCGCTGCCGCTAAACCAGTGCCAGCCGACGATCGAGATCCCCACGACCGGGATAATCACGCCCCAGACGGTGACGCCGCTGATTTTCCCGGTGAGGCGCGCCCCGCCGAAGTTGGCGACGGTAGCCAGCCATAGCACGCCGATGGTGGCGATACAGATCCCCAGCGGCGACAGGTTGGCGCCAAACAGCTCGGTGCCATAGCCGACGGCGGAAATGGCGATGGCGATGTTGGCGATCAGCAGCGACACACCGTAGGTGTAGTTGGCCATGAAATTGCCGGATTTACCGAAGGCGTATTCGGCATATCCACCCATACCACCGGATTTGCGGCTGAACATACCGCATTTGGCGAAGGCGTAGGCCAGCGCCATTGAGCCCACGGCGGTGACCAGCCAGGAAACGATAGAAATAGTGCCGACTTCCGCCAGCTTGGTGGGCAGCATAATTATGCCAGAGCCCATCATGTTGACCGCCGTCAGGATCGTTAGCTGCACGACCCCCATTTTATTATTGGTCTTACTCATGATCATTCTCTCTTTTATAATACGATCCGGGCGGTGAATAGAATTCACCGCCTTGTAAGGTGATTAATTTTTCATTACGTAGCCGTAAGCGCGGTTCCAGCCATCTTCATCCTGCTGGATATACACGCCCTGTAATTCCGGTGCGAAGCCTGGCAATAAATTGATGCCTTCTTCCAATGCCAGGAAATAACGTTGAGCGGCACCGCCCCAAACTTCACCTGGGACCACACATAAAACACCTGGGGGATAAGGTAAAGCGCCTTCGGCGGCAATTCGGCCCTCGGCTTTGGCCAGTGAGACCAATTCAACATTACCGCGGACGAATTCGGTATTAGCGTCTTGCGGGTTCATCGCCACTCGTGGGAAATAGCTTTTCCGGAACATTTCTTTCTGCAGTTCTTTAACGTCGTAACTTACGTAGAGGTCGTGCATTTCCTGGCAAAGCTGGCGCAGGGTATAATCTTTATAGCGCTGCTGATTGTTTTTATAAACCGCAGGCAGAACTTCGCTAATTAACGAATCTTGCTCGACATGTTTTTCAAAGCGGGCAATCAGCGCCACCAGATGCTGCATTTTGGCGATGTCTTCGGCCGGGGTCAGCAGGAACAGAATGGAATTGAGATCGCATTTCTCCGGTACTATGCCGTTTTCGCGCAGATAGTTGGCCAGAATGGTCGCCGGAATACCGAAATCGCTGTAGTTACCGCTAGCCGTATCGATGCCCGGCGTGGTGAGCAGCAATTTGCACGGGTCGACAAAATATTGCGATTCCTCATAGCCTTCAAAGGCGTGCCATTTTTCACCGGGAATGAAGTTAAAGAAGCGCAAATCGTTAGACATTGTCTCGGTGTCATAAGACTGCCAGGCTTTGCCATCAATTTGGTCCGGCACAAAAGGTTTGATTAAGCTGCAGGTATCCAGCAGCATTTTGCGCGCTTCAATACCTACGCGAACACATTCTTTCCACAGGCGTCGGCCGCTTTTACCCTCGTGCATCTTGGCGTTGACGTCCAGTGCGGCAAACAGTGGGTAGAACGGGCTGGTGGATGCATGCAACATAAAGGCATTGTTAAAGCGTTTATGGTTGCAATAACGGTCTTGTCCCTTGATGTGCTTGTCTTTCTTGTGAATTTGTGAGGTTTGTGAGAACCCGGCCTGCTGCTTGTGCACGGACTGGGTAACGATGATCCCCGGGTCGTTTTCATTCAGCTCGAGCAGTAAAGGCGAGCAGTCTTTCATCATTGGAATGAACTGTTCGTAACCCACCCAGGCCGAGTCGAACAGAATGTAATCGCACAGATGACCAATTTTATCGACCACCTGACGGGCGTTATAAATGGTACCGTCATAAGTACCTAACTGAATGATGGCCAAACGGAAAGGCCTGGCTTCATTGGCGCGTTCCGGCGCTACTTCGCGGATCTGTTGGCGTAAGTAGCGTTCTTCAAAGCAGTGCGCGTCAATGCCGCCGATAAAGCCAAACGGGTTGCGAGCGGTCTCCAGATACACCGGTGTCGCCCCAGCCTGGATCAGCGCGCCATGGTGATTGGACTTATGGTTATTACGGTCGAACAGCACCAAATCACCGCGCGTCAGCAGGGCGTTGGTCGCGACCTTGTTTGAGGCGGAGGTGCCGTTGAGAACGAAATAGGTTTTATCGGCGTTAAAGACTTTGGCGGCATGTTGCTGTGCCGCGCAAGGCGCGCCTTCATGGATCAATAAATCACCCAGTTTGACGTCCGCGTTACACATATCCGAACGGAAAAGGGTTTCGCCGAAGAAGTCAAAGAACTGGCGTCCTGCCGGATGCTTACGGAAGAACTCACCGCCCTGATGCCCAGGGCAAGCAAAGGTGGCGTTACCCATTTCGACGTACTGGGTCAGCGTGTTAAAGAAAGGTGGCAGCAGTTCACTTTCATATTTTACCGCTGCGGCCTCCAGTTGCTTGCCGTAGAACTGGGTGTTCTTACCACAGAGTTCAAATACGCCATGCAGGGCCGGCAGGATGTCATTATCCAATTCTTCTTCACAACACACCGCAACGAACAGGGGAATATTCAGGCCAATTTCTTCGAGGTGCGCCACCATGCCTTGCGTGACGTCTTCCACCGACAGCACAATGGCAGCAATATCATTAAAATCACTCTGATGTACATCGACAACTTCGCGTGCTGTTTCAAAGCAGCTTAATGTTTTGGTATTAGCGGCAATTTTTAATTTATTCATTTTTATCATTCTTCAGGCAAAGGCATCCCATCGACAAGTTAATAATCTTGTCGTTAATACCTTCACTCAATAAAGGCATGAGGAGAACGAGGTAATGCTTAAAGGCATAACCTGAGTTCATTCTATTTTTGATTTTATTTCGTGCGTACCCTAAACAGTCATTTAGCTACACTATTTACCGGATAAATTAAATTGATGCCGATCCTGATTCTTCAGGATAAATAATTTAGGCGTAATGGTGACAGGCTGTTCAGAGTAACAACGAGAGAGGTGGGGGTTATCTGCAGTTAAAGAAGGCGAAGCTAAAGCAGCTACGATGGGCCATCATCATAATATGAGTGGTCCGTCTGATGTGTGCCATTTTACGGTTATTGTTTTCCATTTCTAATCCACCTTATGGAGTGAAAAGATGGCGCTATTTTAACGTGCTTCAGACTAAAATATGTGATGAGCGTCACGTAAATAGCCTGTTTGATAAATAACTATTCACTTGTTATGCAGTGGTTTGAATAAAAAATGATTTTGAGCATTTTTGGAGATGTAAATATTTTGATAAAAAATGAAGTGGTCAGAGCGGTAATTTTTACCGCGCCGTAGAATGAGCAAAAAAAAATGGATTTAAACCGGGTCTATGATGCCAAAATAAATCTACTTTGTTTTATATATGTTAGAAGGGTAATTATTCAAATTTTGAATATAAATGCAGTGAATGTGTTTATGTATTCCATTTTGTGTGGTGATGGAATTATCGTTATTTGTGACCGACTTCAACAACACAGGGTAAGATAAAGCCAGATAAAGAAGGGAGAATTGACCTTGAACACGACTGAAGAGCAGCAACAGATTGCACATTTCCTCAGCAAACAGCATGTGCTGACGCTGTGCGCCGGCAATGGCCTGGACATGTGGTGCGCCAACTGTTTTTACGTGTTTGATGCCGAGCGCATGCTGCTGTGGCTGATGACCGAAACCCATACCCGTCACGGTGAGTTGATGCTGCAAAATAGCCGGGTGGTCGGCACCATTGCGCCGAAGCCGAAGACCATTGCGTTGATCCGTGGCGTGCAGTATCGCGCCGAAGCGGTGATGCTGAGCGGTGATGAAGAACAGCATGCACGTGCGCGCTACTGCAAGCGTTTCCCGATTGCCAAAGTGATGAAAGCGCCAGTTTGGCAACTGAGTCTGCAAGAAGTGAAGATGACCGACAATACCCTCGGCTTCGGTAAAAAGCTGCATTGGACGCGGGCCTGACACAACACACTATACTTTTCAGAGCGATCAATTTGGCGGAGGGGATATGGCACGGGTATTCATTGTAGGGGCTACAGGGTTGGTGGGTGGCGAACTGTTGCGCCTGCTGCAGGCCGATCCGCAGGTCACGGCGATTGTGGCGCCTACGCGTAAGCCACTGCCGGTGCACCCAAAACTGGATAATCCTGTGGGTGATGATTTGTTCGCGCTGCTGACTGAGCAGGAGCAGCCGGTCGATATTGTGTTCTGCTGTCTGGGTACCACACGGCGCGAGGCCGGCAGTGATGCCAATTTTCACTACGTCGATTACACGCTGGTAATCGAAAGTGCGCTGACCGGTCGGCGGTTAGGCGCGCAGCACTGTCTGGTGGTCAGTGCACTGGGAGCCAGTCCGCGCTCGACCTTCCTTTACAACCGCACCAAGGGTGAAATGGAACAGGCGCTGCGTGAGCAGAACTGGCCGCGCCTGACGCTGGTGCGGCCATCCATGCTGTTGGGCGAGCGCTCGTCGCCGCGTTGGTTGGAGCGCCTGAGTGCACCCTTATTCAAATTGTTGCCCGGCAAATGGCGCGGAGTTGCCGCTAAAGACGTGGCGCAGACCCTGCTGGAGCAGGCGTTCAGCCCCGGCAGCGGCGTTAAGGTGCTGGAATCTGATCGGCTGCATTGTTACCGCAGTGCACGCTGAGATTATCGAACGCCAGCTCCAGGCCCGGCGGCAGCTCGTTGTCCATCAGCCATAAATCGAGATGGTGGCTGATGTGCGTCAGCAGGGTGCGGCCGGGTTGTAAGCGTTGCTGGGTTTCCAGCGCGCGGGTCAGATCGTTGTGATTGCGCGGTGCCTGCGGCTGGGGTGGCAGGCTGCAGTCGAGCACCATTAAATCGATGGGTACCCCACGCAGATAGGCTTCGGTCTCTGGTGGCAGACCAAGGGTATCGGTCAAATAGGCCAGCGATTTCCCTGCAGCCTGGATCAGGTAGCCCAGAGTGAGTTTCGAATGCTGCAGCGGCAGCGGAGTGATCTGCAGGCCGCCCAGTTCCAGCGTTTCGAAAGGTTTGAACGGTGGCTGAAACGCCAGAATACCCGGGTGTTTGAACAGATCGTCACAGCCCTGTTCATCGGCCGGGCCATACACCGGAATAAAATTTCCGCAGCCCCAGCGCAAAGGAAATAGCCCCTGTACGTGATCCATGTGGTAATGTGTCAGTAAAAAACGTTTAATTTCCCCCGCCGAAAAGCGCCGTTCCAGCGACGGCAATCCCGCATCCAGCAAGGTCGTTTCACCCTGAAATTTAAGCATTGCACTGCAAGCTCTGCGCCGAAATGCAGGCTCGCGCCGTGCCCGCTGACACACCAGACAATCACAGCCGAACACCGGGATCTGCTGAGCACCGCCGGTACCGAGAAAGGTCAGTTGCATGTCGCTACCCCCGATTATAAATACTTCTCCGCGAAGGCATGGATATCACGGAAATCCGCCAGCCGTTGTTGCAGCGTCTGATGATCCCAGTGCCACCACTGGCTACGTTCAATACGTTCAATCAGTGCGTCGTCAAAACGCATACCGATCTTCTTGGCCGCCACCCCGGCGACAATTTCATAAGGGGCCACATCCTTGGTCACCACTGCCGCGCTGCCAATCACTGCGCCGTTGCCAATGCTGACACCGGGCATCACGATGGCGTTATGACCGATCCACACGTCGTGGCCAATGGTCACGTGGTGCTCACGCCGCCAGTCGAAAAACGCCTCGTCATCGTCCCCCAGATCGTACTCCGACGCGCGATAGGTGAAATGGTGCTGGGCGATACGCTGGTAGGTGGGGTGGTTGCCGGGATTGATGCGTGCGTAAGAGGCAATCGACACGAATTTCCCGAGGGTGGCGTAAAAAATCTGGTTATGGCCGGCGGTGTAGGAGTAGTCGCCCATTTCCACTTCCTCGAGGATCGCATCGTCGGCCAGATGGACATACTGGCCGAGCCGGCTGCGGTTAAGCGTCACGTTGTCGCCGATTTTCGGCTGCGCCGGATCGTTCATGGCATGGCATCCTGTGGTTGTTTGGTGGAAGCGGGCAGCAGCGCCAACAGCGCTGCCAGGGTGTCATCAAGGTTGCCGTCGTTATCCAACCGGCTGCAAAGGGCGGGCAGTTTTTGCTGATACTCCGCCGCCCGCGCCAGCCGTTGTTCGATTTGATCGGCAGTTTCACGCCCGCGATTTTGCAGGCGCTGGCGCAGAACATCGCTGCTGACCTGCAGGCACACCGGCAGCAGCTGTGCACCATAGCGCTGCTGTGCCTGCGACAGGTGGGCTCGCGAGCCGTTGACGACCACGTCGATCCCCTGCAACAGCCAGAGATCCACCTCGATGCCAAAGGCGTAATGGTGCTGGTGCGCCTGCCAGTCGAGGGCAAATAACCCTTTGGCACGGCGGCGCAGGAACTCCGCTTCGCTGAGCGCAATATGGTTCTCGCAGCCGGCGTCTGCCGGCCGGGTGATATAACGGTGCGCCACCAGTGGCGCGCTGTCGGTATCGGCGCGCAGTGCGGCCAACAGGCTGTCTTTGCCCGAGCCGGAAGGGCCCATTAAATAGATAAGCTGCGCCATCAGAACACCTGCTTGCCCTGGCGCCACACGTTCTGCACGTAGATGTGCTCGCCGTGTGGTCGCGCCAACACCAGATCCGCCCGCAAACCTTCGGCGATAGTGCCGCGATCCTGCAGATCCAGCGCTCTGGCCGGGTTACGGGTGATCATCTGCACCGCCTGCGGCAAGCTGTAGCCGTTGCGTTCATCGGCCGCAATGCGAAACGCCGCATCCAGCAGGCTGGCCGGATAATAGTCGGAGGACAGGATATCCAACACGCCCAACGCCGCCAGGTGATGGGCCGCTACGTTGCCGGAATGCGAACCGCCGCGCACGATGTTCGGCGCGCCCATCAGTACCTGTAACCCCTGTTGGTGCGAAGCGAGCGCGGCATCTTCGGTGGTGGGGAATTCGGCAATCACGCTGCCCAGCGCACAGGACTCGCTGACGTGGTCGGCAGTGGCATCGTCGTGACTGGCGAGCGAAATTTTACGCGCCCGGCAATGGGCGGCGATCGCCTCACGGTTAGGCGTGGCCCAGCGGGCCGAAAGCCCGACCTGCTGCTCCTCATATTCACTCATCTGCTGGTCATTAAGATGGTATTTGCCCTGATAATACTCACGGTATTTTTCACGCGAGGCGAACTGGCGCTGGCCCGGCGAATGGTCCATCAGCGACACCAGCGACACGCCGGGCTTGTCCATCAACTGCTCGAACAGCGGCAGAGTGTTCTCGTTTGGCAGTTCGCAGCGCAGGTGCAGCCGGTGCTCGGCGCGGTTGACCCCGGCGCGCTGGCTATAGATCACCGCGTCGATCATTTTTTGCAGGTTTTCCAGCCGGTGGCCGCCGTCCCGAACGTCACCAATCGCCACCGCGTCCAGCACGGTGGTGATGCCGTTGGCTACCATCAGTGCATCATGGCTGCTCATGGCCGAATGTGCCGGCCAGTCGACGTTCGGCCGCGGGGTGAAAAACTTGTCCAGATTGTCGGTATGCAGCTCAATCAGCCCCGGCAACAGCCAGCCACCTTCACCGTTCAATGCCTGTGGCAACTGGCTTGGCGTATCGGCAAAGCTGCGGATCATACCGTCGTTGATCTCCAGCGATCCTTCGACGATCTGATCCTCCAGCACCAGTTTCACGTTATTGATGATCATCAGAGGATCTCCAGCGCCTGTGGCGCCTGCATGTCATGTAACCGGTCGGCGACCTGCTGACGGACGCCTTCATCATGGAAAATACCGACGATCGCTGCGCCACGTTGTTTGGCCTGCTCGATCAGCGCGACCACTGCCGCGCTGTTACGGCTGTCGAGTGAGGCGGTCGGTTCGTCCAGCAACAGGATCGGGTAATCGACGATAAAGCCACGAGCGATGTTCACCCGCTGTTGTTCGCCGCCGGAAAAGGTGGACGGTGCCAGCTGCCACAGGCGTTGCGGCACGTTGAGCTGGTTGAGCAGCGTCTCGGCGCGTTCACGGCATTCGGCGCGGTTGACGCCCTGTTCCAGCAGCGGTTGCATCACTACGTCCAGCGCGCTGATACGCGGGATCACCCGCAGAAACTGGCTGACCCAGCCGAGGGTATGGCGGCGTACCGCCAGGATCTGGCGCGCTTCGGCCTGCACCATGTCCAGCCATTCCCCCTGGTGGTTGACCCAGATATGACCGCTGTCGGGCAAATAGTTGGCGTACAGTGAGCGTAGCAGCGTGGATTTACCGCTGCCGGAATGGCCGTGCAGCACCACGCATTCGCCATTGCTGACCGTCATGTTGGCGTCGTGCAGGACCGGCAGTTGCGTGCCGTGCTGCTGGTGGAGCACAAAGGTTTTGCTGAGGTGTTCAACCCGGATTTGAATAGTCATTTATCATTACCTTGCGTTACGACAGCACCGAAGAAACCAGCAGTTGGGTATACGGATGGTGTGGATCGTCCAGCACCCGGTCAGTCAGGCCGCTTTCCACCACCTCGCCCTGTTTCATCACCAGCAGCCGGTGTGCCAGCAGGCGCGCCACGCCGAGATCGTGGGTGACAATCACCGCCGCCAGCTGCATCTCTACCACCAGCGTGCGCAGCAGATCGAGCAGCCGCGCCTGTACTGAAACATCCAGCCCGCCGGTGGGCTCGTCCATAAATACCAGCTTGGGATGAGTCACCAGATTGCGGGCGATTTGCAACCGCTGCTGCATGCCGCCGGAGAAGGTGGTCGGCAGATCGTCAAGGCGTGACACCGGGATCTCGACGTCCTCCAGCCACTGCCCGGCCTGTCGGCGGATGTCGCCGTAGTGACGCTGGCCGATAGCCATCAGCCGTTCGCCAATGTTGCCACCGGCAGAAACCTTGGGCCGCAGCCCGTCGAGCGGATGTTGATGCACCACACCCCAGTCGGTGCGCAGCAGGCGGCGGCGATCGCTTTCCGCCATCGCGTACAGGTCATGCTGTTGCCCGGCCTGCGGACGATAAAGGATTTGTCCGTGCTGCGGTGCCAGCCGTGCGGAGATGGATTTCAGCAGCGTGGTCTTGCCGGAGCCGGATTCGCCAACGATGCCCAGCACTTCGCCGGGGTAGATATCGAAAGACACATCGCTAAAGCCTTTGCCCGGCGCGTACAGATGGGTGAGGTTATTCACCGACAGCAGTGGCGTGGTGCTCAGAGGGATAGAAGTCATCAGTGCTGCGCCTCTTGCGAAGGTTGCGCCAGCTGCTGCTGGCAGTAATCGGTGTCGGAACAAACGAACATGCGGCTGCCCTGATCGTCGAGCACCACCTCATCCAGGTAGCTGTGGCGTGAGCCGCACAGGGCGCAGGGTTCGTCCCATTGCTGCACGGTGAAAGGATAATCGTCGAAGTCCAGGCTTTCCACCTTGGTGAATGGCGGCAGGGCGTAGATGCGCTTTTCACGCCCGGCGCCGAACAATTGCAGTGCCGGCATCATGTGCATTTTCGGGTTATCGAATTTCGGGATCGGCGACGGGTCCATCACATAGCGGTCATTGACCTTCACCGGGTAAGCATAGGTGGTTGCGATATGGCCGTAGCGTGCGATGTCCTCATACAGTTTCACCTGCATCACGCCGTACTCTTCCAGCGCGTGCATTTTGCGGGTCTCGGTTTCACGCGGTTCGATAAAGCGCAGCGGCTCCGGGATCGGCACCTGATAAATCAGGATTTGATCTTCGCGCAGCGCAGTTTCCGGGATGCGGTGCCGGGTCTGGATCAGTGTGGCTTCCGGCGTGCGTTCGGTGGTCGCCACCCCGGCGACGCGCTGGAAGAAGCGGCGGATGGAGACCGCGTTGGTGGTGTCATCGGCACCCTGGTCGATCACCTTCAACACGTCGGCGCGGCCAATCACGCTGGCGGTCAACTGAATGCCGCCGGTGCCCCAGCCGTAAGGCATTGGCATCTCACGGCCGCCGAACGGCACCTGATAACCGGGGATCGCCACCGCCTTCAGAATGGCGCGGCGGATCATGCGTTTGGTCTGTTCGTCCAGGTAACCCAGGTTATAGCCGGTTAATACTTCACTCATCGCGGGCCTCCTGACGCTCGCTGAACTCCTGTCGCAGGCGCTTGAGCAATTCCAGCTCAGCCTGAAAATCAACGTAGTGGGGCAATTTGAGGTGGGAAACAAAGCCGGCGGCTTCGACGTTGTCGGCGTGGGCCAGTACGAACTCTTCGTCCTGCGCCGGGCTGGCTATGCCTTCGTCGTAGTCGGGGCTTTGCAGTGCGCGGTCCACCAGCGCCATCGCCATCGCTTTACGTTCGGCGCGGCCAAACACCAGGCCGTAGCCGCGAGTGAAATGCGGTGGCTGGTCGGCCGGGTCGATAAAGCCGTTGACCATTTCACATTCGGTCAGCAGGATCTCGCCGATATCTACCGCGAAACCCAGTTCTTCAGGCACTATCTCCGCCGAAACATAGCCGGTACGGATCTCACCGGCGAACGGGTGGGTGCGGCCGTAACCGCGTTGGGTGGAGTAGCTCAGCGCCAGCAGAAAACCTTCGTCGCCGCGCACCAGCTGTTGCAGGCGTGCCGAGCGTGAACAGGGGTAAACCGGCGGATTGCGGGTGATATCATCCGGCGCAGTGCCGTCGTCCTGCTCCGCCAGTGCCAGTTGCTGCTGACTGAGTAAGTCGAACACGTGGGCGCAGTTTTCCGGCAGCGGTTCGTCGGCCTGCGGCGCACGCGGCGCTTCGCCTTCGGCCAGCAGGGCAAAATCCAGCAGGCGGTGGGTGTAATCGTAGGTTGGCCCCAGCACCTGGCCGCCGGGCAAGTCCTTGTAAACCGCCGAGATACGGCGTTCCAGCCGCATGTTTTCGGTCGCCAGGGGTTCACTGACCGCCAGTCGTGGCAGGGTGGTGCGATAGGCGCGCAGCAGGAAAATAGCCTCGACCAGATCGCCACTCGCCTGCTTGATGGCCAACGCCGCCAGCTCAGGATCGTAGATGCCGCCTTCGGTCATCACCCGATCCACCGCCAGGCCCAGTTGTTGTTCAATCTGTTGGGTGCCGAGCGCCGGTACGCTGTTGTCACCGCGCCGCAGCTGTTCCTGTAACTGATGGGCGGCCTCAATGGCTTTTTCGCCCCCTTTAACGGCAACGTACATCAGCACACCTCCACATGGGTGGTTCGCGGCAACGCCAGCAGGCGCTCACCGCAGGTCAGCAGGAAATCCAGCCCCAGCGGGAAGCGCTGCGGGCGGTTAATCAGGTAGTCCAGCAGCACCGGCGGCAACGAGGGCGAGATCACCCGTTGCTGTTCAATGCCGGGGCCGGTCAGGCGCAGTGCGGTACCCTGGTCCAGGCTGTCGAGCTGTATCACTATCGTGGTGCTGAACTCGGGGGAAATCTCACTGCCGTGCGGCAACGCCTGTAAATCAGCGGCCTGCAATTGCGCATCGAACAGGGCAAAACACACTTCTTCGGGGTTATTGGCCAGCGGCGCACCGCTGTGGAAGCGAATGTTTGTTAGCACTTGCTCACTTTCGAGTGCCAGACAGAGTTGGATCGGGGTTTCCTGATCGGCCAGCGTCAATAACGCAGTGGTACTGGCGGCGTTCAGCGCCCCCCAGGCCGGACTGTCTGGCAGGGTGACGATATGGCCCGGTTCACTTAATGCCTTAAGGATCAAGCGGAAAGCCTGTTGCGATTGTTCAATCGGCTGTGCAAAACCTGTCAGTAGGCTCATCGGTTAATCTCCTCGTACCAGCGTAAAGAAGTCGACCCGGCTGGAGGCGACAGCGCGGGCGCGCAGTTGGCGTTGCTCATGTTGCAAGGCGGCCAGTGGCTCAATCAGCTGTTGTTGCAGTAATTCGGCCAGCTCCGGCAGTTGCAGCAGGGCATCCGCCAGGGCGCAAAGTTCGGCATGCGCCTTGTCACGTCCGGCGATATAGCTGTAGCCGTAGCCGCCGTTTTCGAGCTGTACCACCGCGCGGGTGACGGTCATGTCGCCCAGTACAAAACGACGGCCGGTGGCCCCCATGCGGCCCTGTAACTGCGCCAGGCCAATCTCCGGCGCGCGAATGGTTTGGTAGCGCGGGCTGAGGTTCAGCGCCTGCCAGTGGCTGCGCAACTGGGTCGGCTGGCTGTGCGCCAATACCGACATCCAGCGTTGTCTTGGCTGTAAGGCTTGCATTCAGTGCTCCATGGTCAGTTCAATCATGTCGGCGCGCGCCAGGCTGACGGAGTATTCCGCCACGCTATCACTGCCGGTGCAGACGTTCAGGGTGCGCACGCACAGCAGCGGCGCGTGGGTGGCTATTTCCAGCAACCGGCTCTCTTTGGCCTGTGCGCGGCGTGCGCTAATGCGTGTCTGCTTGCGGGTCAGCGGCTGGTGGATGTTGAGTTCGATAAATTCGTGCAGCGAGCCGCTGTGGAACTGCTGCAGCGCCGGCCACCAGTCCAAATCGGGCAGATAATGGTCGATCAGGCTCATTGGCACGCCGTTGACCCGGCGCAGGGTGCGCAGGTGGATCACCGTTTCACCTTCTTCACGCGACAGTGCGCTGGCGACATGGCCATTGCACGGGCGTAATACTGCTAGTAAGCGCTCACTGGTGGGGTGGCTGCCCTGCTCGAACAGGTTCTGGCTGAACCGGGTATTGGCATGCAAGGGATAGTCATACGGGCGCATCAGCACCAAAATGCCGATGCCGTGCCGACGTTGCAGCCAGCCACGATCCACCAATTGGTCGACCGCGCGGCGCAAGGTATGGCGATTGACCTGATAGCGTTCTGCCAGCTGTTGTTCGGAAGGCAGGTAGTCGCCACAACGGTATTGAGTTCGCAGCTCTTGCTCAAGCTGTGCGGCGATCTGCTGGTAACGGGTAGGGAAACTGGTCGGATGTCTAGATAAGTCCATCATAATAAAAACCTCGGCGTGCCGAATACTCATTAAAATCCAGGGGTTGTCAGCCTTTCTGACAGTGCTGGTGCTTACCCTATGACTTTCAAGCTGGCGTTATCTTGCCGGGCCCAGATGACAATCTCGTTACGCGTCAGTGGCGAACAGATGAACTATTTTGGACAGGCTGATGATGCGCCCGTGGCCGTGGCGCGCTAAGCTGACGTCATTGTTCACTGAACCGAGCCAACCCGATGCCACATCCCCTGACCGCAACTGAACACCGCAGCCGCCCCTGGCCGCTGTGGAAACCGATCCTGTTTCTGCTGGTGCTGGCCGTAGGCCTCTACTACGTCAAATGGCAGCCTTATTACGGCAAGGCTTTTCTGGCGGCGGATACCCACTCGATTGGCAAATCGATACTGGCTAACAGCGACAGCAGCCCGTGGCTGGCGGCCTGGCACTATGCGCTGGTTTATTTCACGGCGGTGTGGAAGGCGGCGGTGCTCGGCGTGGTGTTGGGCTCGCTGGTGCAGGTGCTCATCCCGCGTGATTGGCTGATGCGTACGTTGGGCCACCCGCGGTTCTCCGGCACCCTGTTGGGCGCGGTGATCGCGCTGCCGGGCATGATGTGTACCTGCTGTGCCGCACCGGTCGCCGCCGGGCTGCGCCGTCAGTCGGTGTCCAGCGGGGCGGCGATGGCGTTCTGGTTGAGTAACCCGGTATTGAACCCGGCGACGCTGATTTTTATGGGCTTCGTGCTTGGCTGGCAGTTTGCCGCTATCCGGCTGGTGGCCGGGGTGATTATGGTGTTGGGCATCGCCTGGCTGGTGCAACGTGCCACCGCCAAGGATCCGCAGCCTGCGGTACTGCAAATGCCGGTGATACCACTGGAGAAAACCGAGGCTCAGCCCTTCCTTGGCCGTTGGCTGAAGGCATTGTGGTCGCTGTTTTGGTCCACTATCCCGATCTACATTCTGGCGGTGCTGGCGCTGGGGGTGGCGCGTGTCTGGTTGTTCCCCCATGCCGATGGTGCGATAGACAACAGTTTGCTGTGGATTATTGGGCTGGCGATCGCCGGTTGCCTGTTCGTGATCCCCACGGCGGCGGAAATCCCGATTGTGCAGACCATGATGTTGGCGGGAATGGGCACTGGCCCGGCGTTGGCGCTGTTGATGACCCTGCCGGCGGTCAGCCTGCCTTCGCTGTTGATGCTGAACAAAGCCTTTTCCGCCAAGGCCCTGTGCCTGACCGCCGCGCTGGTGGCACTATGCGGGATCGTCACGGGCGTAGTGGGAATGGGGTTGGTATAGGTGGACGTGGCCATCTCCCTCTCCTGGGGGAGAGGGCCGGGGTGAGGGGATGATCAACGCAGCTTATGCACCAGCTGATTAGCGCTGCCGCGCCAGATCAGCGCCGGGTCTTTTAAATCCTGCACAAACTTACCGTCAATCAGCACATTAATCCGATTCACTACCTGCATTTGCTGTTCATCTAGTTCCGCCAGTCGGTAACCGGTCCACAGCCAGATATCCTTGCCGGGGCATTCGGCACGCACCCGTTTCACCAATTGCAGCACCGCCGAGACATTGGCCGGATGCAGCGGATCGCCGCCGGACAGCGACAGGCCCTGACGCGGAATACGCGTGTCGTTCAGATCGGCAATCAACTGGTCTTCCATCGTCTGACTAAACGGCTGGCCGGAATTGAGCCGCCAGGTGCTTTTGTTGTAGCAACCGGGGCACTGGTGCACGCAGCCGGCAACAAACAGCGTGCAGCGGGTGCCGGGCCCGTTGACCACGTCGATGGGGTAGTACTGGTGGTAATTCATATTTCGCTTTCTGACGGTAGGGGCTCAGCATGCTGAGCCCAGATTCATAACAGCCCGGCGTTAGCCGATCTGCCCGTTCCCCAGGTGTTTCACCCGGCGTTTCACTTCTTCCTGCTTGCCGGCGTTGAACGGCCTGGCGTCCGGACTGCCGAGGTAGCCACACACCCGGCGGGTCACCGACACCTTGGACGGCTCGTGGTTGCCGCATTTCGGGCAGGTGAAACCCTTGCTGGTACAGGAAAATTCGCCGGTAAAGCCGCACTCGTAACACTCATCGATCGGCGTATTGGTGCCGTAATAAGGCACGCGGCTGTAGCTGTAATCCCACACGTCTTCCAGCGCTTTCAGGTTGTGCTGCAGGTTCGGGTATTCGCCGTAACAGATGAAACCGCCGTTGGCCAACGGGGGATAGGGCGCTTCAAAATCCAGCTTGTCGTAAGGATTGACCTTTTTCTCTACGTCGAGGTGGAAGCTGTTGGTGTAATAGCCTTTGTCAGTGACGCCCGGCACCACGCCGAAATCGGCGGTATCCAGCCGACAGAAGCGGTCGCACAGGTTCTCGCTTGGCGTGCTGTACAGGCTGAAGCCGTAACCGGTCTCATCTTTCCAGCTCTCGGTGGCGGCCCGCAGGTGGGCGACAATGGCAACGGCCTTGGCGCGCAGCGTTTCATCGTCGTAAACGTGTTGCTGGTTGCCGAACAGTGCGTTGATGGTCTCATGCAGGCCGATATAGCCCAGAGAGATCGACGCACGGCCATTCTTGAAGATCTCGGCGATATTGTCGTCTGCCTTCAAGCGCACACCACAGGCGCCTTCCATATACAGGATCGGTGCAACCCGAGCCTTGATGCCTTCCAGCCGGGCGATGCGCGTCATCAGCGCCTTCTTCGCCAGCAGCAAACGTTGGTCCAGCAGACGCCAGAAGCGGCTCTCATCCCCCATCGCCTCCAGCGCGATACGCGGCAGGTTCAGACTGATCACGCCGATATTGTTGCGTCCGTCGTGTACCAGTTCGCCATCCTCTTCATAGGTTCCGAGGAAGCTGCGGCAGCCCATTGGGGTTTTGAACGAACCGGTGACTTTCACCACCTGATCGTAATTGAGGATGTCCGGATACATGCGTTTGCTGGCGCATTCCAGCGCTAACTGTTTGATGTCGTAGTTAGGATCGCCGTACTGGTGATTGAGACCGTCGCGGATGGCGAACACCAGTTTGGGGAATACCGCCGTCTTGCGGTTCTTGCCCAGCCCGGCGATGCGATTTTTCAGGATCGAACGTTGGATCAAGCGAGATTCCCAGCAGGTGCCCAGGCCGAAACCGAAGGTGACGAACGGCGTCTGACCGTTGGCGGTGTGCAGGGTGTTGACCTCATATTCCAGCGACTGGAAGGCGTCGTAACACTCTTTTTCGGTGCGCGCCATGGCATAGCTCTGTGCGTCCGGGATCTGCCACTGTTCGGCGACCTGCTGATGCTTGTTGAAGCTTTCGCTGACGAACGGCGCCAGGATCTCATCGATCCGGTTAATGGTGGTGCCGCCATAAATATGGCTGGCGACCTGCGCGATGATCTGTGCGGTGACCGCAGTGGCGGTGGAGATCGACTTCGGGGGTTCGATCTCGGCGTTACCCATCTTGAAGCCGTTGGTCAGCATGCCTTTCAGATCGATCAGCATGCAGTTGAACATGGGGAAGAAAGGCGAGTAATCGAGATCGTGGTAGTGGATCTCGCCGCGCTCGTGGGCCAGCACCACGTCACGCGGCAGGATGTGTTGCTTGGCATAATGTTTGGCAACGATCCCGGCCAGCAGATCGCGCTGGGTGGGGATCACCTTGCTGTCCTTATTGGCGTTCTCGTTCAGCAGCGCCATGTTGCTTTGCTCCACCAGGCCGCGGATCTCCTGGTTCAGCCGGCCGCGCAGCTCACGTGCGACGTCGCGATCGTGGCGATATTCAATATAGGCGCGCGCCAGCTGTTTGTATTCGCCGGCCATCAGCTGATTTTCTACCGCCTGCTGGATTTCATGGATATCAACGCGCTGCTGCTGAGACATCCGCTGAGCGACTACGCGGGCGACGGTTGCGCAGTAGTCGGCATCGACAATACCGGCGGCCAGCGCGGCGCGCTCGATAGCTTGCCCAATACGTGCCTCGTCAAAAGGTACCTGACAACCGTCCCGTTTAATCACTACTGGTTTCACGTTGTTACTCCTTGTTCCCCGAGGGAGCGCTGATGCCCGGCAGACTGAACGCTGTTGGGTATCGGTATGATTTCGGCTTATCCACAGGGCAATGCCGCAGCGCACAAGGGCTGAGGCGACGTGTGGATAGTTTTGTTGATAACTACTACATATAGGTGTCGGTGTTTATTAACGCACTATATATAGATATTAGCGGGGTTTTTTTGACATAGGACAAGGAAATGGAAAGAGCGGGCGCTAGCTGTACAACCGATTATTTTTGGCCAGAAAACTCAGGACGGGCGCTGACGAAAATGCTCGAGCAGGAACTCAACCCAGACGCGTACCCGTGGCGGCAGGTCGGCGGAGGCATAGTACAACCACAGCTGGGTCGGCTGCGGCCAGCTGTCCGCCAGCACGGGCTGTAGCGTGCCTTGTGCAAAATGAGGTTCCGCATACCAGCGCGCCAGACAGACGATCCCCAGCCCGGCTAACGCCGCATCCAACAGCATCTCTGGTCGGCTGGCGACCAGGCGACCCTGCAGCTCCAGCGTTTTGGCTTCGCCATGTTGTTGCAATGGCCATTTTACGCTGCGGCCGGTGGCCGGGTTACGGTGCAGCAGACAGTTATGCTGCAACAGATCTTGCGGATCCTGCGGCATGCCGTGTTGCGCCAGATAGCCGGGCGAGGCTGCCAGCACCATCTGCATCGGGTACAGCGGCCGCGCCACCAACCGGCTATCGGGATCGACCCGGCTACCAATCCCGACATCAAAACCTTCCCCCACCAGATTGACCACCCGCGCATCCAGTGAAAGATCGAGGTCGATCTGCGGGTAACGCTCGAGGAACTGCGGGATCAACGGCATCAGCATCTGGCGACCGAAGCCCGGGATCATGCTGACGCGCACTGTGCCGGACGGCGCCTGCTGCGCGCTGCCGGCGGTTTCCAGCGTGGCGGACAGTGCCTGCCACAAGGGGGCCACTTGCTGCAACAGCGCCTTGCCTTCGTCGGTCAGCACCACGTTGTGGGTGTTGCGTTGGAACAGCCGCAGCGCCAGCTTTTCTTCCAGCACGCGGATATTTTTGCTGATGGCCGCCGGCGTGACACCCAGTTGGCGTGCGGCAGCGGAAAAGTTCTGTGCCTGGGCGGCGGCAAGGAAGGCTGGCAGCAGGCGATGCACGTCAAAGGGCAGCGACATAATGGTTGATACTTTCAGTTGAAATTGAAGTGACAGCCAACAGCCTACACCCGGCGCGCAGGAAATGGAAAAATGCGATATCAAATTTTAATCAAGGATCTCCTATGTCGCGCATTTTAGTGTTAACCGCCCACCGTTTTCCCGATGACTCACGTATCAACAAAGCCTTGATCGACGCGCTACGTCCTTTGCCGAATGTGACGGTTCACGAACTGATGCGCGCTTATCCGGACTATCAAATTGACGTGGCGCGTGAGCAGGAGTTGCTGCAGGGTCATGAGGCGGTGGTGATGCTGTTCCCGTTCTACTGGTACAGTTCCCCGGCGATCCTCAGCGAATGGCAGGACGCGGTATTAACCCACGGTTTCGCTTACGGCAGCGAAGGCACCCAACTGCAGGGGAAACCTTTGCAACTGGTGGTCACTACCGGCGGCAATCAACAGGCCTATACGCCAGAAGGCTATAACCGCTATCCGGTGACAGATCTGCTGCGCCCGTTCCATGCGATGGCCAACCTGACCGGCATGGATTACCTGCCGCCGCATCTGGTGCAGGGGGTGTTTGATATGAGCGATGAACGCCTGGCGCAAGAGGCTGCCGGCGTGGTGGAACTGCTGAAAAAACTGTAGGGCGCGGCAATGAACTGAACCCCAAAT
>NZ_MCGS01000028.1:0-62073 GCF_002607755.1 Serratia sp. BW106
TAGGTTCGACTCAGTGAAGTGAGAATCCTCGCCCTTTAGGGCGGGGAGCAGTCAAGAATGCGTTTCCTTTTGCGTATTGGGTCTGGAGTTTTGCGGCACACCACCCGGCAGCCAAAGGTTACTGTACGAGCGGGGAACTGACCTCAACGTGACCGCCAGATAACATTCATGTCAGTTAACCGGTTTTTCCCCCAGCCGCGTCCTTAACTGACAGAAATGTCAGCCAGCCGTCAGCTTGACGACCCTATGGCTGTCATAAACTCATCACAGAACGTGATGCCTTGTGGTATGGCTGCAGGTTTCATGATTAATTAAACCCCAGGCAACCATGACGGGAGTGGCCATGCGATTACTGTTGGTTGAGGACGAGGAAAAGACTTCGTCCTACGTTAACCGCGCGCTAAG
Source organism: Serratia sp. BW106 (assembly GCF_002607755.1). Taxonomy (NCBI): domain Bacteria; kingdom Pseudomonadati; phylum Pseudomonadota; class Gammaproteobacteria; order Enterobacterales; family Yersiniaceae; genus Serratia; species Serratia sp. BW106. The sequence continues at coordinate 406 of NZ_MCGS01000028.1, forward strand.
CGAACTGGGCTATACCCTGGACGTCGCCGGGGACGGGATTGAAGGCTTGCACCTGGCGGTGCAACAGGATTATGACGCGGTGATCCTGGACGTCATGTTACCGGGCAAGGACGGTTACGCGGTGCTGGAAGGCCTGCGAGCCAGCAAACAAACGCCGGTGCTGATGCTGTCTGCTCGCGGTTCGGTAGACGAACGCGTCAAGGGCCTGCGCCACGGGGCGGATGATTATCTGCCCAAGCCCTTCTCGCTGATCGAACTGGTCGCCCGCATTCAGGCGCTGTTGCGTCGCCGTACCAGCGACGGCATTGATGTGACCCAATTACAGATCGACGATCTGCATGTGGATTTGCTGGCGCGTAGGGTGACTCGCGACGGAGACCGCATCGATCTGACTGCCAAAGAATTTGCCCTGCTCAGCCTGCTGGCCCGCCATCAGGGGGAGATCCTCTCCAAAATGATGATCGCCGAACAGGTGTGGGACATGAATTTCGACAGCGATGCCAACGTGGTTGAAGTGGCGATTAAGCGGCTGCGCGCCAAAATTGACGCCCCTTATCCGCAAAAGCTGCTGCACACGGTGCGCGGCATGGGCTATGTGTTGGAAAATCGCCCGCTGCGGCATGATGCCCCACGGATCACCCCTTAATGAAAGTTTCTATTTCCAGCCGCATGGCCTTAATGTTTGCGCTGACTATGGCGCTGCTCATGCTGGTGCTGGCACTGTTTCTGCGCAGCTCGCTGCTGGCCTCACTGCAAAACCAGATGCACAACGAACTGCATTTTCGCCATTCGCTGATCTCGCCATTTATCGAAGCCAAAGGCACCGCGCGCGATTGGCCGATGGTGCAGCAAAAGCTCAATACTCTGTCCAACAGCGAAGGCAACCAGGTGAAATACTGGGTGATCAGTAACGATCCTCGCTACCGTATCGGCGGCCCCCCACCGGCAGGCACCCACTGGTCGAAACTGCCGGACGGTTTCGCTACCGCGCCGGATCCGCAGGGCGGCTGTCCGCTGTATATGTTGATCGCTACCCTGCCGTCGTTAGGGGATCGCCCTGAAGTACGCTATGTGGTGGCCATTGATTCCACCCCCTACATGGGCACCTTGAACGAGTTTACCCGGGCGCTGATGGTCATTTCACTGCTGGGGATTGGGCTGGCGGCCATGCTGGGTTACGCCATCTCACGCATCGGCATGCGCCCGGTGCTTAATCTCAGTGAACAAGCACACAGTCTGGTGCCCGGCACCAGCGGCCAACGGCTGGACAGCGCCGCGTTGCCCGCCGAATTGCGCAATCTGGCAGAATCCTTCAATGGCGTGCTGGCAAGGCAAGAAATCGCGTGGCGGCAACTGGAGAGCTTTAACGCCGACGTGGCGCATGAATTACGCACTCCGCTCACCAATTTGATCGGCCAAACTCAGTTGGGACTGGCGCGGGAACGTGGCGTGCATGAACTGGAAGAACTGCTGCAATCGAACCTGGAAGAACTGGATCGCATGACTTCTATCGTCAACGACATGCTGTTTTTATCTCACGCGCAGGCGGGCCAATACGCCACCCAACTGAGTGAGGTGTCACTGCGCGAGGAGTCACTGAAAACCGCCGAATATGTCGAACCCTCGTTTATGGAAAAGGATTTGGTTATTGAGATTTCCGGGGAGGTGCGGGCGCAGGTCGATCGGCGGCTGTTTCATCGTGCGCTGGCCAATCTGTTAGAAAACAGCGCGCGCCATGCGGCGACAGGCAGCGCGGTGTCGGTACGTCTACAAGAACAACGTGGGTTTGCCGTGGTGGCGGTTGCCAATCAGGGAGAGGCTATCGCCCCGGAGCATCTGACGCGGTTATTTGAACGCTTCTATCGCGTTGATTCTTCGCGCGTGCGCAGCGATATGCACCACGGTCTGGGGTTGTCCATCGTTCGTGCTATCGCGTTAATGCACCATGGCGAAGCATTCGTCCGCAGCGTCGATGGCGTCAATACCTTCGGTTTCTCACTGGCACTGTCACTTCCCGAAGAAAATCCTGGCCCCCCGACTTCCGGGCCAGTGCAGGTCATCCCCGCCATCGGCAAGATTAAGCGGGAAAGTCTGTCCTGATTTACTGCACCAGCGCCAGCACGCGTTTTTCCTGACTGCGGCTGGCGGCGATCGACAGCAGGATCTCTTTCACCACCAGCGCCGGGGCCGACAGGGATTGCTGGCCGGAAATGCACAGCGAAAGCGGCACGCTCAATGACGGAACATTGATCCGCGCCATCCATGCCTTGGCCGGGCCAATCATCGCGCGGGCCACCGACTCTGGCAAAATGGTGGCGCCCAGGCCGCTGGCGATGGCCGCACTCAACGTGCCGGGTGATTCAATTTCACCAATCACGTTAGCGGCCAATTTACGCACCGCCATGGCTTCATCCACCTGGCTACGTACTACGTCCCCCTCACGCGGCAGGAACAGATTCAGTCGCGCAACGTCCAGTAGTTCAACGCTGTTGCCGGGATTCGGTACCGCACGCGTCGCCACCAGATAAAGATCTTCCCGCATTAACGCCGTGGCCTGCAAACCGGCAGGCATTTTAGCGCCGTAGATCACCGCCATATCCAAATTCTGGTTGGCGACCTGCCCGGCCAGCGTCGAACCGATGTTTTCATTCAGGCTGAGCAAAATCCCCGGATGCTGATCGCGCACCGCCTGCAACAGCGGCAAAGCCAACTGCGACGCCAGGCTCCCCGGCGCCAACCCGACCGACACATGGCCGCTCATTGCCTGCCCGGCGCTATTGACCGCGCTTTGCGCCTGTTCGCACTGGCGCAGAATAGTCTGGGCATGGGCATATAGAATATTACCGGCCTCGGTCGGCATTACGCCGCGCTTGGTGCGGATCAACAATTGCTGTTTCAGCTCGCCTTCCAGCGTGGCCAATTGTTGGCTGAGCGCCGGTTGAGCGATATGCAACACTTCTGCTGCCTGCGTCAGGCTACCGATATCGACGATTTTCACGAAATACTTAAGACGTCTGAAATTCATATTGCCTCCGTCGTGCCACTTAACTGCGTATCGCTAAACAGCAGCAAGATCCGGGCCAGAGCGACGGAATAAGAGAAAGCCTGAACTAATCGACGGAAAAATAAGAAAAAATGATAGTGGCCGATTTAATGGCTCTCTCCACAACCTGCGAGAATAGCCCAAGCTTGCACCAGCATAAGGCATGCTGACGCGACCCAGTGGCAGGAGCTGAACCACTGCGCAGCAGTGCAGCAATAAAAGCCATAAAAAGCAGCAGGTTGAATAATCTTGCAGCAAACGAAACGACAAGGCGTTTTCAGGCTTTACAAGCCCAGGCCACCCCGTTATTATTCGCCCCGTTCACACGATTCCTCTGTAGTTCAGTCGGTAGAACGGCGGACTGTTAATCCGTATGTCACTGGTTCGAGTCCAGTCAGAGGAGCCAAATTAGAGAAGCCCGCTCAGGGAAACCTGAGCGGGCTTTTTGCTTTTGGGTTTTGCTGGAAGACCACCAAGAGCGTGAAGCTGAGACAACGTAATCATCAGGATCTTGTACCGTTTCTAATATTCCATGGGCTGGCGCTCAGTGTCTCATTACAGGCTGTAGTGATATAGGGGATGAACAACATCGATATTTATTACCGAGTGGTAGAAGTTAATATCGTGATTGCATGCAGTCCCTGGAGGAGCCATCATAAAAAATCTTGCGTATCTCTCTTTAGACCCAGAGGCTGTATGAATTTAAATCGTGCCGACATGGCAGACCTGATCTATTTTTTGGCCATTGCACGACATCACAGTTTTACCAAAGCGGCTATTGAGCTTGGCGTTAGTGCTTCCACGCTGAGCCACGCCCTGAAGGGATTTGAGGCACGATTGGGTGTCCGGCTTCTGAACCGGACAACCAAAAGCGTTACCCTGACGGCTGCTGGGGAAAGTCTTGCCACCACAATATGTTTGCCATTAGAAACTATTGACTCTGCACTGGAACAATTAAACTTTTATCGCGATGCTCCAGCAGGAAGGATAAGGCTCAATGTTGCAGTCGAAGCCGCGACGTTATTACTTGGGCCCGTCCTGCCTGTTTTTTTTGAACGTTATCCCAATATTGAGCTGGATATCGCAGCGACTAATCGTATTGTTGATGTCACTGAAGAACGGTTCGATGCAGGAATTCGTTATGGTGGGACTGTACCGGAAGATATGATCGCACAACGTCTTTCAGCCGATATTCGTTGGGTTGTGGCCGCATCTCCGGGTTATCTCAACCGATTTGGAACACCTCAACATCCTAACGACTTAATGAATCATCGTTGTATCAGCAACCGACTCGGCGATAACAGAATCTACCAGTGGGAATTTGAGCGAGGAGAGGAAGAAATTACGATAAAAGTTCCACCTCTGCTTACCATCGACCAAGCTGAAACGGGTTTAGTGGCTGTACTCGGCGGATTGGGTCTGATGTATTGCCCTGAACCTCTCATCTCTCAATACCTTAAAGAAGAGCGATTGCGTCTGGTTCTTACTGAATGGGCCTCTCTCGGGCCAGGATTTCATATCTATTATTCCAGCCGACATCAGCTTCCTACCGGTCTTCGTTTGTTAATTGACCTGGTGAAAGAGTTAAAACCCCTGGGTCTTTAGCGAATTAGACCCATTTATGTAAAAAGCTCACTGCTCCATTCGACGGCGGCTACTGGTTCAGTCGCTACCGCTGCCTTAACCTTACCTCTAATAAATCATTGGGCTGATAGCGCTTTCATTGTTTAGGTTCGCGACCTACAGCCAGGTTGTAAGGAGAGGAATATGCAATATGTGAATCTTGGCCGAAGTGGGTTGAAAGTGTCACGACTTTGCCTCGGTTGCATGAGTTATGGTGAACCAGAGCGTCTTCCTCAACCCTGGTCTCTGGATGAAAAGGTTTCACGGCCTCTGATTCGCCAGGCACTTGAAGCCGGTATAAATTTTTTTGACACAGCCAATATTTACTCCGGCGGTAGCTCAGAGGAAATTGTGGGTACGGCATTGAGAGAGATGGCCCGCCGTGACGAGATTGTCGTTGCTACGAAAGCATTTTTCCCATGGAGAAACTCACCAAACACCGGGTTTCTTTCCCGTAAAGCTCTGCTTCAGTCCATCGACGACAGCCTGAACCGGTTAGGTATGGATTATGTGGATCTTTATCAGATTCATCGCTTCGACCCTGGCACCCCAGTGGAAGAAACCATGGAGACACTGCATGATTTGGTGAAAGCAGGAAAGGTTCGCTATCTGGGTGCTTCATCAATGGAAGCCTGGCGCTTCGCTAAAATGCAGCATATCGCTGACCGTAACGGCTGGACGAAATTTATCTCCATGCAACCGCAATACAACCTCCTGTATCGGGAAGAAGAGCGGGAAATGCTCCCCTTGTGTGAAGATCAGGGTGTTGGTGTGATCCCATGGAGTCCAATGGCGCGCGGCAGGTTGACACGTGACTGGAGCGAAACCACCCCGCGAACGCAGAATGATGCGTATGCGCTCAAAATGTATCAAAACACCGCTGAACTGGATCGTAAGGTTGTCGAAGTCGTCGCGCGCATCGCGGCCGAACGGAACGTACCGCGCGCTCATGTTGCCTTGGCATGGCTGCTTTCAAAATCGACGGTAACGGCACCTATCGTTGGCGCGACAAAAGCGGAGCATCTTGCAACAGCAATTGACGCGCTCGATTTTACGCTTTCATTTGACGAAATAGTGGCACTCGAAGCGCTCTACATGCCACATCCTGTTGATGGCATTGTGCCGCCGCTGCCCGGGGAGCAGCCAACCCTTTCTATAACCCGCTCAAATTAAGCCGCTGCCACGGAAGGCAAACATTATCTTTTCAATTTTTAATTCTGACTGAACTTCTCATCTGTAAACAGGATAATGACATGCAATACACCCATCTTGGCCGCACAGGCTTAAAGGTCAGTCGACTTTGTCTCGGCACCATGAATTTCGGTGACATGACCGATGAAAAAACAAGTCATAACATTATGGATGCTGCATTAGATGCTGGCATCAATTTTATAGATACGGCGGATGTATATGGTTGCCCGCAGTCTCCTGACATTACTTCGGGAAACGGCTTATCGGAAGAGATCATTGGTCGGTGGCTGTCCAGAAGCGGCAACAGAGACAAAATTGTACTCGCTTCCAAAGTTTATCAACCAATGGCAACCGGGCCGAATGATAAGTATTTATCGGCATATCATATTCGTCGCGCCTGTGACGCGAGTCTGAAACGTCTCAAAACCGATCACATTGATATCTATCAAATGCATCACGTAGACAGAGCGACACCGTGGGATGAGATATGGCAGGCGATGGAACAGCTGATCCGCGAAGGAAAAATTACTTACGTAGGTAGCAGTAACTTTGCCGGGTGGCATATCGCCTGCGCTCAGTCCGCTTCAGCGTCACGCCATCTGCTGGGACTGTCATCTGAGCAGAGTATTTACAATCTCGCCCAGCGCGCGATTGAACTGGAAGTGATTCCTGCTCTACGCCATTACGGTATGGGTCTTATCCCATGGAGCCCATTGAGTGGTGGTTTGCTGGGTGGAGTGCTAGAAAAGGCCAGAACCGGGCGTCGAGCCACGCCAGAAATGAAGAATAATATCACTCACCATTTTGAAGCATTGCAGAAATGGGAAACACTTTGCCTGGACTTGGGTGAAAAGCCGGCAGATGTGGCTTTAGCCTGGCTGCTGCACAATCCTTCAGTTACCGCGCCTCTTATCGGCCCAAGGACACGGGAACAACTTACCCTGGCTTTACGTGCTGTTGAAATTACTCTCTCCGAAGATACCTTGCGCTGTATTGATAAAATCTGGCCCGGGCCCGGAGGTGAGGCTCCCGAAGCCTATGCATGGTAGGCGTGTATTAGCAAAAGGCAGGACTCGTTTGACGCGAATTAATAGAGATACTTAAGAATGGGGAAAAGCTCAATGCCAAATAATTCTGAAAATAAAACATCCACAGAAAATCTACATTCCTTAAGCCGTCGTAAGTTTATTGGAACAGGACTTATGACGGGTATGGCAATAGTATCAATGTCGACTATCAATCGAGCGTTTGCCCAAGCTTCACCGTCTTTGAATTCTGTCGGACAGCAAGATATCCATTCCGAACGGCGGCTGCCCCGGCGAAAACTCGGTTCCCTGGAAGTGTCGTCGATTGGAATGGGATGCCTGCCGATGGTGGGATATTACGGCGGGGGACCGCGAGACCGCCAAGCCATGGTGTCACTGATACGGGCTGCGGCAGACAATGGCGTGACTTTTTTTGATACGGCGGAAGTGTATGGCCCCTACCTTAGCGAGGAATATGCAGGTGAGGCGCTGAAATCCATACGCGACAACGTTGTCATTGCCACAAAATTTGGATTTGGCGTTGAGGAAAATCATCCAACCGCTCTTAATAGCGAACCAGGTCACCTGCGTCGGGCCGTGGAAGGGTCTTTGAAACGCTTAAAAACAGATCGTATCGATTTGCTGTATCAGCATCGGCCTGATCCCAAAATACCCGTTGAAGAGGTCGCCGAAACGGTCATGGCACTCATCAAAGAGGGGAAAGTTTTACATTGGGGCCTCTCTGAGGCAAGTGCAAGCACCATACGTCGGGCCCACGCGGTTCTCCCTCTTACAGCAGTTCAGAGTGAATACGCCATGTGGTGGCGTGAATCTGAAACCAAAATCTTTCCGGTACTTGAAGAACTGGGTATAGGTTTCGTCCCCTACTGTCCGGTAGGACGGAGTTACTTTGCCGGAGCAGTTAATTCCCGTCAGCGTTTTGATAAAACCGATCGTCGCCATAATCTACCTCGTTTTACCCCGGAGGCAATGGTCTTTAATCGCCCTCTCTTGCAGTATGTTCAGGATTGGGCGACGCAAAAAAACACGACCAGCGCACAACTCGCTCTGGCATGGACGCTGGCGCAAAGACCGTGGATAGTGCCGATTCCAGGGACTACGCAATATCCACACCTGATAGAAAATGCAGGTGCGGCTCATGTCGTTTTTACCAGTAATGAACTTCGCGAATTCAATGCGGGACTTGCACGCATAGACATTACGGGAGAGCGAGCAGATCCCTTTACAGAGAGTCAGTTTGATAAAAGCTGAACGAAAAATCGTCGCTCACGTTTGAAACTTTAGTGAGCGATCTTCATTTTAAGCGGCGGTTCTTTTGATTAGAAAATCAATCAATGTCTTCACTCTTTTGGTCTTGCCCGCGTTTTTAGGATAGTAGAGATAAACGGGTGGGTATGTTTTCCAGTATTTCTCCATCACGGGAATAAATTGCTCTTTATCCGGCTGTAAGCTGTGAATGGGTTCAAACAATCTTCCGATACCCAGTCCGCTACGTATTCCATCGGCCATAACGTCAATATCGTTGCTAATTAACTGGCCAGGCATTTCAACAGTCAGCTGTTCCCCATTGTGATCCAGAATCAGTGGAAGAATGCGGTTATTGGTGATGAATCGATAACCGATAAGGTTGTGCTGATAGAGCTCGGCGGGCATCGTTGGGGTACCGAATTCCTTAAGATAGGACGATGACGCATACAACCCTTCCCGAAACGGCTTCATCAACTGGCGGGCCACCACGCCGCCCTCCAGAATATCGCCAAAGCGGATCCCCAGATCGAAACGGTCATCAATAATTTTAACTGTGCCGTCGTAGACAGAAATTTCAAGTTGAACGCCTGGAAATTGCTGACAAAAGGCCGCCATAACCGGTTTGAGTATAAGCAGGTAAGCAAAACGAGAAAGCGTAATTCTGACCAGGCCTGATGGCTCCTGGCTCTGATCGCGGATATTTTCCAGCGATTTTTCAAGCGAGTCCACCGCCGCTGTAGTCTGTTCCAGCAGCTGTTGCCCGGCATCCGTCAGTTCAATACGCCGTGTTGTACGCACAAAAAGCGGGTGACCGATATGTTGCTCAAGCTGCTTAAGCGCCTTGCTGACGGAGGGAGGAGTAATCTCGAGCTTTCTGGCGGCAGCAGTGATACTGCCTTCGCGGGCAATGCTCTGAAAGATGCGTAGCTGGTTGTAAATCACGTTATTCATCACATCATCCTTAAGCAATGGCCTGTTGATTATTAACTACAGGCTAAAAATCCTTGAGTCAAGGATGACCTAATCTTATCTAAATCTCGTGCTTATACTTCTTGTCTGTTCCCAACGAGTAGTTAAATACAGGAGACTGAAATGCGAATTTTGTGTCTGGATATTCCCACTTCCGACGCCACGCTGGAAAAATACGCTCCCCATCTAAATTCAGAAGCATTACATGCCTGGGGTTTATATAAATCCGGCGTTATTCGGGATATCTATTTTCGTCAGGATCGACCGGGCGTAGCGATTTTTCTAGAGTGTGACTCTGTTGAAACTGCCCGCACGGTGATGGCTGACTTCCCGCTGGCAAAAGCCGGTCTGCTTGCCTTTGAGTGTATTCCCCTAGATTCATTTACCAACTGGGAAAACCTCTTTGCTGAAGAGTTCAAGAGTCAGTCAGAGGAAACAATTAAATGAAATCAGATCATAAACCCGTACTGTGCATCGTCACCAGCCATCCTATCAAAGGAGCCTCAGGTGTCCCCACTGGCTTCTATATGGCCGAACTCACCCACCCTCTGAAGGTACTTGAGGAGGCCGGGTTAGAAACAGTCATCGCCAGCATTCGCGGGGGCCAGCCGCCGGTTGACGGTTTCGATCTCAGCGATCCCGTTAATGCCTGGTTCTGGAACGAGACTGATTTCCAGCATCGCCTCGCCACCACGCCGCCATTATCTGAGCTGAACGGTGTCGATTATTCCGCCGTCTTCTTTGCTGGCGGGCACGGCACTATGTGGGACTTCCGAGATAACCTGGATGCACAACGCATCATCCGGGAAGTGTACGAAAACCGTGGGATCGTGTCAGCGGTATGCCATGGCCCTGCAGCGCTGGTTGACGCAAAACTCAGCAACGGTGAATACCTCGTGAACGGCAAAAATCTGGCTGCCTTCACTAATAAAGAGGAAGACGAAGTTCAGGGAACAACTGTGGTTCCCTTTTTGTTGGAAACCGCCCTGCGAGAACATGGTGCACTTCATCATGAAGCACCCAACTGGTCTGAAAACGTGGTGACAGATGGCCGTTTGATCACCGGTCAGAACCCAACTTCAGCACACGGCGTTGGCATAGCGCTGGTAAACGCGCTGCGCCAGGTAGTTTGACGGCGGACACTACATTTTGTCATCGCGGGTTAAACCTCATTCTGGCCGGCCGGTGAGTGCTTCCTCCGGCCCTTTTTTCAGGAGGATATAATGAAAAAATTACCCAAAATAGCCTTAGGAACCTGGTCCTGGGGAGTGGGATTTGCGGGTGGAGATACCGTATTCGGAAACCACCTTTCCGACCAGCAGATGGAGCAGGTCTTCAACAATGCCATGGATAAAGGACTTTATCTGTGGGATACCGCCGCCGTCTACGGAATGGGAAGTTCCGAAACAGCGTTGGGTAAGTTAATCAGCCAGTATCCGCGTGAAGAGATAATCTTATCTACTAAGTTTACGCCACAAATAGCCGACAAGCAGTCAGCTATGCCTGTGAGTGACATGCTTGAGGAAAGTCTCGGGCGTCTGGGCGTGGAAGAAATTGATATCTACTGGATCCATAATCCTTCCGACGTGGAAAAATGGACGCCAGATCTTATTCCGCTTTTGCAGAGCGGCAGGGTTAAACAGGTTGGGGTATCCAATCACAGCCTGGAACAAATAAAGCGTGCAAATGCGATCTTGAAACCGGCCGGTTTCTCTGTGAGTGCCGTTCAAAATCACTACAGCCTGCTCTACCGAACCTCGGAAGATGCCGGGATCCTCGACTATTGCCACAAAAACAATATCACCTTTTTTGCCTATATGGTTCTGGAGCAAGGTGCGCTGAGTGGTCGTTATAACTCGCAAAATCCTATGCCCGCTGGCAGTGGGCGTGCTGAAACTTATAACAACGTTTTACCGCAGTTGGAAAAATTAACGACGGCGATGAAGACGATGGGGAATGCCAGAAACGCCAGCGTGGCACAAGTTGCCATCGCATGGGCAATAGCCAAGGGCACCCTGCCGATCATAGGTGCGACCAAGGTTCATCATGTCCTGGACGCTGCCGGCGCAGTGGAAATTCAGCTTAACGCTGAGGAAATGGTAACGCTGGAACGCCTTGCTCAAGAAGCAGGTGTGGATACACGCGGGGCATGGGAAAAACCTATGGTCTAGCGAGCGGCTCGGAGAAGGCCGTCAGGTTGCACCTTTACCTGTCGGCTTTACGCCGTCCAAATAAGCCGTGAACAGGAGCAAGCGATGAAAATTATTTGCCTTGAAGAACATACTCTGGATAAAGCGCTGGGTATGGCATCCATGCCCGCAGCACTTGCACAGGCTCCCTTTCTGAGCGACTGGGGAAAGACGGTTACTGATGGCAATCATCTGGACCGAAGTCGACCCCAAATTGAACAAAACGATCGGATTAACATTAAAGGCACAGACATCGGCAGTGGGCGTCTGGACGATATGGACAAGGCCGGCATCACCATGCAGGTTCTTTCGGTGGGAGGATTTCCGCACTTGGCTCCAGCCACTGAGGTGGTAGATTTAAACCGCGTGGCTAACGATCGTCTCGCTACTGCAGTTAACGAACATCCAGACCGCTTTGCTGCATTCGCCACACTTCCATGGACTCAGCCCGATGCGGCAGAGAAAGAACTTGAACGAGCGGTTAAAACGTTAGGCTTTAAAGGCGCTCTGCTGAATGGCAGGCCATCAGACAATTTTCTCGACCATCCGGATTTCGACGGACTGCTGGCCCGATTCAACACTCTGGGCGTCCCGCTTTATCTTCACCCCGGACTTCCCGTTAGCAGTGTGCAACAGGCTTATTACTGCGGCTTCAGTGATGAAGTCACCGCCAGGTTATCGATGTTTGGCTGGGGCTGGCATCACGAAGCGGGCATTCACCTGCTTCGGTTAATCCTGTCTGGCGCTTTTGATAAATATCCAAATCTGCAGGTCATCAGCGGTCACTGGGGAGAGATGCTGCCATTCTGGTTACAGCGTTTGGATGACAGCATCCCACAGGCCGCTACGGGATTACGACGCACCATTACCCAGACCTTTCAAGAACAGGTTTATGTGACGCCATCCGGCATGCTGACGTTGCCCTATTTTCAATTTATCCATGCGTTGATGGGGACCGAGCGGATCCTTTTCTCTGTCGATTATCCCTACCAGACGCTGGATGGCGTGAAGACATTTATCCAAAGCTTGCCCGTTTCAGAAGAGGATAAAGAAGCGATAGCCTTCCGCAATGCTGAGCAATTGCTCGGATTAAGATCTTGATGAAAACGGGCCTGCATGAGCATTGCGCCATCAGGGTTAATTATTAGCTTTTAGCTAAAAGTCATTGAGCTATTAATACCCTAAAAAACAAAATACGGTCGTTCTATACTGGATACCTGTTAAACACTTAACCTTTAATTAATTAAAAATGACAAATATTCTAATTATCTCCGGTCATCCGAATCTGAGCGAGTCAATTGGTAACGCAACTATCCTCAACGAGGTTGCCTCGGCGCTACCAGAGGCTGAAATTCGCCGTCTGGACTGGCTCTATCCTGACTACAAAATTAATGTTAACGAAGAGCAGGAGAGCCTGCTGAAAGCTGACGTGATCGTCTGGCAATTCCCCTTCTCCTGGTATTCACTTCCAGGAATAATGAAGCTATGGCTGGATGAGGTTTTTGTTCACGGATTCGCACACGGTTCAACGGCCAAACTTGGCGGTAAAAAACTTATTCTTTCATTTACTACCGGTGCACCACAGTCTCTCTATTCATCGAATGGATTATTTGACCATGACGTTGATGATTACCTTACCCAGTTTAAAACCACCGCCAAACTTTGCAGTCTGGATTTGCAAAAACCTGTGTATACCTGTGGCATTAGTTACGCAGACAGGGATGAAAATAAAATAGCGCAACAAAGAATAATGGCCAAGGAACATGCATCCAGATTGATAGCGCTTTTGAAAAAATCGTCCCGGGAATTAAAACTGGCCCTGTAAAGGAGCGGTGCCGATTATTAATTATCACTCGGTGAGGGGAAAACATTGCAATGCTTAGCGAGTATGCCTTCTGTCTGGACATATTTAAGGGGTGGAAATACAATGCAATATATGCAACTGGGTAAAAGTGCCTTAATGGCATTTCGTAATAAGGCAGGAGGATATATAGTGAAAAAAATGATACTGGCTTGCCTTGTAGTATTTAGCGGGATTTCATCTGCGCTGGCAGTGACACCTGCCTACTATGTTGCAGAATTTCAGTCTACCGATCGAGAAGCGATCAAGCCCTATAGTGCTCAGGTTGAATCTACTTTCAGTCCCTACGGTGGACGTTTTATCGTTCGTGGAGGCGAGCCTGACATTAAGGAAGGGTTTGGCGCACAAGGAAGGCTGGTAATTATTAAATTTGACAGTTTGAAACGCGCTCAGGATTGGTACAACTCTCCAGAGTATCAGAACCTCATACCAATACGTCATCGTTCAGGGAATTCTCGTACCTATATCGTTGAAGGTTTACCTGAGCATGAATGAGATAAACCATAGAAATATCACCAGTTCGAGTCGTTTATTTCACCCAGAAAGTTAAAGGAGAAGGGAATGAACTGGATTGAACCAGGCAAGTTTGCAAAATTCATTACGTTATTTTTTATGTTTACGGTACCGGTCTGCAAAGCTATCAGCACTGCCTCTGGAGGAGCATCAACTTACGGAAATGAAGGTAGAATTGGTGTTACGCTTGCCGATGTCTTCCTGCCTATGAAAGCCAGCGCCCTCCATGCCGGTATGACTTACCTCCCTCCGCTTGTCTTCCAGGGAGCCAGTAGCGATAAGTTACCTCAATATCAGCGCCAGCTTATTGAGCGTCTGAAGATGTAATCAACAACCGATTACTCTATAACAAAATAATAGAAAAAGGTATTTTATGAAAAACATCGTAACCATGACACTCTGTCTGATGATAGGTAGCCCCGCATTTGCAAACAGTTCGATCTTACTGGATAAAACCGTTATGAACATTTTTGAACTTGGCATCAAAACAGGGAAAGACCAACAATATGATGAAATAGCCAGAAACAATATTTCCAAATCTGTTGCGAATGAAAGCGGCACACTGGCAATGTACTCACTCAAACGCAAGGATGATCTCAGCCATGCATATATGATTGAAATATATAAAAACAAATCAGAGCACAATCAACATTTAAATTCAGAGCAGTACAAGGAATTTATTTATCATGCTCCTGAAATTATAAGCCATAAACGAAAAATTGATGTCATACCACAATTTATCGGCGATAAGAGAATCGTACAAAACGCAACAACGATAAATAACCTGGTGATTGTCGATGTAAAACCCGAGTACCAGCAAGCGTTCAAAAAAATCGTCTTGACGGAAATGGCTGAGTCATTGAGGCTTGAAAATGGTGTGCTGGCCATGTATGCCGCAATCGAGGTAAATAATGAAAACCGCTGGTACTTCTATGAAATTTACGCCAGTGCGGTTGATTATCAACGGCACAGAGAGACGCCGCACTTTCAGGAGTATATAGAACAAACGGCAGCAATGACAACCGGGAAGGAGTCAATCCCTATTGTGCCGGTCTTTCTGAAAAATAAAGGCATTCTGCATGTCGATTAAAGATTCTGTAGATAATATGAGGATCCAGATTAGCAAAGATGTCAAATTAACTGCCTTAAGCAAGAGCAGGGGCACCCTTTGAGTCAGAACCCGTTGGAAGCGCTGCCTTTTGTGGCAGACAGCGGATTTCATCCGATTAAACCGGATTCTGGAATTCAGCCACAGGCTATGGCAGGTCAAACTCTGCCCGCAAAACCGGTGCCTATGGGCATCCAAGCACTCTGTAGATCTCAGTGATCACCTGCATCGTTGCGTCTTCGATGGTTCCTTCATTACGGCATAAAACCCAGCCGTGATTGGCAATTTCTCGCTCGAACGCCTTGGTACAAGCGACTTGTTCTTCCAGCTTATAAATCACCGTACTACTTAGCCCACGCGATCGGGCCGCAGCCCTCGCCCATGAAATATCAGGCGCAGTAACCACCCCGACATGCAGATCTGGCGTTCGCACGTTTCGTTCCATGTTAAGCTGTAAAATCTCTGCAAATGGCACCATCCGGCGAAACGCGGCGTCCGACGGGTACCAACGATCCATCAAGATAATACTGTCCGGTGGCTGTTTAGTCAGCACTTGCTGGGAAATCCAGGCACGGCTATCTGCAAGGCGCTCACAAACCTCCAATTCCAAATCCAGGGTGGGATTTCTGGCGAGCTGGTTAACGAGGGCCATTGTTTCCCCCCTGTAGGGATCGCTTTTTTTCTCGCAAAGTCGGACCACCTTCTTGTTGTCTGCCCTTAGTACTTTCGTCATGGCCTCCAACAGTGTGGTTTTACCGGCTCCTTTGGGCCCATCCAGAGAAACAAACAGCTGACGACTCATGCTTGAAATGACGATTGATATAGGTTTTTTGTATAGCTTGCATCTGGCAAAAACATCTTATTTCCTTCGTATGAATAGCTGCCCCCCTCTTCGTTCGTTGGAGCCGCTTGGCACGTCAGCGCGAACCTAATCGAGAGCACTTATAAACAGACATTGATGAACATTCAGAAGAACTCCATTCCTTCATATGGCTGAGTGCGGCAAGCACGGATGCGGCTCTCAAGGTCTCCATCATGGATCTCAAGCCTGTGGCCATCGGGGTCTAAAAAGTAGACGGACTTTCCCTCGCTCTTGTTAGTTTTCCATTCTGTAACACCAGACGCTCTCAACCGTTCAACAAACACATCGAATTCTTCGGTAGGAATACTGAATGCATAATGCGTGTAGTCATCACCAACAGAGACTTTATCCACTGAAAGACACAGCCAGAGCTCACCCAGCGAAAGATAAGCTCCATGAGCCCATTTGGCTTTAGGTGTGAACCCAAGCGTCTCAACATAAAAATTCAGACTGTTTGCTACGTTACTCACTGCAAGGGTGATGTGATTTATTCCGGTCAGCATGCAGAACTCTTTAGCAAGGCGCAGAGGGATTTAGTTTATATTTCTTTGCACATAAAGACACTTAATGGGTCTGCAGCATAAGGGGGAAAGGCCTCACAAATCTCATACCCGCATCTGCGATACAGTGCTATGGCAGGTTGCTGGTAAACCCCTGTTTCAAGACGCAAAAGGCGGTAGCTGTTTACTGAAGCAATACTCTCAATTGCGCTAACAATCTGCTCTCCAAGCTTCAGGCCCCGAAATTCCGGGCGAATGTAAACCCGCTTAATCTCAGCTGAACCCTCGCCCTGAAAGACCAAGGCTCCACATCCTGCAGGAGTACCCTTCTCATCGCGTGCGATGACACACCGGAGCTGTTCATTGCTGACCGTTGAAAGGTTGAGGCAGTGATTACTTTCTGCGGGATAAAGTTCGCTCTGAAAGGCATCAAGCTCACCGATTAGGCACCCTAACTCAAGGTCGCCCTTATCAACTTCTGAAATGTGAAACATCAGCTACCCCTGATTTATTTTTAGCTTTTAAATCTACCATATCTTTTCTAATTGGCCTGCTCACCATTGATGTCAGCTACGTCCACGGCTGGCACAAAGTGGTCAAACAGAAGTGACCTAATGGTCTGTGATGAGCGAACAGCGGACATAAAAGATTTGGCTTATGCTGCTGACCTCACCGGCAATATTTTGACCCGATATGCGCGAAACTTGGCCTTTAGGACATAGTAGGGTTGCCCGATAATCACTACAATTTGTTATCGGGCCATGGTTGCCGTGGCTCTTACCAAGTTAAATAGCGTTCGGGAGAACACAAAATGAAAATTACTCAGATCCGTAATGCGACCCAGATCCTAGAATATGCAGGTAAGAAGTTCCTTATCGATCCCATGCTTTCTGATAAAGATGCATGGGATGGTTTTGAGGGAACGGCTCGCTCAGAAATTCGTAATCCTATGGTGGAATTGCCTCTGGATATAAGCTCACTGCTTGATGTGGATGCAATTATAATTACCCATACGCACCCGGATCACTGGGATCTGGCCGCTGCAGATATTGTGCCGAAAGATAAGTTGATTTACGTCCAGAATGAGAACGATAAAGCACAGCTGTGTGCTCAGGGTTTTACTAATCTGGTTATTCTTAGCGAAACCAGCCGCTTTGAAGATATTGAACTGATTAAGACAGCATGCCAGCACGGTTCAGATGAAGCCTATGCCAACCCGCAGATGGCCGAAATTCTTGGCGATGCCAGTGGCGTTGTGTTCCGTCATCCAGCAGAAAAAACCTTATATCTTGTTGGTGACTCTATCTGGGTGAAGGCCATTGAACAAAACATGCGCAAATATATGCCGGGTGTGTTGATTATGAATACCGGTTGGGCTCATGTTCTGGGCTATGGCGCAATCATCTTTGGTAAAGAAGATATTTTGAAGGCACACTTTGTATTGCCTGAAGCCCAAATTGTTGCCACCCACATGGAAGCTGTAAACCACTGTCTGGTCACTCGACAGGAAGTCCTGGATTATGCATGCGTTAACCATATTCAGAGCTACGTTTCAGCGCCTGCTGACGGCGAAGCTGTCACGTTCTGACACCAACCGATCCTCAGGGAGTACAATATCTGTGATCTCAGTTGCCATTCTTGTTACCCAGGGCTTCAGTACGTATCACGTATCAGTTCCGCTGATTCTTTTTGGTGAGACCGTCACGGACCAACCGCTTTTTACCCGCCTGATATGCGCTGAAAAGCCGGGTCTCGTCTGGTCTGAGGAAGGAACGGCAATACAGGCCGAACATGGTCTGGAGGTGCTAACGCAGGTTGATATCGTCATTGTGCCCTTCTGGGGAGATGTGCGGAAACGACCATCCCGCCCTCTGCTTGACGCTCTGGTCAAAGCCCGCGAAGCGGGAGTCCAGATCGTGGGATTGTGCTTGGGCACTTTCGTATTGGCTTATGCGGGCTTGCTGGATGGGCATATGGCAGCAACTCACTGGGAATATGAGGATGATTTTCGGGAGCTGTTTCCATCCGTTCATTTAAACCTTAATGAACTCTATGTTGATGACAATGGACTGACTACATCGGCGGGAACGGCTGCGGCGATGGATTGCTGTCTGTATATTATTCGTCAACATTTTGGCAGTCTGGCTGCTAATAGCATTGCCCGCAGGATGGTCACGCCTCCCCACCGTGAAGGTGGTCAGGCACAGTATATTAATCATCACGTCACGCAAAAGACTGCCGACTGTAGAATTAATATGGTGCTTGATTACCTGCTACAGAACCTTCAGGAGCCGCACGATATTAATTCTCTGGCCGAATACGCCTCAATGAGCCGCAGGACGCTGACGCGACACTTCACGAAAGCGACCGGTATGTCCGTCGTTGAGTGGATTACAGCAGCACGGTTACATAAGAGTCAGGAGTTGCTGGAGAACCTGGATCTTCCTGTAGAACAGGTCGCTGAGAAAGCGGGCTTTCAGTCTGCTGCAACGTTCAGGCTGCAGTTTCGGGAAAAATTCGGTGTCAGCCCCAGAGAGTGGCGAAAAACATTCCGTAATGCATAACTAACACAAGAACGCCAATTGCAGGGTCTGTCTCAACAGCTTTACCTTCAAGATTTTATAACAAGAACTGCGATATAAAGTCCTAACCCATACGCCAGATGTGTTAGCACACTCAACAGCCGAGCCAGCCATGGGCGGGGCGTACGGGAAGCAGCTATGCCAAAACCAAAGGCGGGCTGCAGGATCAGGAAGGGCGCAAATAAAGTTAACAGTCCTGCAAGCAGAGCCGTCGTGAAAGAAGGTTCACTGATCCAGGTTGGCCCCTCCAGGACAAAGGGTATAAAGGCAAACAGTATCCCGGTCAAATAATGAAACACCCACCCAACTAAAAATTCTTTACGCACAGATGATGTTGAAACTATCGTTTTATGTCGGAGTTTTCCTCTGGGCATCCATAAAACCCAGCGCCCAACCAGTGCATAATTCAAAGGCGGTACGTTAATGATGTGCTTCTGGAAGAGTGACCATAAATCCATAACTAGTGTTGCACAGATACCTGTAATGACCGCTTGAAAAACAGTAACCATATCCAATTTTTTCGTCCTTATTTTTAGAAAATGTTAAGCTGGCCACCAGTGTGCAACTTAAAGTCAGGTTTAAGTCAATGATTGAAGAACTGGATATAAGAGAAGTGGCTAATCTTTCCGGCGTTCTGCCATCAAGGTTACGGTTTTACGAGACGAAAGGACTAATCAAACCTGTTGGCCGTAACGGCCTGAGAAGGCAGTATCACAAAAGTGTGCTGAATAAACTGCAGCTGATAGTACTGGGGCAGGCTGCCGGATTTACTCTGGATGAAATGGCAGTGATGTTCAATACGGAAGGTCGGACAGTAATCGACCGTGAGCTTCTTTATCATCGTGCCAAGGAAATTGACGGCACAATCCGTAGGTTGCAACTTTTAAGCAAGGGGTTGAAGCATGCTGCCCGCTGTACAGAACCGGAGCATGCCCATTGTGAAGAGTTCAACAATGTCGTTGCGAGAGGACTGAGACTCATCAGGTAGTTAGTCTTTTGTCGCACTTAATCCTCTAAGAGGAGCCGTATCCGGATGTGCGTATACAACCATATCTTCACGACGTCTCAACCCAAAACGTCCGCTTCTGGCACTGAGCAAACTGTCAGATCGCTTTGGAAACAGCCCCACGACGGGCAGACCCCCCCTCTTCTCATTTCACCTCAGCAGCCTGATCAAACTGCAACCTGGCAGCTTCGACTTCAGGTAATTTATCGAGCGTCCACAGGTGTAGTGCACGAAACGGCTGCAGCAAGGTCCGACCCAGTTGCGTGATTTCGTATTGCACCGCCACAGGCGAGAACGAGATAACCTGTCGCAATACCAGACCATTGCGTTCCAGCCGCCGCAGACATTGCGTCAGGGCTTTCTGAGTCACGCCCTCGAGTCGGCGCCTGAGGGCGTTAAAACGCTGAGGTTCGTCATCAAGCGCGACCAAAACCATCATCGACCACTTGTCTGCAATTTGATCAAACAATGCCCGACTGGGGCAATCCGCCGAAAAGCATTGTGGGTGTAAAGTCAGCATACGAGGTTTCCTTTGGTATACCTGGGCTACTCAAGGTGCCTAATTGACAGCAGGTATATAAAATATACCTAATAGGACTCCTAACGCAATGGAGTCGATTTGTATGTCACAAAATAAATCCAGTATTTTATTCAGTCCTTTTTCCGTCCGTTCTCTTCAGCTTAAAAACCGGATCGTGATGGCCCCCATGACGCGGCTTTTTGCACCGGACGGTATCCCTGGTGAAAATAATGCTGCCTACTACCAGCGCCGGGCAGAAGGGGGAGTCGGTCTGATCCTGTCAGAGGGCACCGTCGTTGATCGCCCTGCGTCACGTAACGATTCCGGCATTCCTTTTTTCCATGGGCAAGCGGCACTGGCAGGCTGGAAAAACATCATTGATGCCGTTCACCATGCGGGGGGTCGCATGGCACCGCAGATCTGGCATACCGGTGCAGCACGTTACATCAACGGCTGGGAACCTGATGCACCGGTCGAGAGTCCCTCCGGCTTTGATGCACCCGGGGATCCACGCGGCGTTGCGATGAGTGAAGAAGATATCGCTGATACCGTCTCAGCGTTCGCAAAAGCGGCGGCAGATGCCAAGCGTTTGGGATTCGACACGGTCGAAATCCATGGTGCCCATGGATATTTGGTCGATCAGTTCTTTTGGTCTGGGACCAATCTGCGCACCGATCGCTACGGTGGACCAACGATCAGGGAGCGTTCACGCTTTGCCAGTGAAATCGTGACGGCCGTTCGTCATGCGGTCGGCCCTGAATTCCCTATCATCATGCGTGTAAGCCAATGGAAACAGCAGGATTACGGGGTACGCATTGCCGAAACACCCGCTGTTATGGAAGACTGGTTATTACCCTTGGTTGAGGCGGGTGTTGATGTGCTGCACTGTTCGCAACGTCGCTTCTGGGAGCCTGAGTTCCCGGAGATTGACGGCGAAAACGGCCTTAACTGTGCCGGTTGGGCGAAAAAAGTAACCGGGGCCGCGACAATAAGCGTGGGTTCGGTTGGCCTGGATAATGATGTTACTCATGCTTTCTCCGGAAAAGGATCGGCGCCAGCGAGCCTGGATCGACTCATTGAGCGCATGGAGCGCGAAGAGTTTGATCTGATCGCCGTTGGCCGTGCCCTGCTGAGTGATCAAGATTGGGTAACCAAGGTGGAGAATGGCGAGTTCACGGCTTTGAGTGGATTTAACCCAGCATCCTTGGCCGAATTGGTTTAGGGCTGTCATAAGGCGGGCCCTGTGAAGCAGGGCCGCCTGGCGAATGCCGTTAGTTGCGTAGGCTATTACCCGTCTGGACGCTTGAGCTCCATCTGAAAACCCAAGCCCGTTACATTAGTCTGCGAGACATCTCGCCTTTTCATCTTTTGCCCCGGCCCTCCCCCCATATCACTTGGCTTCCCAGCCACCTCCCCCAGTAGACTTGTCTATCATGAAATTCTTCAGACAGCTTTACTGTACGATAAATAGCGTACAATATAAGGAGATGGTATGGGGTTCAGGGACGTAAAACAACTCGCTATATGCTGTCTTCAGCAAGGGGCTCACAATGAGAATTGTCAAAGAAGGCGATACGCGCACCGTTCTGTGTCAACACTGCGGAAAATCAATGGCGACTTATCGTTTACGCGATGTGGAGTTCAGCGATCGTCGCGGCACGGTAAAGAACATACTGGCTGCCGTCTGCAACCAGTGTGATGCGGTAGTCAGTATTCCCGCCCAGTCTACGCCACGTGTTAAAAGCGAGTTTGAACAAACAAAGTCAGCGCTGGAAGTCAGAGTTCCGGCGCACTATCTCGATATTCTCAACGTTGCCACGCAGAAAATAGATGCTTCGCTGGACGAAGATTTTCATAAGATACTGATCCTTTACTATCTCCATGCGCTAACCACCGGCCGCTATCAGCAGCAAGAACTGAAAACGCTGTTGGGCAGTGAACTGGCGAAGGCCAAATCGTCGAAACGCCTGTCGATGAAAGTAAGTAAAAAGCAGCTGGAAGAATTAAACAGCATAATGGAACAGCAGAGCCTGACTCGAAGTTCTGATGTGGTAAAAGCGGTGATCCTTAAAATTTATCAGGACCTGGTGCAGGAAAAAAACTTAGGCATATTGCCGGAATTACGCAATGTCGCCGCCGCGTTTTCCTAAGTAGTCCACTCACCTGAGTGCCATATCCGGGTCACTATCGCCCCCAGTCCCAGTTGAAACTTAATATTATCAATCACATTAATGCCTTACCCACATGACGTAAAAATGTGGAGATATTGTGAATTTGCACTTTCCTTACAGTGAATGTAAATGATTATCGTTACCATAATCATTCAAAAACATTTGCACACACTTTCAGGGACAAGATGCATGACTTACACACAATTTTTCAAATTGAGACCGGGCGCGATCCTGTTGGCAGGGTTAATTAGCGCAAACGGCTATGCCGCCGATGACCTGGCGGGTGAAAGTGAAGAAATGGTCGTTTTGGCACCGGCAGAAGAACAATTAAAACAACAGCCTGGCGTATCCATCATAACCGCCGAGGATATCGCCAAGGATCCGCCGGTCAACGATCTATCTGACATCATTCGCAAAATGCCCGGCGTGAATCTGACCGGCAACAGTGCCAGCGGCAGCCGCGGCAACAACCGTCAGATCGATATTCGTGGCATGGGACCTGAGAATACGCTGATCCTGATCGACGGCGTGCCCACGACCTCACGCAACTCAGTTCGTTACAGCTGGCGCGGCGAGAGAGATACCCGGGGCGATACCAACTGGGTACCGGCAGAAATGGTTGAGCGCATTGAAGTTCTGCGTGGCCCTGCCGCGGCGCGTTATGGCTCAGGTGCGGCGGGCGGCGTGATAAATATCATCACCAAGCGCCCTACCAAAGACTGGCACGGCAGCTTATCGCTGTTTACCAACCAGCCTGAAAATGACAAAGAAGGGGCGACCAAACGCACTAACTTTAGCCTCAGCGGCCCGCTGGCCGGTGATGCGCTCACCATGCGGCTGTACGGAAATTTCAATAAGACCGACGCCGATGCCGCTGATATCAACACGGCACAAAACGGCTCCTATGCCGCAGGCAACGAAGGGGTGCGTAATAAAGATATCAACGCCCTGTTCTCCTGGAAAATGACCCCCACGCAAATTGTCGACTTTGAGTTGGGTTACAGCCGTCAGGGCAATATCTATGCCGGCGATACCCAGTACAGCAACGGTAACCTCAGCCCGAATGACCTGGTGTCATCACTTTACGGACAGGAAACCAACCGCCTCTATCGCCAGACTTATGGTGTTACCCATAACGGTATCTGGGACTGGGGCCAGTCACGCGTCGGCGTCTACTACGAAAAAACCAATAATACCCGCCTTCAGGAAGGCTCTACCGGGCGTGTTGAAGGGATGATTAATAGCGACCAATACAACACCAGCCGACTGCAAAATGTCAGAACCACAGGTGAGGTGACACTGCCGCTAGATCTGTGGTTGGAACAAACCATGACGCTCGGCGCAGAGTGGAACCGCGAACAGCTCAACGACCCGGCTTCGATGCAGGTCACCGACGCCAGCGGCATCACCATTGGTGATATCTCCGGCGATCCCAGCAATCGCAGCGCCAAAAACAGCGCCGACCTAAGTGCCCTCTATTTTGAAGATAATATCGAGGCCGTACCGGGAGCGCTGTTGATCCCTGGCCTGCGTTTTGATTATCACAGTAAATTCGGCAGTAACTGGAGCCCGAGCCTGAATGCTTCGCAGGAACTGGGTGACTATTTCAAACTGAAAGCCGGGATAGCACGGGTGTTTAAAGCCCCCAACCTGTACCAATCCAGCGAAGGTTATCTGCTCTCCACCCGGGGTAACGGCTGCCCGAACAATATTTCCTTGGGAAGCTGCTACCTGATGGGTAACAACGATTTGGATCCTGAGGTCAGCATTAACAAAGAGATCGGTCTGGAGTTTGCCTATGAGGGGTTCAACGCCGGCATCACTTATTTCCGTAACGATTATAAAAACAAGATCGTCTCAGGCACCGATCTGATGGGCTATGCCTCTAACGGCTACAACATTTTGCGCTGGGAAAACGGCGGTAAAGCGGTGGTAGAAGGTCTTGAAGGCAGCCTGGTGATCCCGGTGGTCAAAGACCGGTTTAGCTGGCGCACCAATGCCACTTACATGGTCACATCAGAGAACAAGGACACCGGTAACCCGCTTTCGGTGATCCCTAAATACACCGTCAATACCATGCTGGATTATCAGGTAACCGATAAGCTTTCCACCAACCTCACCTGGACTTTTTACGGCCGGCAAAAACCGCGTGAGTATGCCGAAATCCGCAATGAAGTGGGCTCGCTGGCGACCAATGAAGTCGGAGCTTACTCGGTAGCAGCCATTGGCGTGAATTATGATCTGGCCAAGAATCTGCGCCTGAATGCGGGCATCAGTAATTTGTTTGATAAACAGCTATATCGTGAAAACGAAGGGGCATCGACCTATAACGAGCCCGGTCGCGCTTACTACGCCGGCATGACCCTGTCATTCTGATCGATTAAAATGCAGACCAGCCCGTTCAGAGAAACCTGAGCGGGCTTTTTAGCGCTCAAAAACTTCTTCTGGCCACCAGAAAAGCGCCAATCACCAACAATATACCGCCCAGCAGTGCCGGCAGGTTTTCGCGCAGTGCCTCCGGGCCGGCCTTGTAGATATCGGCCATCAAGCCCGCCACCAGTTGGCTGGCTACCAGTACCGCAATGGTGGTTGCTGCGCCCAGTTTCTGGTACCCCAGAATGCCGGAGAAGACAAAGAACGAACCCAGCAGGCCGGGCAATAACATCCACGGCCGGAGGGTGCCCGTTACCTCCGCCAGGGCGCTGACGCCATTTTTGGCGAACAGCAGCCCCATCAGCAACACCAGACCAACGCTGGAGTTGATCACCAGCGTAATCAGCACCGTCGAAACGCTTTCGGTGATACGCACCATCAACAGATTCTGGATAACCAGGCTGACCCCGGCCGCCACCAGCAGCAATAGCATGATATTCATAGAGGTTCCGTTCTTTGCAACGTCATTGGCGGGCTGGCGGTGCGTTGCTGTCGTCTAGTTTTAACTGCAGGAAGGTCAAATCCAGCCATTTGCCGAACTTGGCCCCCACTTCACTCATCCGACCGACCATTTCGAAACCCAGATTGATATGCAGCTGTACAGAAGCCTGGTTGCCGGACTCAATGCCCGCCACCATCACGTGTTTGCCCATCGCCCTGGCGTGTTCAATCAGCGCAATCAGCAGCGTTTTCCCCACCCCGTCGCCACGGCTGTCTTGCCGAACATAAACCGAATGCTCCACCGTGTGACGGTAACCGTCCCATGCCCGCCAATCGCCAAACGAGGCGTAACCCATCACCTCGCCTGCCTCATTGCTCGCCACCAGCACCGGATAGCCTGCCGCTTGCCGCTCCGCCATCCACGCGGCACGGTTTGCCTCGTCGACACTAAGTTCATTCCAGATCGCGGTGGTATTAAGCACCGCGTCGTTATAGATAGCAGCAATGCCTGCGCTATCGGTTATAGTCGCGTTACGGATAAGCATGTTGACCTCTTGGTTGACCGTCTACTATCATACTACGATATGAATAATAAATTAGACAACCTAAATCAGCGCATCGGTGCGAGGATCCGCATCGAACGTGAAGCACGCCATTGGTCGTTGTCCGATCTGGCCGAACGGGCCGGCGTTTCGCGGGCGATGGTGCACAAAATTGAGCGCGGTGACAGCAGCCCAACGGCGATGTTGCTGGGCAGGCTTTCCGGCGCGTTTGGCCTGAGCATGTCCAAACTGATCGCCCGGGCGGAAACGCAGGAAGGCCGGTTGATGCGCCGCCAGGACCAACCGCTGTGGGTCGATCCCGACAGCGGCTATGTGCGTCGTCATGTGTCACCGCAGTCAGATATCCCGCTTGATCTGGTGCGCATTGAACTGCCCGCCGGTGCCGCCATCCCTATGCCGGCTTCGGCCTATGCCTTAATGCGGCAATTAATCTGGGTGTTGTCCGGCTCGCTGGTATTTCAGGAGGGTGAAACCCGCCATGAAATGGCCGAGGGCGATTGCCTGGAACTCGGGCCCCCCACGGACTGCGTGTTCAAAAATGAGAGCGCCGAAACCTGCATTTATCTGGTGGTGGTGATGAATAAGGCCTGAGCCCGTCAAGCCATATGATGGCGGCGCTCAGTTTTGCCGATCGCGGTTATATCCTGCGCAGAAGAACTTTTCGGCCAGGCGATTTGTGCCGCCAGAAAAGAATTCGCTCATCACTTCCCCATTGAGACTGTACGCCCGACACAGCAACCCGGCTTCGAATGCCGCCTGGTTTTCATCACCCAGGCTTTGGGCCAAATGGTGAGCATAACCCAGTACAAAGCCACGCTTGTAGTCACAGCAGAACCGGGTAAGTTCCGAAGCCGGTCCGGCGTTTTGTGCAGCCAAACCGGCCATCAGCCCCTTACCGAAGTGATTGTTCATGGCACCTCCTCTATCATTAATCGATATATAAAATATTATATAACGATCATTGCGTGCATGGACATACTCACAAAGTTTTACCTGGTTACCTGAGCGCATAAAAAAACCCGCAGAGCGAAAACCCTGCGGGCGGATAAACATTTAGACCAGGATAATTACAGGGTAAAGTTCAGCCCTTCTACCACCGTCTGCTCCAGCGGCAAGCGCCCTGAAGGGATCTCTTTTTGCTGCAGGAATTCCGGCAGCAGGGATTTGTCGCCCGCTTTGCCGATCGCCACCATGCCGTGCACCTGATAGTTATCCGGCAGGTTCAACGCAGCCTTGATTTTGTCATGGTGAACACCGCCCATGCAGTGGGTCAGCCAACCTTTCAGATGCGCCTGCAGCGCCAGGTTCGCCCAGGCGGCACCGGCATCAAAGGCATGACTCGGGTTACTGACTTCCTTCTCACCGTTCAGACTGGTGGTTTTAGAGATCACCACCACCAGCGCCGAAGCGTGCTGCGCCCAACCGCGGTTGAACTCAATCAGGAAATCCAGATAGCTGTCCCAACTGGCCGAGCCGTGTTTGCTGTAGGCAAAACGCCATGGCTGAATGTTATAGGCCGAAGGTGACCAACGCGCCGCTTCAAAGAAGCTCAGCAGGGTCTCATCGTCGATAGCATCATTGGCCAGCGCGCGCGGCGACCAACGTTCAATAAACTGCGCATCAATCGGGTAATCAGAAACTCTTGGCTGGCTCATGGACATCTCTCTCATGGGAATGGATAACAAAGTTATCTGATATTCCCATGTCTCACGCCAGAAAAACTTTTATGTTGTGCCCTGGCTCAGCGCCGAACCTCCTGTTGCAGCCAGTCCAGAAACGCCCGCACCGGCGGGTGCCGTTCGCGGCCAGGCACGCACAGCGCAGTATAAGCCGCACCCGGCACGCAAATGTCCGGTCGATAAGATGCCAGCAAACCGTTACGCACCAGATCGGACACCATTACCGAGCTGGCCAGCACCAGCCCCTGCCCGGCTACTGCCGCCTGCAGCGCGTAATGCTCTTCGTCATAAGCCCGCAATGCGGCATGCTGCTGCCACCAGTCGACTCCCGCAGCCTGGCACCACTCACGCCAGCCAGTTTCATACAGGGTGGAGTCATGCCAATGAACGGTGATCAGCGTGGGCGCGGGTTGCTCCATTGCACACAAATCCGGGGCACCGTAGACACCAAAGCTCTCCTCCAGCCGCGCCGCCTGATGCAGTTGCGGGTAGCTTGCGCTGCTGTAGCGAATGGCAATGTCCACGCTGGCGTCCTGTTGCAGATCAATCACCTCGCCGCAAGCCTCCAGCCGTACCAGATAATGCGGATGGGCCTGATAAAAACGTCCCAGGCGCGGCACCAGCCATAAGGCCGCAAAAGAATGGGTGACGGAAACACTCAATGATCCGGCGCTGGGCACCGGCCGCAAAGCATCCAACATGGTGGCGACATCAAGCAGCGCAGTGTGAACTCTTGCAAACAAACGCTCGCCCTTCTGCGCCAATCTAACGCCACGCGGCAGCCGTTCGAACAAAGCAAAACCCAACTGCTGCTCAAGCGCCTTGATCTGATGTGATACCGCCGTCGGCGTAACCGCCAGCTCCTGCGCCGCCTGTTTGAAACTGCGCAGGCGGGCAGCGGATTCGAAAGTTCGCAATGCAGTTACGGGAAGCGAGGCAAACATGAACAAGACCCATACAGATGAATTTATCTCATCCTGACAGAGTAGCCGTCATTTGTCGCTTGCGCTGTATTCAACGTAAATTGACAGCCGTATTCCCCTACTCAGCAGACGGAGAGTGACATGAATTCATCTCAACAACCCAAACGCCTTATCGTCCTGGTGGGCAGCCCACGCCGCGACGGCAACAGTGCCACCCTGGCACAAGCCGTCATGGCGGGTGCCGCCGAAGCCGGGACCGAAGCCAGCCTGCATTTTCTCGATGACTACATCAGTGGTTTTCTGGTGGATGGGCGCCATGCCGAGCCGCCTGCCGATCGCTATGGCGAACTGTTTCTGGATCACTTTTTGCCGGCGGATGGGGTGGTATTTTGCACCCCGCTTTACTGGTACGGCATGTCGGCACAAACCAAAGCCTTTTTCGACCGCTCTTTCAGCTATTACTCCAACGCCTATCCGGATGCGGAACAGGTGCATCAGCGTATGAGCGGCAAACGCATCGGGCTGACGGTGGCCTCGGAAGAAACTTACCCCGGTGGGGCAATGGGGATCGTGCATCAAATTCAGGAATTCAGCCGCTACTCGCATTGCGAATTCATCGGGATGGTCCAGGGGGCGGGCAACAACCGGGGCGAAGTCAGCCGCGATCCGCGCAATCCACTACAGGCCGCCCGCGACTTGGGGCGCGAGATTTTCACTCGCCACTATTCGGATTACCGGATGGATACGCCGCGCAGCACACAGGTTTGGCAAGATTGACTCAACACAGGGGCGGTCTGCTGCCCCTTTATCAAGGTTACGCAAGCATATGTAGCAAACTATTGCCGACCATTGGCCCACCAGGACAAACATCATATGATGCAGATGCCAGACTGGCGCACTCATTAACTCGAAGCGAAACAAGATGTCAAAACAGTGGAAAATAACGGCGGCCAACGCCTGTCTGCAGGTGTACACCCGGTTGGGCGGCAACTTCAAAGAAAAGGCCAGTTTTACACCGGAGCTGACTTTTGAACGCATCGTTATTTTTTCCACCACCGCCCTCGGCGACCTGATGTTTAACACGCCGGCCATTCGCGCGGTGCGTGAACGTTACCCCATGGCGAATATCACCCTGATTTCCAGCCATAAGAATAAACAGTTGGTCGCGACCAGCCGTTACTTTAATGCTGTTATTTATTGGGATCATAAAGCCAAAGACATGCTCAGTATCATTCACCAGTTGCGTAAGCATAAGCCGCAACTGGCCGTCATCCTGCACTCCAAATCCCCTTACGATGTGATTGTCGCCATCACTGCCGGTTGCCAGTATCTTTTCAAAGACGTCTACGGCAATAAAGCCACCGGCATGGAAACCTGGCTGAGCGGCGTAAGCCAGAGTACCGGCGGGCATTTAATTCAGCGCAAGCTGGATCTGGTGGCGCAATTGGGGTGTAAAACCGACAACACCGAGATGTTTATTCCCGTTGAATTTTTGCCGGTTAATAAAACCGCGGATAAAATCCCAATCGGTTTTCAAATGGGCGCCTCTGAAACGCTGCGCTGCTGGCCCGTCGGTCAGTTTATTCGCCTGGCGAAACTGTTGCTGGCACAGTCGCCACACCACCAAATCGAATTAATCGGCTCCCCGAAAGAGCTGGCTATCGAAAAGGAATTTATGGCGGGGCTAACGGCGGACGAACAGCGACGCGTGGTCAGCCATATTGGCAAAACCACCCTGCCGCAGTTGCTGGCAGTGATGTCAAACATGCGGGTGCTGGTGACCGGCGATACCGGCCCATTACATCTGGCCATTGCCCTGAAAACACCGACCATCAGCCTGTTTGTCACCGCCAATCCGCACCACACCGGCCCCTATCAAAATAGCGAACTGCATCAGGTGATGAACGTATCGGTAGATGCGCAAAAACTCACCACGGCTCAACGCCGCCAACCGCTCAGCATCATCACCGAAAATGAGGTGTTTGAAAAAGTGACGAGCGCGCTGGAGTTCACGCACCCGCAGGCTGACTAACGAACCCTTTGGGTCGGCTGGGCAAAAACCATCGCCAATGGGAACCAGAACAGGTACCAGAACTCGGCCGGGTTGGCGATGACAAACATGCCCTGCGAGCAGTAGAAGATCAGCATAAACAGGTATAAAGCCGCCTCCAGCCGCCGCCCGGCCCTGAGGTGACGCGCGGCAAGCTGCGCGCCAAACGCCAGTAACCCAGCGAACAAACAAAAACCAACCAACCCGCCTTTGAGCAATGCCCCCAGATACAGGCTGTGAGTGGTATGAATAAACTCGCCGGTATAATTGGTAAAAGTCAGTTCTTTATCAAATCCATAGCCGAAAAACGGCGCCTGTTCTATCAACGCCAGGCTGTGCCGCCAAATGCTCATCCGCACGAAGCTCTGCTGATACAACTCGGCAAAGCGCGTAATCAGCATTTCCCCGATGGACGACCATAGCACCATGCCTGCGGTAAATATGATCATTGCCATAATCAACATCGCCAATTTTTTATTCAGCGCCCGGTAATGCGTGGTTAACACCAGCGCCGCCACTAAGGCAATCAGAGGCCCACGGCTTTGTGTCAGTACCATAAAGGCAAAAAGTAGTGGGATCGTCAGCAGGACCTTTTTTTGTTGGGTATCACGAAAAACCATCAGGCTTAAAATAATGCCCAAAGCGGCATAACCGGCGAGATCGATCACATTACGCGGGCCGGGATTGGCGTCTGAGGTTTCTCTGAGGGTATAAATTTCTTGGTAATCACTCCATGCCAGATACAGGCATAGCAACGTGATACCGGCGATCACGCAGCAGAGCAAGAGATTGCGCCGGGGGCTATCCAGCACGCTGACCAACAGACCCAAATAAATCAGGATATAAGCGCTATGCGTCAGGGCAGACAGCGCATCTCCCGGCGTGCCTCCCCAGAAATTACTGGCGGAGTAATACGCCAGAAAATACGCCGCCAAGGCTATTCCGGTGACCGCAGCACGTCTGCTAAACCAGGCCTGACGAAATTCCGGCCGGGTGAGCAGCGTCAGCAGGAAAAAAAATGCCGAGATATGGAATAGATTATTCACCCGGGTATGGCCGCAAAAAATGGCGCTAAAGAAGCAGAATGCCAGGAAGACGTAAACAGCGATCGCTGTGGTTACATCAGTTTTTTTTGAAAAAATCACTGCAATCAACCTTTTCAAAAATACGGGTATCTATGGCGCTCGCCAATGAAAAATTCTTTACGGCGATATTGTTGATTTTCATTCTTTCAGCGGCATGGCTAAAAGCCGGGATGATCATATCCTCGACCTTTTCGGGTAAAAATGTCGGCAGTTTGTTTTCTGGCGTTTCATAGAAGCGTGGCAAATGGAAATTGTTCATATCCAGCCCGACAATAAAGAGCTGTTTAAACCCCAGGAAGGCGATGATCTGAAACACCCAATAAACCACCGTGCCGGCATCAAAAATTCCATGCCGAATATCATGACTAAAGGCGATGGATTTACAGACAGCAGAGAAATAGACGTTACTGTTATGGCGGTAATGTTCCCACAATGCCGGAGGATTTATTTTTGGGCTGTAAATTTTGAAAGCCGCATCTTCGATGACGGCAAACTGGCACTTCACGCCTGCCAGCGTGAAACGGTCAATGATTTTCGCCACGCCGTGGACCGTCGTAAACAGGATTAGATTCTCTGCCAGAACAATGTCTTCTATAATATCCGGCCGTTGATCAATAAATCCCATATCGACAATGACGTAAAAACGAAAGCTCACCTGTTGGCTTAAGAAATAGGCCCCATTGACCCCGATGGCCGGCATTTCAGGAATATCGCTAAAGCAAACAGAACTCACCGATGGCCCGGTGGCCGTCAGCAATATCGGCCCCTGAAAGCGGTTTTTTAACGCTGAAAGTTTCACTATAGGAATCATCTGGCTTTTATAATGAAACTCGACAATCTCGCCACTTTCCGCACGTCCAATTTTCACGTAAGGCCAGAGGTTTTCATTATGCCGATAAGGGCGGGAATGTGAATAACGGTATATCTGCTTAAAAAAACTTCCCATCGAGACCATTTCCCATCAAAAAATGCATCCACGCCAACAAAGATTTGTCTGATCTAAATTAAATCCATTGATGGGATGAGTATCGGAGCATTCATGACGGCGAGCAATTTATGCAATTTGAGTTATTCGTTATATTAACAACAAGAGATATGTCTATTTGTTAATAACGTTAAAAACCTGCCTTAAAAGGTAATTATTATCTTGAATTGCATAGGGGCGAAAACTTTCGCCCCGTTTTACACGGCGGTTATTGGCGGAAGACTTATTAATCGTCGAAGGGTTCACCCAAAGTCAGCATCAACCGGTTTGCCCAGGCAAAGAACGCCGTCGACTGCACCAGATCCAGCAGCGCCAGCTCATCCAGCCCCTGCTCGCGCAGCACTGCCAGATGTTCGGCGTTAACCTGCGGCGGCGTGGCGGATAACGCCGCAGCAAAATCTATCTGTGCCCGCCACGGCTCCCCTTGCCCCTCACTCAACACGCCCCCTGGAGCCACCTCCAGCAGACGCTGCACCTCGTCCGTCTGTTTGGACAACTGTGCCGCCTTGCGCGCATGCACCGAAGCGCAATAGATGCAGCCATTCACCTTGCTGGCCACCGTGGCCGCCAGTTCGCGATCCTTACGTTCCAGCCCGCCTTGCGTATAGAAAATGGCCCGATCCGCCAGCGTTCGCTGCTCCAGCACCGGATGGTTACGTGCCAGCAGGCGGAAATAATCCGAGTCGCTATGCCCGAAGCGCGTCAACAGCGCCTGACCTGATGCATCAAACTCCGCCAGCGGCTTGGCGGCGATCCACGGCTCCCACCCCAGTTCCTGACGGGTAAACACCGGCGGCGCATGGCGGCCACTCAGGGTGACGGACTCGGTGCGCCAACTGCCGGCTCTGACCGGTGAGCCGCTGCTGCCCTCCTCAACCGGCTGACCGCCAAGCAGCCGATAGCCGGTTAACAGACGGCTTTGGAAACTGACAAACGCGATCAGTTGCGACAGGGTGACTATAGCGTCCAGTGACCAACCGGCCTGCTGCAATGCCTGCAAATGCTGGGCATCGGCGCTGGCGGGTTTGAACGCCAACCGTTCGGCATGATCCAGCGCCGCCTGCAAACGCGGGCTATCCTCTGCGCCGCCCTGTTGTTGCAGCAACGCCGCATAATGGGCCGCCAGTGATCTATCCGCATGCCATTCGCTGATGCGCTGGGCGACTTGCAACCGCTGCGCTACAGGAAAATCGCCGGCATCGGCGGGAGCAAACAGCGCAAGGTAGCTGGCCTGAATCGCGTCTGTCGCCGCCTGCCGTGTCACTCTGGCCTGTGCCAATGCGGAACCGGGTGCGATCTCTGCCAGCACGGCCAGCAGGTCGTCATTATTCAATGTTGCAGTCATACCTTTTCCTCAGCGTGATGTTCGTGGGAGATGGAAGCGGGAGTGCGACGTTGCCAGCCCAGTTCCGGGGCAACGTGGCGGGCGATCAGCTCAATAGAACGCAGAATGTGGGCGTGCGGTGGATCGATGGAATGCACCTGGAATGCCAGGTCGGTGACCCGCGCCAACGCGCTGTCTTTCTGCAACGAGGCGATCACCTGATCCGGAGTACCGAGATGCACGTCAAAGGCCCGGATCAGCCCATCGAGCGATTCATCCGTTGGCCGATGGCCGCTGGCACGCAGGCGTTCGAGCCCACGGCCCAACCCTTGCGCGGCAAAGTCCCGCGCCTGTTGGCTCTTATCGGTCACCAGGGCGGTGCGCGACCCCATAATGCGCGGTGCGATGCCGGGCGGCAGCGCCGCCAGATAGGCGTCGATAATCGGGTTCTGCAATTCGTCCAGCGGCAAATCCGGCGCATCCGCCGGGCGCGGTTGGGTACGCGACAGCATTAAGCCGTCACCGGCACGTCCGGCGCGTTCACCACCTTCCACCGAAAAGGTCGCCTGCCAAACCCGCTCCGCCAACTGCGGCGCGGCCGGGTACAAACGGTTATCCTCACCGCCCAATGCCTCACCACGCCAGGCGCGCAGCAGCGTGTTGAAGTTGTCGGCAAACACCGCGTGGCGCTGCTGAGCATCAAAACCGAAGGCGCTGAACGATGACGGCGTGCCACCGGCGGCAATCCCCACCTCCAGCCTGCCGTCAGACAGCAGATCCAGCACCGCAGTATCCTCCGCCACCCGAATGGCTGACTCCATCGGCAGCGTGATCACCCCGGTGCCCAGCCGGATATGGCGAGTTCGTGCCGCCACCTGAGCCAGGAACACCAGGGGAGAAGGCAAGCCGCCCTCATCCTCATGAAAATGGTGCTGCGCCACCCAGGCGCTATCAAAGCCGACCCGTTCGGCATGCACGATTTGCTCGGTTGCCAGCCGGTAACGCTGTTGTGCACTGCCCTGATCCAGCAGGCGGGTGAAAAAACCCAGTCTTTTACTGCTCATTAATCGCATCCTTAATCTTGGGCTGTTCGGCATAAAACTGACGGCCGGGAATGGCCTCAATCAACTGGCGGGTGTAATCACTGCCCGGCATGGCGAACAGTTCACCGGTCGCGCCGCTGTCCACCTGTACCCCTCGGTGCAACACCGAAACGCTGTGTGAAATCTGCCGTACCCTGGCCAGATCGTGTGAGATAAACAAATAGGTCAGCCCCAGTTCCTGCTGCAAATCCTGCAACAGCCGCAGGATCTGCGCCTGTACCGTGACATCCAGGGCCGAGGTCGCTTCGTCCAGCACCAGTACCCGTGGTTGCAACACCAGCGCCCGGGCAATCGCCACCCGTTGGCGTTGGCCACCAGACAGTTCGCGCGGCTTGCGGCTCAGCAACTCGTCCGGCAGCGCCACCCGTTCAAACAATTCTCGTACCCGTCGATAACGCTCGGCTTTGCCCAGCGGTTCAAAGTTCAGCAACGGCTCTTCAATCACCTGATACAGCGTCTGCGACGGATCGAGCGAGCCGAACGGGTTCTGGTACACCAACTGAATGCGGCGACGGAACTGCCGCAGCGCTTCGCCCTTCAACTGGGTGAAGTCAACGCCGTCGATAATGATTTGCCCGGCGTCCGGCCGTTGAAAACCGAGCAGGCAGCGTGCCAGCGTGGTTTTGCCGGAGCCGGATTCCCCTACCAGCGCATGGGTGGTGCCACGCGGCACGCTAAACGACACCTGATCCAACGCACGGTAAGTTTTGCCCCCCACACCGGCCAGGCGGAAATCTTTCACCAACCCATTAACCTGGATCGCCAGCTCTTGCGTACTGTTGCTGGGTTGCGACAGCGCCGCACGGGTCAGCGATGGCACGTCGGCAAACAGTCGGCGGGTATAATCGCTGGTGGGGGCACGCAACACTTCGGCGGTCACGCCCTGCTCCTGAACCCGACCATGGCGAAACACCAGCAGCCGGTCGGCACGCTCCGCCGCCACCGCCAGATCGTGAGTCACCAGCAGCACCGCGGTACCAAACTCCTGCCGCAGTTCGTCGATCAGATCGAGAATGCGCTTTTGCACCGTGACATCCAGCGCGCTGGTTGGCTCATCGGCGATAATCAGCGTCGGTTGCAGCGCGATAGCGATGGCGATCAACACCCGCTGTTTCATGCCGCCGGAAAGTTCATGCGGATACTGACGCGCCCGCAGCTCCGGGTGGGTCAGGCCAACCCGGGTCAGTAATGCCACCACCCGCTGCTGCACCTGTTTGCGCGGCAGGCGACGGTGAATATTGAGGATCTCCGCCACCTGTTCGCCGATCGTTTTCACCGGGTTGAGCGAGCTGGACGGATCCTGTGGGATCAGACTGATTTGTGCGCCCCGCACCGCATCCAGACGTCGTGACGACCAATGGCTGATATCGGTGCCGTTGAGACGGATTGCGCCCTGCTCCAGACGGCCATTTTCCGTCAGCAGGCCAATGATTGCCTGCGCGGTAGTGGTTTTGCCCGAACCGGACTCGCCGACCAACGCCACCACTTCCCCCGGCTGAATGGCGAACGACACCTGATGCACCACCCGCTGGCTGCCGGTTGCGCCCTGATAGGCAATCGACACCTGCTCCAGCTCCAGCACCGGCGTGGCCGCCGCCCGTTGTAATGCCGTCTGAATACTCATGGCTGCGTTCTCCCCAATGCACGGCTGATGCGATTGGCCGCCAGCACCACCGCCACCACCGCCAGCCCTGGGAAGGTCGTCAGCCACCAGGCGGTGGAAATGTAGTTGCGCCCTTCGGCGATCAGTAGCCCCCACTCCGGCGTCGGTGGCGGGGTGCCATAACCCAGGAAGCTCAGGGTGGCGATCGCCAAAATAGCGCTGCCAAACTGCAATGCCGAGAAGGCGATCACCGAAGTCAGCGAGTTCGGCAGGATGTGCCGCCACAGCACCGCCCAGAAGGTACCACCGCTGCCATAGGCCGCTTCAACGTAATCACTGTGCCGCACCCGCACTACTTCTGCGCGCGCCAGGCGGGCAAAGTTGGCGACCGAAGTAATCCCGACGGCGATGGCGGCGTTAACCGTACCAAACCCCAGTAAAATAATGATGCTCAGCGACAGCAGCAGGCCGGGAATAGACAGCAAGACGTCGACAAAACGCATCACCGCTTCGTCCGCGATGCCCCCGACCGCACCGGCAATCAGCCCCAGCGCGGTGCCCAACAATAAACCCAACGCGACTGCCACCAGCGCTGCGGACAGCGTCTGCGAAGCACCATAGACAATGCGCGCATACAGGTCACGCCCCAGTTGATCGGTGCCCAGCCAGTGTTCGCCGCCCGGCGCCAGCCGCTGCGCACCGGCGATACCTTCGGTGCCGCTGTAGGCAGTGAATAACTGGGGCGCCAGCGCCCACAGCACCGCAATGGCGATCACCGCCCAGGCCAGCAGCAAGGTCAACGGCACGCGACGACGGCGTGGACGGCTGGTCGGTAAGGTTCCTTCACTTTCCAGGCCGCCCAGATCTCGCTCCGGTACGACCGCTTTTTCATAGGAGATACTGCTCATACGGCGACTCCTGTGTGGGTTTTCAGTCGTGGATCCAACAGCGGGAACAGCAGATCCACCAGCAGATTGAGGGTGACGAAAGCGGCGGCGGAGATCACCACAATCGCCTGCAGTACCGCCACGTCCTGATTCAGCACCGCCTGCAGGGTCAGTTGTCCCAGCCCGCTGCGGCCAAACACGGTTTCGGTGATCAGCGCACCGGCAATCAGTTCGCCAAGCAGAATGCCGGCGATGGTCAGCGCCGGCAGCATGGCGTTGCGCGCCACATGCCGCCACAGCACCCCGCTACGGCTGGCACCTTTGGCGCGTGCCACGGCGACAAACGGCTGGGTCTGCACCTGGTCAATGCTGCGGATCAGGATCTGCGCCAGCGGGGCGGAGATCGGCACCGCCAGGGTCACAATCGGCAGGATAAGCCCTTGCCACTCACCCGGATTGATCACCGGGATCAGCTTGAGTTGGAACGAAAACACCTGAATCAACACAATACCCAGCCAGAAGGTTGGCACCGAAACGAACAGTGACGGCAGCGATTGCAGCGCCGATCTCAGCCAGCCAAAACCGGTCAGATTGGAGATAAAGGCAATCGCCAGCGCCAACAGCAGCGCCAGCGTAAAGCCCAGCACCGCCAGTTGCAGCGTAGCGGGCAGGTTGGTGGCCAACAGTTCGGTGACCGGTACCCCGGCCTGAATGGAGTAGCCCAGATCCCCCCGCAGCACGTTACCCAGCGCATGCAGATACTGCTGCCACAGCGACACATCGGCACCATAGGCGGCACGCATATCGGCGATCTGCGCCGGACTGAGTCCCATGTCCGGATTCTGGAACTTAATCAGGATCGCATCACCCGGCAGCACCTGCAGCAGGAGAAACGACAGGCTAAAGGTCGCCCACAGCACCAGTAGCGCCTGTGCGATACGCCGCGCCAGATATCGGCTCATCATGATCTCCTTAATGTTTCTCTAACCAGGCGCCGTAGAAACTCGGGCGACCCACGGCTTCAAAACTCACCCCTTTCAGATAAGGCGCGCCGGCAAACACCTGCGGCTCCTCAAAGAATGGGATCACATAGGCCTGATCGAGCAGGTAATTTTGTGCCTCGCCGGCAATCTGCAGGCGTTTTTGCGCATCCACCTCAGAGGCAATGCCCAGCAGTAGCGTGTTCAGCTTGTCGTCGCTGAACTGACTGTTTTTACCGGAGCCACCTTGCTGCAACAGCGCATCGCGGTTGGTCGGGTAGAACTGGCTTTTAATCACGTCCGGATCGGCCCGCCCCACCTCCACCACCGCCGCCGGGGTTTTCTGCGGGTCGAGGTTATCTGCTACCCGGCTGCCGGCGTCACCGGCCAGAATATTC
Organism: Serratia sp. BW106; assembly: GCF_002607755.1. Classification (NCBI taxonomy): domain Bacteria; kingdom Pseudomonadati; phylum Pseudomonadota; class Gammaproteobacteria; order Enterobacterales; family Yersiniaceae; genus Serratia; species Serratia sp. BW106. The sequence continues at coordinate 39,292 of NZ_MCGS01000028.1, forward strand.
AAGCGCGCACCGACCTTGCCCCACTGCTGCGAAACCAGTTGCAGCACCGCCTTGTTCTGCGGTTGCGGCAGCGATTCGTAGACATTCAGCAGCAGTTTTTTACCGTCTTTCTCACGCAGGCCGTCGCTGCCCTTTTTCCAGCCCGCCTCATCCAACAGGCGGTTGGCCAGTTGCGGATCGAACTTCAGCTTGGCGGACAAGTCGACAAAACCGGCGGCGGAAGAGGCAATCACCGATTTGGCCTGTGGGTAGTTAACCGAGAACAGCGTATCGACGATCTGCTTGCTGTCGGTGGCATGCAGTAGCGCCTGACGCACGCGCAGATCGCTTACCAGCGGGTTATCCGGTCGGAAGGCGATGCTGTCATTAACGCCACGCGTTGGGGCCGCGTAGATTGTGAACCCCTGATCCTGAGTCTGCTTCTCGTCGTAGGCCTGGATCTGGCGAATAAAGTCCGCCTGCCCGGCTTGCAACGCACCAATGCGCACACTGTCCTCACCGGTAACAATTACCTTGATCGCGTCCAGATTGGCGCGCCCTTGTTGAGCCAGCCTGGCCGGCCCCCAGTGGTAATCTTTGCGAACGCTAAGACTGACCTCACGCCCCAGCGTCTCGGCGCTGACCACAAACGGGCCGGATCCGATGATATGGTGCGCATCGCCGAGTTGGTCATAGTTGCGGTTCAGGGTGCTGAGCGAAACCAATCCCGAGCCAATCGTGGCGGTACCCTGCAGGAAACCTGGCGACGAATGCTTGAAGTAAAATTTGACGGTTAACGGGTCGATCACTTCGCTGTGGTCGTAGTTATTGATGACTTCAGACACCGGCAGGCGTTTCTCTTTATTGCCCAGGCCATAGGTATCGAAGTTTTTTGCCACCGCGTTAGCATCCAGCGGAGTGCCGTCGGAGAAGGTCACACCCGGCCGCAGCTTGAAGGTGTATTCGGTTTTGTCAGCGTTGCTGTTCCAGGATTCGGCGATCCACGGCTCAATCTCCAGCGTTTGCGGGTTCTGGTAGGTCAGTTTGTCAGTGATTTGATTGAGGATGCCGCCATTGGGATAGAAGCCGCCGGAAGGCGGATAAAGGTTGGTGTGCGCCTGCTGTTCCAGGTAGACCAGCGTGCCGCCCTGCACCGAGGCCAGCGCCGGGTTCATCACCGCCGCCAGGCCCAATGCCACCGTTATCCCGCGGGTTAATCTATTGAAAGAGAAATTAAACATCGTATGCCACGCCTTCTTTATTTCGGAATGTTATGGGTTAGATAACAAACCAAATCAGCGGGGAGTTGAACGAACTAATTTCGCTAACCAATGGCGGAAAATGCACAAGGCATCGGTGGTTGGCAGAAAGGATGTTTTGTTATAACGTATCAGAAATTAAATCAGGAAGACCAAAATGAAAATTCAGCTCTCGCTGTTGTTCCTTGGCCTGTTGGCCGGACGCGCCGCCGCGTTTCAATCCAGGGTGCCAGAACCCCAGCCTGAACAGACGCGCGCAGCGGAAAATAATATCGAGAATAGGTTCTACGGCTTTCATGCGCTGGATGCGCAAACGGTCAATGTCGGCACCTGCGCCGCCTTGCCGCAGGCCGGATGCCAGTGTGCTTTCTGCACCATGCTGCGTCAGGCCGGGCCGGCGAAATAACCGGTCCGGCATAGCTTATCGGCAGGCTGCGACGCCAGGGGTCACAACTCGTTGTGGTGTGTTAGAGAAACGGGTCAGTGCCGTCAGTACCACCGCGATGACCAGCGAAGTGCCCATAAAGATATAGGAAGCCTGCGGCCCCTGCGTAATACCGTTGAGATAGCCGACAATCCAGGCCCCCACAAATGACCCCAGTGCGCCAAAACTCACGATAAATGCCATCGCCCCCGCCATCACGTTGCGTGGCAATAGCTCCGGGATCGCCGCAAAGAACGGGCCATAAGGCGTATACATAGCTCCGCCGGCAATCACCAGCAAGACGTAGGACAACCAAAAATGGTTAGCACCCAGTGTGAAAGACGCGCAGAAGCAAACCGCCCCCAATCCCAGAAACAACAGCACCACCAGCTTGCGCTGTTGATACTTATCAGAGAAATAGGATGCACCAAGCATCAGCGGCACCGCCAACAAATAAGGTGCAGCAGACAACCAGCCGGTAGCGACAATCCCCATGCCGGAAGCGGTTTTCAAGATCGACGGCAGCCACATAATGAAACCGTACATACCGATATTCCAGAAGAAATGAATAAACGACAGTGCCAATACCTTGCGTGACCGAAAGGCCTCGCCGTAATTTTTAATCGGTTGCATACCGGTCTGTTCAGCGGCGAGGGCGGCCTCAAGAGCAGCTTTCTCCTGCTCACTGAGCCAGGTGGCATCTTTTGGCCGATCGACAAAGATCACCCACCAGATTGCCGCCCAGATAATGGCCGGCACCCCTTCAATGATAAACATGCCACGCCAGCCAAAGGCGTCCACCAGATAACCGGACAGTATCGACATCCACAGCACGGTAATCGGGTTGCCAAGAAACAGGAAAGTATTGGCTTTCGAGCGTTCCTGCTTGGTAAACCAATGGCTGAGGAACACCAGCATCGCCGGCATCACGACGCTTTCCGCCACCCCAAGCAGGAAGCGGATCGCCGCCAACGTTGCCACATTGCTGACCAAACCGGTAGCGGTGGCCAAAATGCCCCACAACACCAGGCTCCAAAAAATCAGCCCCTTGGCACTGCGTTTCTCGGCGTAAATTCCTCCCGGCACTTGGAAAAAGAAATAACCGAGGAAAAATAGCGCCCCCAAGAGTGAAGACATACCCGGCGTAATATTGAGATCGTGCGCCAGCCCTGCGGCCGCTCCAAATCCGTAATTGGCACGATCCAGGTAGGCCAGGCTATAGGTAATGAAAGCCAGCGGAATAAGCTTTCGCCAGCGGATCGGTGCCAGCTTGGTGGGTAAATTGATGCTCATATTCGTTTTCCCCAGGAATTTTAATGGATGCCGGTTTATACCTAATGACCGCGCTTGTTGGTGCCCCTTTAAAACATCTGATGTCATACCTTAACTTGTATGACATCACTCAAGATTAAAAATGAATCACATTTCGGTCGTATTCAATGGCCAGTGCTTCGAATTGAAATGACGATCACAAAATAAATTTATTCTCCCGACCTGGTGTCAGCCACGCAAAAATGTGGCGAACAGCTTCACACCTGCGGCATGGCGTGCTATACCACAGGCATGTTGTAGGACAACTTATGCGATGGATATCATGAGTCTTCAATCAATCCAAAAACACAACGTGGTCAACGCGGTCTATGAGCAAATAAAGGAAAAACTGTTGGACGGCAGTTGGCCGCCTGGCAGCAAACTCCCCTCAGAAGCGGAACTGACCACCTCTTTCAACGTCAGCCGGGTCAGCATTCGCAGCGCGGTGCAGCGTCTGCGCGATCTGGGCATCGTGGTGACCCATCAGGGCAAAGGCAGTTTTGTCGCCCAACACCTCAATCCACAGAGCCTGTTCAATGAACAGCAACCGATCATGCACCTCAGCCGTGAAGAGTTTCACGACATGATGGTGTTCCGCCAAACGGTGGAGTTCAAATGTATGGAGCTGGCGGTATTAAACGCCACGCCCGAGGACATTACCGCGCTGGAACAAGCCCTGAACCGCATGCTGATCAACAAAGACGATTACAAAAAGTACTCTCAGGCCGATTTTGAGTTTCACCTGGCCATAGCCAAAGCGTCACAGAACAAGGTGTTCTACAACGTGATGAACTCAATCAAAGACACCTATTACTACTACCTGGAAGAACTGAACCGGGCATTGGGGATTTCTTTGGAAAGCGTCGAGGCACACATCAAGGTGTTTATGGCGATTAAAAACCGCGACTCTTCTACCGCCGTTGCAGTACTCAACGAGGCGATGGCGGACAACGTCACCGCCATCGAAAAACTCAAACAGGCCACACCGGACACCGAGTGATGCACTTTCAAAGGGCGCAATTGAATGCGTCCACAGGTGAGGTTAAGGCCGTGACGCCGTGCCGTCCGGCGTACGTGCCAGAGTCCAGGACGGGATACCGCCGATACACGGGTACTGCGCCGCTTTTTGCTCATCGATATCTATACCTAACCCTGGGCGAACGCTCAGGTAGGCATAACCCCGCTCAATTTCCGGACAGCCGCTAAACACTTCACGCAAGGCGTCATTCATCGGCGTGTATTCCTGAATACCAAAATTGGTCACGCTCATATCCAGGTGCAGGTTGGCGGCGACGCCGACTGGAGAAATGTCGCCCGGCCCGTGCCACGCGGTACGCACACCATGGATTTCACTCAGCGTCGCCAATTTTTTCGCCGGGGTAATACCGCCAATGGTGCTGACGTGACAACGGATATAATCGATCAGGTTATTAGTAATCAGTGGCTTCCAGTCATTGATGTTGGTGAACAACTCCCCCATTGAAATCGGCGTGGAGGATTGCTGACGCAGCATTTTCAACCAGTCTATATTTTCCGGCGCCACCGGATCTTCGAGATAAAACAATTGGTATGGCTCCAGCGTTTTGGCCAGTTGAACGGCGGCGATCGGCGTAACACGCTCATGTACATCATGAATAAACTCAATGCCGAAGCCCAGCTTATTACGCAAGTGTTCGAACAGACGTGGCACGCTTCTCACATAGGCATCGGGATCAAAATAAATGCCCGGTGTATTGCCGCGCGGGGAACGTTTAGGCTGAATGTTTTTTGCCCGAGCCAATTGGGTGGCGATCAATTTCAGATCGTCCGTGCCCGCCCCACCGTACATCCCCATCTGGCAACGCACGTATTGATAGCCCTCCTCCATACGTGCGCGGATGTTGTCCTCTACCTCAAACTCATCGCTACCGTCGGTGTGGCAATACAGCGGAATACCGTCGCGGCATTGGCCGCCCAAGAGTTCATAAACGGGCAGACCGGCGACTTTCCCTTTGATGTCCCACAGCGCCATGTCCACACCGGACAGGGCATTGTTCATGATCGGACCGCTGCGCCAGTAGCCGCTTACGCAGGCAGACTGCCAGATATCCTCGATGCGCGATGGATCCTTACCGATTAGAAACGGTGCCATATAGTCGTCGATGGCCGTTTTCACCGCATGAATGCGTTGAGTGAAGGTCGCGCACCCCAGGCCATATAGGCCCGGTTGGTTCGTCTCGACCTTCACTACAGCCAGATCGATACCGCCTGGCGCGGTGAGAATAGTTTTCACGCCGGTGATTCTTAGATTACCCACTGTAAACTCCTTTGCCGCTAACTCATCAGTTGTCCTACAAGGTGTGGTTAGATTTATATCATCGATAGTGCATGGGCTAAAGCGTCGTTCAAAAATTATGTGCGCCGCGTCATGAAAACAAACTCAACCAATTGTTTTACATTACAATTATTTAATGTTGAATTTTTCTTTTGTGATCCGCGCTTCAAAAACCATTTAACAGAATTGATTTCTGCCAAGGCTTAACGCAACGTTTATATGAATGATGTCATACATGTTGAGCAGCACTAAGCTTAACACGATGCCAATAGCGGTACATGCCGAATCAGGATCCTATAACCAACAGTAAGAGGTTGATATGTCTGCTCTGTTCGATTTAACGGGGAAAACGGCGCTGGTCACCGGTTCTTCTCGCGGATTAGGTTTTTCCTACGCTGAGGGGTTGGCTGCGGCCGGAGCCAGCGTCATTTTAAACGGTACGCAACCTGCAACGGTACAGGCCGCGGTCGAGCGACTGCAATCTCAAGGTCTGCAGGCGCGCGGTTTCGCCTTTGACGTTACCGATGAACAAGCCATAGAGGCGGTATTCAATCAGCTCGACGAGGAACGGGTTGAGGTTGATATTGTGATCAACAATGCCGGTATTCAGTACCGTAGCCCCCTGCTCAACCTGGAGTTGGAACAGTGGCAGCGGGTGCTCGATACCAACCTGACCAGCGCATTTATCGTTGGTCGAGCCGCCGCCAGGCGGATGATCGCCCGCGGTAAAGGGGGGAAAATCATTAACATCGGTTCGCTGACCAGCCAAGCCGCCCGCGCCACGGTTGCGCCTTATACCGCCGCCAAAGGTGGCATCAAGATGCTCACCTGTTCAATGGCCGCCGAGTGGGCCGAGTTTAATATTCAGTCCAACGCCATCGGTCCGGGTTATATATTGACCGATATGAATGCCGCGCTGGTTGATAACCCCGAGTTCGATGCCTGGGTGAAAGCCAGCAATCCCTCTAAACGCTGGGGTAAACCAGAAGAGCTGATCGGCACCGCCGTGTACCTCGCGTCCAATGCTTCCAACTACGTGAATGGACAAATTATTTACGTCGATGGCGGTTGGTTGGCCGTACTGTAACCCTGACCCGCTTTAAATCTGTTTACTTACCCGTGGCATATGACTGTTACGGGGGCATCTCTGTAGCCAAAATTTATAAAAATAAACACCCTGACCAGGACAACACTATGAAAGCAACAAAATCGCGATTCTTTATTCTGTCGCTGTTGTTTATTGTGACGGCTATAAATTATATGGACCGGGCCAACCTGTCCGTCGCCGGCAGTAAAATTCAGTCTGAGTTCGATCTCAGCGCCACCCAACTGGGTTTACTGTTTTCCATGTTTACCTGGTTCTACGCCGCCAGCCAGATCCCGGTTGGTTACGTACTGGATCGCATTGGCTCACGGATACTTTACGGCACCGCCATTATTCTGTGGAGCGTCTTTACTTTCCTGATGGGCTTCGCCTCGCATCATTTGTTCGCCACTGCAACAGCATCATTCTTAATGCTGCTGGCCTGTCGGGCGCTGATTGGTATTGCCGAAGCCCCCTCCTTCCCCTCCAACACCAAGATCATCGCCAGTTGGTTCCCCGACCACGAGCGGGCACGCGCCACGGCGATTTATTCCAGCGCACAATATATCGGGCTGGCACTGTTAACCCCGGCGTTGTCCTTTGTGGTGGCGGATTACGGTTGGGAGATGTCATTCTACCTGTCCGGCGGCGTTGGCATCCTGTTTGGCATTTACTGGTTAGTTAAATATCGCGATCCGCAACACAGCAGTAAAACCAACCAACAGGAGTTGGATTACATTCGTGAAGGCGGTGGCTATGGTTCAAAAAACCAGGCCTGCGTCAGTGAAAAAGTGCGCTGGCGCGATATCGCCTTTTTCCTGAAGAATCGCACCGTCTGGGGCCTGTTCATCGCCCAGTTCGCTTGCTCATCCACACTCTATTTCTTCCTGACCTGGTTTATTGTTTACCTGGAGAAAGGTCTGCACTTACCGATCGCCAAAGCCGGGCTGGGTGCTTCATTCCCCTATCTGATGGCGATGGCAGGCGTACTGTGTGGCGGTACGCTGAGTGATTTGCTGCTGAAAAAGGGCAAATCCCGCACCTTTGCCCGCAAACTGCCGGTGATGTCCGGCCTGTGTCTGACCATGATTATCTGCCTGGTCAATTTTTTCGAAGATCAACCGGTGATCGCCATCGCCATCTTGTCCATCGCCTTTTTCGCCAACGCCTTTTCCAATCTGGGTTGGGTGGTCTGGAGCGATGTGATCCCACGTAATTTTATCGGCACTATGGGCGGCTGCCTGAATATCTGCGGCAACCTTTCCGGCATCATCAGTCCAATAGTCATTGGCGTCATTCTGCAACGCACCAATAACTTCCACTATGCAATGTGGTATATCGCCGCCGTAGCCCTGATGGGTCTGTTGGCCTACACCTTCCTGGTCGGCAAGATTGAAGTGATCGTACCCCCGAAATCCGATCAACCTTTAGCACCGCGCTCCAACGCGGATCTCCACAAACTTGAGGCAAAATAATGAGCAAACGGATCCTAAGCTGTAAAGCCTGCTTCGCCTACGGTGAAAAAGATGTGCGCGTTGAGCAACGCGAGCTGGAATACGATGAGAATGACGTACTGGTGAAGGTCGAACGCGGCGGTATCTGTGGCTCGGATATCCATTATTACCAGCACGGCCGTGCCGGCATGTCGATCCTCAAACACCCGATAGTCGTCGGGCATGAATTCGTCGGCACCCTTAGCCAGGTGCCGGTCGGTTCGGCATTGCGGGTGGGACAGAAGGTGGCCATCAATCCGTCACAACCCTGTAATCATTGCGAATACTGCCTGGCAGGCAAACAGAACCTCTGCGCCACTATGCGTTTTATGGGCAGTGCGCAGTTTAATCCGCACGTTGACGGCGGATTTTCCGAATACGTGGTAGCCACAGAACAACAATGCATTCCCTATCGCGATGACGTATCCCCACAGATCATGGCCTTTGCCGAACCGCTGGCGGTTGCCATTCATGCCGTCAATGTCGCGTGCACGCTAGTGGGCAAACGTGTGCTGGTGATCGGTGCCGGCCCTATTGGCTGTTTGATCCTGGCCGCCGCCCGCAGTGCCGGTGCCGCCGAACTGGTGGCTTCCGACGTCAGTGAACGCTGCCTGGAGCTGGCGCGACAAATGGGCGCGACCAACACCTTTAACCCGCTGGAGGAAGGCAGCGCTACTGTTTATCAGAGCAATAAAGGCTATTTCGACGTGGTGTTTGAGGCCTCCGGCAGCCCGGCGGCCATCGCATCCACCGTGACGCTGGCCCGCCCTGCCGGTACCGTGGTGCAGGTGGGCATGGGAGCCTCTAACGTTGACTATCCGGTTATGCCGATGCTGGTGAAGGAAATCCGTTGGGTAGGTTCATTCCGTTTTGTCGACGAATTTGCCACCGCCGTTAAATGGCTACAGGACGGCCGTATCGATCCACTGCCACTGCTCAGCGGTGAATATCCACCGGAAGCCATCGAAAACGCACTGATCGCAGCCGGTGACAAAACGTTGTCTTCCAAGGTGCAGATCAAATTCTGATCCCCTGCCGAGCCGGGCTGAAAGCACTCAGCCCAGCTCATACTGCACGATCAACTGCCCTTTTTTCATCTTGAGCGCGGTGATGTTTACCGCCCCCAACTCACCCAGTGAGGGGACATGGGTGCCGCCGCAGCCATAGGCAGGCAGCTCGCCGAACCCCACCTGACGCATGCCGTCGACTTCTACTTGCTTGCGAGGTAAATCCGCCGCGATCAGCCGCGCCAGCTCCGCGTCCAGAAAATCCTGATCCAGGGTTTGGGGTTCTGCGCCCGGTGCAAAGGTAATGCGCCCTTCACCCGGCCAGTGGTGCGCCTTGACCGGTTGCCAGCCGCGCGTTTCGCCCAGCCAGCCAATCAGATGTCCGGCGGAGTGCCAGCAGGTATGTAACCGACGCTGCTCGCCCTCAACCTGCACGCTGACCGGACCAAGCGGCACGGGGTCGGCGGTAAAATGCAGTACCTGATCCCCCTGTTGTGCCACACGCAGCACCGGGATGGCACCCAGCCTGCCACCGTCTGCCGGTTGTCCGCCGCCCTGAGGGTGAAACAGCGTGGCGTTCAGTGTTATCGCGTATCCGCCGTCTTCAACCGGAGTACAGGCCAGCACCTGCGCTTCAGCCTGTAAATCGTCGCTGTAAAAATAGAGTCGTTCGGTCATGGTTTTTCTCCTGGTTATACTCTATAGCTTTCAAGTTGCAGCCAGGCGCCAAGCTCGTTCATCCCCAGGCGCTTACTCAAGTAAGTAACTGGGGTGAACGAGTACAGGTAACAACGCTGCAACTTGAAAGATGACGGGTATAGAGGCCCCATTATATTCATGCCATAATCAAAGCATAATCCATCAACTTTACAATGGACCTTTGCGCTGTGAGCACAAATCTTTCTCATTCACTGCTGGCCGAAATGGCCGTGTTTGTTCAGGTGGTGGAAAGCGGCAGTTTTTCCGCCGCCGCTCGTCAACTGGGCACATCTCCATCTGCCGCCAGCCGCAGCGTGGCCAAACTCGAACAGGCGTTGGCGTTGCAACTGCTGCACCGTACCACGCGCAAACTGCGCCTGAGTGAACAAGGTGAAGAGGTGTTTCTGCGCTGTCGCAGCATGCTGGACGCCGCGCACTCGGTGATGGCGTTCAGCGGCCGGGGCGCGGTAGAACCGGAGGGGCTGGTCAGCATCAGCGTGCCCAAAGCCGTCGGCCGCTTTGTGTTGCACCCGCATATGCCAGAGTTTCTACGCCGTTATCCCAAGGTAGATGTTCGCCTGCGGTTGGAAGACCGCTATATGGATTTGATTGACGATCGGGTCGATCTGGCGCTGCGCATTACCGAACGCCCTTCTCCCGGCTTGATCGGCCGCCAGCTGATGACCATCGAACACCTGCTGTGCGCCACCCCCGGTTATCTGGCACAGCACGGCACGCCGCAACATCCGCAGGACTTGGCGCAGCACAGCTGTATTTATCTGGGGGAAACGCCCAACGACGCGCGTTGGAAATTCCGTCGCGCCGGTAAAACGGTCACGGTGAATGTGCACGGGCGCTATGCCGCCAACCACACTGGCGTGCGGCTGGATGCGGTGAAACAGCACATTGGCATTGGCAGCCTGCCGTATTTTACGGCCCGGCAGGCGCTGGACAGCGGTGAAGTGGTGCAGGTGCTGCCGGAATGGGACTTTCTCAGCAGTTATCACGGCGGCCTGTGGCTGCTGTATGGCCCAAACCAGCATCTGCCGCCCAAACTGCGGGTGTTTATCGACTATCTGGTCGCCTGTCTGGCGAAAGAGCCACAGCTAAAGCGCCTTGCGTAGGGTGATATTGATCCGGTGTGGGCCCACCAGCGAATGATAGCCCTCTTTGATCGGCATAATACCGTGGAAGCACAGCCGCGACGGGCCACCCCACACCACCACGTCACCGTGTGCCAACGGAATGCGTTGGGCGCGGTCACTGCGCTGCATGCCACCGAACTGGAACACCGCCGGTAACCCCAGTGAGACCGAAACGATCGGCGAGCCGAAATCATGCTCGTCTTTATCCTGATGCAACGACAGCTTGCTGCCCGGATCGTACCGGTTCATCAGGCAGGAGTCCGGCACGAAAGGGGCAAAGCCCGCTTGCTGCGCCGCCTCATCCGCCAGTGCCATCAGAATCGTCGGGATCGGCGGCCAGCGCTTGCCACTGCGCGAGTCGCGTTCGGAGTAACGGTAGCCCCGGCTGTCACTGCTCCAGCCATTGCCACACCAGCTCATCGCCACCGACATCACGTGGCCACCCGGCGTGGTCATGTGCCGCCAGGGCACCTGGGCGATCACCCCATTCACCGCGGCCAGCAACTCCGGGCCATGATCGCGCACAAAGCCGTGCATCACCACCGCCCCTGGGGCAATCTGCTCCCGCCACGGCGGCGGTACGGCGTCTTCAAAAAGATCGAGGGTCATCACAAAAACACCTGTATTAATACACAGTATTTATTTTAACCCGCTAGCGCCGATTGTCCAGTGTGATGCGCGGCATTGTTGTCGGCACCAAACTTCACTAGAGTAGGCGGCAATAAAATCAATCACTTTTCAGGACAGTCCGTGATTAAAGGAATAGCCCTTTCCGTCATCGCCTCGATATTGTTCGGTGTGATGTATTACTACACCTCCACCCTGACCCCGCTCGACGGCGAACAAGTGTTTGGCTGGCGCACCCTGCTGACGGTGCCATTTTTGACCCTGTTTATGGTGATTTCCGCCGACTGGCGCAAAGTCAGCGAGACCCTGTGCTGGATAAAACAACGACCGCGCCGCCTGCTGTTTCTGCCGCTAAGTTCGGCGCTGCTGGGGGGTCAACTCTGGTTGTTCCTGTGGGCGCCATTGCACGGCAAAGCGCTGGAAGTCTCACTCGGCTATTTCCTGTTGCCGCTAACTATGGTGCTGGCGGGTCGTTTGATCTTCCGCGACAGGCTTTCTTTGCTGCAAAAATTGGCGGTTGCCTGCGCGATCATCGGCGTTGGCAATGAACTGTATCAGGTGGGCGGCGTCTCCTGGACCACGCTGGTGGTGGCGCTGGGCTATCCGGTTTACTTTATTCTGCGCCGACGTTTCGGCACCGATAATCTCGGCGGATTGTGGTGTGAACTGACGCTGATGCTGCCGGTCGCCGCCTGGTTTGCCTTCGGGGGGAACGGGCCGCTGGCCGCGCTGAGCGTCAGCCCGACGCTGTATTGGCAAATTCCGCTGTTGGGGGTGATCAGCGCCGCTGCGCTGGTGTGTTATATCCTGGCCAGTCGCCTGTTGCCGTTCAGCCTGTTCGGTTTACTGAGCTACGTGGAGCCGGTGCTGCTGGTGATCGTGGCGCTGTTGCTCGGCGAGAGCATCGGCCGGGAGGAATGGCTGACCTATATTCCAATTTGGCTGGCAGTGCTGTTGTTGGTGTCAGAAGGTGCTGGTCATCTATTGCGTCGGCAACGGATAAAATCAACTACGTGACAGTGCAACGCATTTATTACATTGATTACAAACAAATAAATGTAGTGACGTCGTCACTTTCATGCCAGTAGCGCCCGCTAAAACGTCGGCCGGCATGGCAATGCGGCGTGAGCTGTTTGAGCAATTCCAATTCAAAGGTCTGTTGTTGCGGATCAAGTGCCACCAGGTGCGCATCAAGAAAATCAAAATAGCTGCGCACCTGTGGGTACAAGGCCTTGAACAAGCTTTCTTTGGCGGAGAACACCAGCGTCAACAGTGGGTTAAATGCCTGTGGCTGTGCGCGCAGTTGCTCACACTCCGCCTCGCTGACGATAGCGCGCCACAACTCCTCCGCCCGTGCGGCAGGGATCAGCGTTTCAACGTCCAGCCCCACGCCACCCAACCCCGTTTCCCGATGTACGGCGCAAAGCGCAGTATCCGCATTATGACTGAGCGCACCGGCAATGCCCGGCGGCCACTGTGGCGCACGGTCCTCGCCAGGTAATAAGGTGAAGTCGGCAAACCCCAGCGACGCCAGTAACTCTCGTGCCAGGTAACGTCCGGCCAGATACTCCGCCCGCCGCTTTGGCACCGCCCGCGCCAGATGATCGGGCAGTGTCATGCCGATTTCGTCAAAACAGCTGTCCTGATAATGGGCCAAAGAAAAGTGGCAACGCGCGATCTGCCCCGGGTAATCATCCAGGTTCAGCCATTCAATTCTGGGGATAAAAGAAGAGAACACTTGTCGTCCATGTTGGGTGTGTAGGCGCTAATTTTAGACGCCGAATCCATGGGCAACAATGATTATTCCTCTCCCCCGCCATTGAGGGAGAGGAACGGCAAGATTACAGAATGCCTTTCATGGTTTTTTCGAAGTCGCTCCAGGCGCAGTAACCCTGTTTATCTACCGGGCAACCTTTCAGCGCCAACGTTACGCGCTGTGGCGGGGTTTTCAGCGTCAGCGGGCTGGCATTACGCAACTGGTCGGTGGATTGATACACATACTCAATCTTCAGCAGGTCGCGATCGTTTTTCTTGTCGTGCCAGCGCTGGAACACCAGCTTGCCGCCAATCGGCGTTTTCTCATATTGATGCGGCAGTTGGTACGGTTGGAACTCCATCGCCGACAGCAGAGAAGCGATGTTGGAATCGTGGCCCACCAGCACCGTCACTTTCGGTGAGTCCGGTTTGCGTTCACCAATCAGTGCGCCGTTGATGTAGGTCAGCAGCGGCTTGGCCACGTTCTGCGCTACCACCGGCGAGGTGAACAACGAATCCTGATAGCCGTCTTTCAACTGCGCCAACTGTTTCCACTGCTGCGGCGTGGTGATTTTGCCCCAGGCCACGTCCTTCATCGGGAAGCCTTCGTAATATTGCAGCATGAAGGCATCCACCAGCGAGTTGCCCACCCGCAGCGGACCCGCGACACCCGGCTCTTTGCCCGGTACCGCACTCATTTTGCTGGCCTCTTTGGTCAGATCGCAGTGCTTGTCGGTTTTACAGCTGCTGGAATCTTTATAATCGATGATTTTCGCGAGTTGTTTATAGGCCGCATCCAGCTTCAGCGAGGCCAGTTCCTTGTTCATCGCCCCCAGCGCCTGTTGATTGAAAGCGTCGCTGTTGTCGGTGATGATCGGGTTGAAGGTCGGATCCATCTCCCCCATTTTGTCCTGATGATGCACGCTGATGTCACAGCCAGGGAACGCGCCGTTGGTAAAGAACTGCGCGGTCGCTACCGTGCGCTGCAGGCTGTTGGCATAAACGTAAACGCTGCCGGCCGTTGGGCAGCCTTCCTGCGGCAGTACTCCGGTTTGTTTCAGCCACGCATTGAAATAGTGGCCCATATACACTTCCAGCACCCCGCCCTTGGTAGTCAACAGGCCACCCGGCGTGTCCCAGGCCGGCCAGGCTTTAGGCGTGGACTGTGCCAGTACGCTGCCGTTATTGGCCAGTGGCGCACGCAGGTTATGGCGACTCATCACCAGCACCTGATCCAATTGATAGTCGTTGGTTTCCGCCAGGGCAGTCCCGGTCATTAATAACGGCAAGCACAGCAATAAGGCTTTTCTTTTCATCCGCAGAGGCTCCAGGAAAATGATTATTTTTAATGTGTTAGCTTTTGCTTCGCTATGATGGAGAGGTTAACGGGGAAAGTGTGTGATGAGTATCACAAGGAAAGGTCTGCCCAGCGGCCATCCGCAGATGACCGCCGTTAACTCAAAAAATTACAGCCACAAACGCATGATTGGCCAGCCGATCAACAGCAGCGCGGCGATATACACCACGCCGAGAATACCGCCCATGCGCCAGTAATCTTTCGACTTCACGTAGCCGCAGCCGTAAATGATCACCCCAGGGCCGGTAGCGTACGGCGTCAGCACGCCCATGATGCCGATCGACAGCACCAGCAGCATCGACAGTTGCTCCATCGGCACCCCCGGCAACCCTTTACCCACCGCCAGGATCACCGGCAGCATGGTGGCCGTGTGTGCCGACAGGCTGGCGAACAGGTAGTGGGCAAAGTAGAACACCAGCACCAGCGCCACCACCGTCATATTCGGTGAAAAACCGTCCAGGTGGGTGCTCATGGTCTGGGCGAACCAGTCGATAAAGCCGGAGCGGGTCAGGCCGTTGGCCATCACCACCAGCGTCGCCAGGTTAACCAGCGTATTCCAGGCGCTGGAATATTTGGTGATCTCCTTCCACGACACCACGTGCAGCGCCAACATCAAGGATACCGCCAGCAGGCAAACCGTGGTGGCATCCAACAGCTTACCGCCAAACACCCACAGGCACAGGCTGAGCAGCACCAGGCCAATCAGCGTGTATTCCTTGCGCGTCAACTTGCCCATTTCGGCCAGCGCGGTATTGGCCCAGGTCGCCACTTCGCTGCTGTGGGTCACGCCCGGTTTGTACAGGTAATAGGAGATCAACGGCGCGATAATCAACAGCAGCAGCCCGACCGGCAGGAAGGCCAGGAACCACTGCATCCAACTGATGTGCACCCCGGCAATCTTGCTGACGAACTCGATCCCCAGCACGTTCGGCGCGGCACCGGTGACGAACATCGAGGAGCTGATGCTGGTCCCCACCACCATCATCCACATCAGGTAGCCGCCGATACGGCGCGAGGAGGGATCATTGGGGAAGGAGTCAAACAGCGGCGGCAGATTTTTCACCACCGGGAACACGGTACCGCCGGTACGGGCGGTATTGGACGGGGTAAAGGGCGCGAGCAGAATGTCGATGATCACCACCGCATAGCCGAGCGTCAGGGTACGCTTGCCCATAAACTTCACCAGGAACAACGCAATGCGTCGCCCCAGCCCGGTCGCTTCGTAGCCGAGCGCGAAGATGAATGCGCCGAACACCAGCCAGACGGTGGTGCTGGAGAACCCCGCCAGCCCCCATTTCAACGCTTCTTTACCGGCCTTAAAGCCCGGTTCTGCCAGCTCCTGCGCACCGAACAGCACCCAGTTGGCACTCAGCACGCTGAGGGTCACGGCGATAAAGCTGATCGCCGTCGCCGGGATCGGCTCCAGGATCATGCCGACAATCATCGCCACAAAAATGGCAAAGTAACGCCAGGCCTGCGGCGGCATGCCGTCCGGCGTGGGTATCCATAACAGGATAGCCAGCACCAGCAACGGCGTCAGCGCTTTCCAGATTTTTTCCTTGGTTTCGGACATAAGTTTCTCCAGAGACGGGATATTGTTTTTAGTTCGGTAACTGCGCCAGTAGCCAGGTAACGATTAACAGGTCGGCGCTGCCGCCGGGGCTGAGGTTGCGCATGATGCAGTCGGCGTCAAACTGCCGCAGGCGCTGTATGCCCTGCTCGCCCTGCGCGCCACCTTGAGCCAACAGCCCGGCGGCACGCTGCTGAAGCCAGTGCAGGCCTTCGATGCCGCCGCGCGAAGCGACGTTGGTGTCATCGTTGTGGGCCATCAGCCACAGCAGGCTGTCCATCAGCGCGGTCTGTTCATCACAACCGGCGTTCAGCCGTTGTCGGTACAGCGGCAAAGCGCCGTTAATCACCCGTTCGAAGCCGGATTCGGCCTCGCCGCGCGCGCCACTCAGGCCATGCTCAGCAAACAGCCGCTGACCGGCAGTCTGTAGCGCGTTGTGCTGTTGCAGCTCGCGCGCCACCAGCCCGTCACACATCGTCGCCACTTCGGCGCACAAGGTTTTGGCGTCGATATGGCGTTGCTGCTGATCACAACGGCCGAAGGCGGCACACAGCAGACCGAGTGAAAACACGCTGCCTTTGTGGGTGTTGACGCCGCCCGTGGCCTGGAACATGTGGTTTTCGCAGGCCAGCCCCAACGGGCGCAGCCGCAATAACTGCTCGGCTGCCGGGCGGAAAGCATCGTCGCGGCCCTGGCGGATAAAGCGCGGCAGCCAGATGCCAATGGCACGGGCGCTGCGGTAAAAATGACCGAGGTTCATATCCCGGTGTGCGCCGTTGTTATGACGATCCACCAGGCCCGGTTTGGGGGTCAGATTCACTTCCACCAGCAGCGCCCGGTAGGCGGCATGGGCGAAGTCCCCGACTTGCGTTTGGCGGGCATAACGGACGGGATCAGCGGGTAGCGAGTGCATCATTGAGCATCCTTTCCATTTCCTGCAGCAGCTGTTCACTGCTGTGCTGCCGTTGGCGGGCGCAGAGTTTGGCCGGTTGGCTGCACAGCAGACAGCGACGTTCCGCCAGCCCCAGATCGCGGCGCGACAAAATGCGCCCCTGTGAGTCCAGCACGTCGATATCCCACAGTCGGCCAATCGGCTGCTGCACTTCCAACTGCATGGCGCAATCTTTCACCCGCTGGGCATCGGCCTGTAGCGCCACAAAACCTTCGCAGCCGGTGGACAGCGCCAGCGTTTCGGCCTGCACGCAGCGCCAGCCCTGCTCGCCCCACAGCTGTTGCAGCGCCTGCCAACCCAGGTTGAAGATATTGCGCGTCAGCGCGCTGTCTTTTACCCCACCGGGCACCACCAGCGTCAGCACCAGCAAGGTAGACTGATGCTGTGCCAGCCACGCCTGCTGGCGGGCCTGACGACATTCGCGGCTGGTAAGCAGTTCCGGCAGGCTGACTGCGCGGTTGGCGGCCAGTTCAGGAAGGACGCTAGCCATAGGATTACTCCGCCACCTGATGCACCACGTCGATCACCGAACCGTCGCGATAGCGCACGACCGCCACTACCTTGTCGGTAAAGACGATCGGCTCCGGTTCACCGGTCAGCAGCAGCGCCCGCTGGCGCAGCCAGTCGATGCCGACCACCGGCAAACCGGCCTCTTTCAGCCGCTGCGCCAACTCTGGCCGCGCCGGGTTAACGGCAATACCATGATCGGTAACCAGAATGTCGATGCTGGAGCCGGGCGTGACACAGGTGGTCACTTGCTCGACCAGCGTTGGGATGCGCCCACGCACCAGCGGTGCCACGATGATCGCCAGCCGCGCGGCCGCAGCGGTATCACAGTGGCCGCCAGAGGCACCGCGCAGCAGGCCGTCGGAGCCGGTCAGCACGTTAACGTTGAACCCGGTGTCGATTTCCAACGCGCTCAGCACCACCA
The DNA here is from genome assembly GCF_002607755.1 of Serratia sp. BW106. Classification (NCBI taxonomy): domain Bacteria; kingdom Pseudomonadati; phylum Pseudomonadota; class Gammaproteobacteria; order Enterobacterales; family Yersiniaceae; genus Serratia; species Serratia sp. BW106. Next base: position 57,199 of record NZ_MCGS01000028.1, read on the forward strand.
CGTCAAGCCTATCGACCGAGGCACCCTTCGAACTGAAATTGGCGTACTGGTTGGCGCTGATCTCAATGTGGTTAGGGTTGCGCGCCAGCGACATCGCCGCCGCGCGGTCAAAACTTTGCACGTCCAGCAGCCGGGTGATCAGCCCTTTTTCATGCAAATCCACCATGGTCGAAGTGATGCCACCGAGTGCGAAACCGGCGCGAATACCGCGTGCGCGCATCTTGTCTTCCAGAAAACGCGTCACCGCCAGTGAGGCGCCGCCGGTGCCGGTTTGCAGCGAGAAACCTTCGGTAAAGTAGCCGGAACCGGCGATCACTTCGGCGGCCCGACGGGCAATCAGCAGTTCACGCGGGTTGGAGGTCATGCGCGTGGCGTCGGCACCAATCTTGTCGGCGTCTCCCACCCGTGCCAGTTGAACGATCAGATCCACCCGATCCTGTGCCAGGCTGGCCGGATGATGCGGATAAGGCACAATCGCCTCGGTCAGCAACACCACGGTGCCCGCCGCGTCGGCATCCACTTTGGCGTAACCCAGCGAGCCGCAGCAGGCTTCGCCGCTGTAGCCGTTGGCATTGCCGAACTCATCACAGGCCGGTACCCCAAGGAAGGCGACGTCAATCGCCAGTTCACCGGATTCGATCAGGTTGACCCGACCACCGTGGGAGTGGATCTGCACCGGTTCGGCCAGCAGGCCGCGTGAGATGGCGTCCGCCAGCGGGCCGCGCACACCGGAGGTATAAATCCGGCTTACCACCCCGTTGCGAATATGACCAACCAACGGCGCATGGCATTCACTCAGCGAGCTGGAGGCCAGCGTCAGGTTGCGGAACCCCATCGCCGCCAGCGTTTCCATCACCTGATTCAGCGCCAGATCGCCACCGCGAAACGCATGGTGGAAAGAAATGGTCATGCCGTCCTGCAATCCGCTGCGGCGCACCGCCTGTTCCAGCGTGTCGCAGCGTTTGATATCGCGGGGTTTACGCGCCTGCTGGTTAGCCTTGGAGGAATCCTGATAGCAGCGCAAATCCGCCAGGTTGTTCAGGGTCATCAGTCGTTGTTGACGTTTCATTATGCTTCCTCTCCATGCTGAACCGAGGCTTCGCGGATGCCGGAAAGCGCTGCGCGCTGCAACACCAGCCGTGCGCGCTCAATCACCGGGCTGTCGACCATCTTGCCGTTGAGCGACACCACGCCGCGCCCTTCCTGCTCCGCCGCTGCGGCGGCATCCACCACCCGCTGGGCATGGGCCACCTCTTTGGCGGTTGGCGCATACAGGTTGTGCAGCAGTTCGATCTGCCGGGGGTTAATCAGGGATTTGCCGTCGAAACCGAGCTGTTTGATCAGCGCCGCTTCCTGCAGGAAACCGGCTTCGTTATTGGCGTCGGAATAGACCGTATCGAACGCCTGAATGCCTGCGGCCCGCGCCGCCTGCAACAGTGAGCAGCGCGCAAACAGCAGCTCGATGCCCTCGGGGGAACGTTCGGTACGCAGGTTGCGTACATAGTCTTCCGCCCCCAGCGCAATACCGATCAACCGTGGCGAAGCATGGGCGATAGCCACCGCCTGAGTGATGCCCGCCGCCGACTCAATCGCCGCCAACAAGCCGGTGCTGCCGACCGGGCGTCCGCAGTCGGCTTCGATGGCGGCAATCTCGCGATCCATATCCACCACGTCCTGCGCGCTGTCGGTTTTCGGCAAGCGCACAATGTCGGCCCCACCACGGACTACCGCCTGCAAATCTGCCAGGCCGTAAGCGGAATCCAGCGCGTTAACCCGCACAATGGTTTCCACTTCCTGATACAGCGGATGTTGCAACGCGTGATAGACCAGCCGCCGCGCCGCGTCTTTTTCGCGCAGGATCACCGAGTCTTCCAGATCAAACATCAGCGCATCGGCCTGATAGATAAAGGCATTGCTCACCATCGCCGCATTGGCGCCGGGCACGAACAGCATGCTGCGGCGCAGGCGGTGTTTATTCAGCGTTTTCATTAGGCGCTCCCCATGGCAGTTGGCCATTGTCGCTGGCACGCATCAGCGCGGTTTCCAGCCGGGCCCGTAGTACGCAGTCGAGCGCGCCTTTGTCGTCCACCATCACCTGCACCGGCTCCACCTGGTAGTGTTGCAGCACCTGCAGCAGCGTCTGGCGGATGGCTTCGCCGAACTGTTTTTCCACGCTGCTGGCGATCAGCAGATCGTGTTCCGGCCCCTCAGCGGGCGCGATGCGCACCATGACATCGCTGGACTCCAGCGTGCCGGCCATTGCTTCTCGGATAATTTTCATCTTTCACCTGATTGTGCGGATTCAAAGGGGGTGACTGCCGGTTTGGCCCGGCGCTGCGTTTGCAAATCTTGCAGGTAATACAGGGTGTCTGGCGGTACCAGCGGCGCGGCGGCGTGAAAATCGCCTGCCGCCAACAGCTTGCGTACCCAGGAGGCCGAGATCGCCGTGCCCTGATATTGCAAACGCTCAATTTCTACCAGCGCGATCGGCGGGCTGGGTAACGCCGGGGTTTCCAGCCAGTAACGCATATCGCGGTTGTATTTCGCGGTGACCGCGCAGAACGGCTCGTTGCCGACAAAACGATGGGTGATGCCCAGCGCGGGGGCCAGATACTGACGAAAGATCTTGAGATCGATTTCGGTGTAACAGTCGTCGGCAATACCCTGATCTTTAATGAAGTAACAAGGGAAAGTGGCGCGGGAAATGACGTATTGCGAACCTTCATGCACCGTCAGGTTAGGGATATCCGTGGTGCCCGCCAGTACCAGCCGCCGCCGGTCTTCATAGCTGAAACGCGAGGTGTTTTCCTTGACCAAAAACAGGTGCAGCCAGTCGCACTTTTCTGCCGCCTGGCGCACCAGATATTGGTGACCGCGGGTAAAGGGGTTGGCATTCATCACGATGCTGCCAATGGTGTGGCCCGGCTGTCGCTGGCCCGCCAACTGGGCGGCATAGCGCTTCAGGCGGCACGGGCTGTTTTCCATCAGCACCACAATGCCCGGTACCTGGGCTATCGGATAAAAACCGCACTGGCGGAACAACGCTTCATTTTGGATTTTGGTGTAGATAAATAGCTGGGTGTGGTGGCGTTCATAAGCCAGATTGACCAGTTCGGTCGCCAGCCGCAGTGCCAACCCTTCGCCACGCATTTGTGGGCTGATAGCGACGCATTTGATAATATTGTCTGCAATGCCGCCGCAGGCGACCAATTCATCGTTTTGCGTCACGGTAATAAATATTTCAACCGTAGTATCAATATTCAGGTCGTTACTCCGCAGAAAGGCATTAATCTGCGCTATATTTTTATGATCTGATCTTTTCACTCGGTCAAATACGGCATCGCCCAACATGGCACACTCTCTGGGTTAACTAATAAATAACAAATTAAACAGAAAATAAACATCAATTAACATCTTTAGGAATAATTAAAACCTTAAAGATAAAACCGTTAAAACCATCAGGCACATTTAATAAAACAATAGTAGGCAGAAAAAAGTAGCGAATTATTGACCTATTTCACAAACCCCTCCCGGTTAATAAGTTATTTAATGTTCTTTATTTACTTAATTATTTTTATGGTGTTTATTATTGAGATAATCTTTAATTGATGGCGCAATTACATTACATTTACGTAGCATATTCATTGCAACTGGAAAATGCCCTATGGAATGGTTGAACATACTGATTGTCGAAGATGAAACACCGCTGGCGGAGATGCATGCGGAATTTATCCGGCAGAACGGCGGTTGCCGGCAAATCTGGTTGGCCGGCAACCTGGCGCAGGCGCGCATGATGAGCGAGCGCTTCAAACCGGATCTGATCCTGCTGGACAACTTCCTGCCCGACGGTCAGGGCATTGAGCTGCTGCGTGAACTGACCCTGAGCGGTTATGCCGGTGGCATCGTGTTTATCACCGCCGCCAGCGATATGGATACCGTGGCCGAAGCGCTGCGTTATGGGGTCTTCGATTACCTGATCAAACCGCTGGCCTACGATCGTCTGTCCCACACGCTGCTGCGCTTTAGCCAGCGGCGGCAGGCGTTGAAAGACAAAGCGCGGCTTAGTCAGCACCGCATTGATCAGATGTTCAACACCTACGCACGCGGTGAACAGCAGGCGAGCTTGCCGGCAGGCATCGATGAACTGACACTGGTGAAAATCCGTGCCTTGTTTGAACTGCCTTCGGCCAGCCACACCGCTGAAAGCGTTGCGCAAAAAATGGGGCTAAGCCGCACCACCGCACGCCGTTATCTGGAGTTTTGCACCGCCGCCCAGCAGCTGCGTGCAGAAATCATTTACGGCAAAGTGGGCCGCCCGCAGCGGATTTACCGCCCCAACCTGCCAGAATAAGCGGTTATTTGATCGCCCCTGCAAGCTTGAATGTAACCGCTTTACTTTTATCACTATCCTCAGCATCTTATTCGGCATGATGCCTCTATAATCCGCCGACAGGACGATCGCTGATGAGTAGCCTGCCCCTTCCTTCCCTGAAAGACCTTCTCGCCCGCCGGGACTGGCAAAATCCGGCCTGTACCCATTATCAACGGCTGGCTGCACATCCGCCTTTCTCGAGCTGGCGCAGCCTGAATGCTGCGCGTGACGATGAGAGCAGCGGTAGTCGGCAACTTCTGAACGGCGACTGGCAGTTCAGCTATTTCGGCAGCCCGCAGGCGGTCCCCGACGGTTGGTTGCAGCAGGACCTGGCCGACGCCGATACCCTGGCGGTGCCGTCTAACTGGCAACTTGCCGGTTATGACGCGCCAATCTACACCAACGTCCGCTACCCGATCCCGGTCGATCCGCCGCGGGTGCCGGAACAGAACCCGACCGGCTGCTATTCGCGACAGTTTACTGTCGATCCCGCCTGGCTGGCT
>NZ_MCGS01000028.1:62321-62677 GCF_002607755.1 Serratia sp. BW106
CACCGCGCACCTGAGCGATATCCGCATTACCACCCCGCTGTATGACAGTTTCCGCCGTGGCGAACTGGTGGCAGAAGTACACATCAACCGTGCCGCCCAGCACCGGGTACAGTTGCAGCTATGGCGTGATGGGCAATTGGTGGGGGAAAAAACCCAGGTGTTCGGCAGCGAGATTATCGACGAACGCGGTGCCTATGAGGATCGCACCACCCTGCGCCTGCCGGTGGAGCAACCGGCACTGTGGAGCGCGGAAACACCTGCGCTGTACCGCGCAACGCTGACCCTGCTGTCGCCGGAAGGGGAAATTATTGAGGTGGAAGCCTATGACGTCGGCTTCCGTCAGGTGGAAATCAGCC
>NZ_MCGS01000028.1:63548-63997 GCF_002607755.1 Serratia sp. BW106
TACCTTCGATGCCGACACGCTGACGCTGACCGTCAGCAGCGAGTATCTGTTCCGCGCTACCGACAACGAACGCCTGAACTGGCGACTGGAGTTGGATGGCATCGAGCGCGCCAGCGGCAGCTTCGATCTCACCCTGAAACCACAGGGTAGCGCCAGCGTCCAACTGCTCGAGCGCTTGCCGATGCTCCATCAACCCGGCGAACTGTGGCTGAATGTCGAAGTGGTTCAACCGCAGGCCACCGACTGGTCCGAGGCCAACCATCGCTGCGCCTGGGATCAATGGCTGGTGCCCCGCACGCTGCATCTGGCGCCGCCACCAACGGCAGGCTCGCCCCCACAGCTCAGCCAAGATGACCAAAGGATCGACATCATCCATGGCAATCAACGCTGGCAGTTTACGCGCGACGACGGCTGTTTAGCCCAGTGGTGGCACCACGAACACCCTCAGA
>NZ_MCGS01000028.1:64113-64593 GCF_002607755.1 Serratia sp. BW106
ATGTACCGGCTGGAAGCACGCTGCACGCAGTTACAGGCCGACTTGCTAAGCGATGGCGTGCGTGTGGTGAGTGAACACCTGTTCGGAGCCGATGGGCAAACGCTGTTACGCAGCCGTAAACAGTGGCTGTTCGACAACCAGGGCGCTGTCAGCATCAGCGTTGACGTAGAGATTGCCGCCAGTCTGCCGCCACCGGCACGTATTGGTCTGAGCTGCCAACTGGCAGAAATTCATCCACAGGCGCAATGGTTGGGCCTGGGCCCGCAGGAGAACTACCCTGACCGTCGCCTTGCCGCGCAATTCGGCCGTTGGCAACTCCCCCTGGAAGAGCTGCACACGCCGTACATCTTCCCCGGCGAGAACGGCCTGCGCTGCGAGACCCGCAGCCTGCAGTACGGTGACTGGCATATCGACGGGATGTTCCACTTCTCGCTCAGCCGCTACGGCCTGCGCCAGTTGATGGATTGCAGCCACCAGCAC
>NZ_MCGS01000028.1:64674-83683 GCF_002607755.1 Serratia sp. BW106
AGCGTTAATCAGGACTACCTGCTCAGCCATAGCCATTACCACTATCAACTGCGTCTAAAACGCGCGGAACTAGGATAAATCTGCCAAAAGCTCAACGGGTTGCGCATTCTGTAAGCAAACAGTCACAGAATGCGTAATCCGCCTTTGACATGCTGCCAACACCCCGTTATGATTCCGGCCGTTCAAACGATTCCTCTGTAGTTCAGTCGGTAGAACGGCGGACTGTTAATCCGTATGTCACTGGTTCGAGTCCAGTCAGAGGAGCCAATTTCCTGTTTGCATGCATCTTTGCGAATCCTTATCTGATATTGATTCAAGAGGTTAGCGTGAAAACTCTTCCCGGTGCATTTTGATTTTACCCTCCGCATCGGGAAAAATTGGTGGTCAAATCTGGGGTCAGGTTAGTTCGATGACGGAGTGACCCCCAAATGCCCCTTAACGACTCAAAAATCCGCACCTTAAAACCATCCGCAAAACCCTTCAAAGTTTCTGATTCTCACGGTCTGTACCTTCTTATCAAACCAGGCGGCTCACGTCACTGGTATCTAAAATATCGTATAAACGGCAAAGAATCCCGCATTGCACTGGGTGCCTATCCTGCCGTCTCCCTGTCTGATGCCCGCCAGCAGCGCGAAGGTATCCGTAAGATGCTGGCGCTGAACATCAACCCGGCACAGCAGAGGGCTGCTGAACGCAGAGCCTGCACACCAGAGAAGGTGTTTAAAACAGTGGCGCTGGCATGGCATAAAAACAATAAAAAGTGGTCGCAGAACACCGCTGGCCGTCTACTTGCCAGTATGAACAACCATATCTTTCCTGTAATTGGTCATCTGTCCGTCACGGAGCTTAAACCCCATCATTTCATTGACCTGCTGAAAGGCATTGAGGAAAAGGGCCTGCTGGAAGTCGCGTCCCGCACGCGGCAGCACCTCAGTAACATCATGCGCCATGCGGTCCATCAGGGATTTATCGACACCAACCCGGCAGCAAATCTTGATGGCGTGACGGCTCCCCCCATGAGACACCACTATCCCGCCCTGCCGCTGGAGCGGCTGCCTGAACTGATTGAACACATTGAAGCATATCATCAGGGCCGTGAACTGACCCGGCTTGCTGTCCTGCTGACGCTGCATCTGTTCATTCGCTCCAGTGAGCTGCGCTTTGCACGCTGGTCAGAAATTGATTTCATAAACAGAATTTGGACGATACCCGCCACACGCGAAGCCATTGTGGGTGTGCGTTATTCAGGGCGCGGTGCCAAAATGCGCACTGCTCATATCGTGCCCCTCTCACAGCAGGCTATAGCTATTCTGAAACGGATTAAGGAAATATCCGGGGCTTACGAACTGGTCTTCCCCGGCGACCATAACCCGTACAGGCCGATGTGCGAAAACGCGGTTAATAAAGCACTGCGCCTTATGGGATTCGACACGAAACAGGACATCTGCGGACATGGCTTTCGGGCAATGGCATGCAGTGCCCTGATGGAGTCTGGCTTGTGGTCGCAGGATGCAGTGGAACGCCAGATGAGTCACCAGGAGCGCAACACCGTGCGTCTGGCTTACATTCATAAGGCTGAGCATCTGGAAGCCCGCAAGGCGATGATGCAGTGGTGGTCAGATTATATCGATACATGCCGGGTCGCATACGTACCACCTTTTAACACAGGGCGGAATAAAAACAACGAAGCTGCATGAACAATAACAAAAAGCTGTACCAGCATACCCTGGTACGGCTTTATTCATTTCTGATGGCTTGCCAACCCCTCCACCCCGACCCGTCGCTGCCTGTAGAAAGCTGTTACACAATAACAACACGCTTGCGCCGTCAGCCCTGGCGTGCCATTTCATTTGAGAGCAAGGATCATCCCTACTGCCCCAGCGACGAGAACGGCATCAATGAGAAGCTCGAACGTATGCGTCTGGAGTTTCTGGACGAGACGTTTCGCAATCATCGAACCGACGAACAATGCGATGCCGATGGCAAGTCCATATGTGAGGACAGGCTGCGCGAGTGCGCCCGATATACCGAACGTAGCTAGCTTGCCAGCGTAGAGCAGGATTGCGCTTGCCGCCTCTGATCCCAAAAATACGCCTCCACTCATTCCGTACCCGGTAAATACCGGCACGCTGAGCGGCCCGGTGGACAGCACGAATCCTGTCAGAAACCCGACAATCGCCCCGGCAAAACTCATGTGCCAGAGATTCAAGTGGAGGTTCGATCGTCTGATGAGACGGCGCAGCGGGATCATCGCAAGGAAGAAAGCTGCCAGGAATACCTCCACTGTGCCAGGAGAAATCGTAAGTAACGTGTGCGCCCCGAGAACAGCCGCAGGAACTCCCGCCAACGAATAGGCAAACACCGGTCGCCAACGAATCTCATGCCACCAGACAATCACCCGTCCGATGTTGCCGAAAAGGGAGGCGATCGCCATAACAGGCACAGCAATCCGTGGCCCGTACGTGGCGACGAGGACGGGCAGCATGATTAACGACGAGCCAGTGCCGACGACACCGCTGAGTACTCCGGCACCGAGAGCGACGAAGAAGAGAAGTAAGAGTGCAATCATCGGCTTTAGGATCAACCAGGCCCATCGCTCGCAGCCGCAAGAAGCGGCACCAGGATGTCGCTGATCGGCGTTGGAATGCTGTGAACCCGGCCGCGACGCGCAATGACGCCGTTGCGGATATCCCATTCAAGCGGTCGGCCAGCTTCTCGATCCGTGAGGATGGAGGTGCTCATGTCTGCAGGAGCCGCCCGGAACTTATCGAGGATCTCCTGCGGCACTTCGTCTCCGAGTTCAGCGCCCTCTGCACGTGCCACGGCCAGGCATTCCTGCAGATAAGCCAGCGTAAGCCTGGCGATATCAGCACGGCCAAACATGCCTGAGCGGCGGTGCGTGAGTGCCATGAGTCCAGCCACCGCATTCTGCATCAGCTTGCGCCAGGCCAGGGAGCTGAAATTCGCGGCCAGATCTACGGAGCACCACGTGCCTTGCAGCGCTGCGGCCACTACACGGGAAGCTGGTGCGTCTGGCACGCTGAGGCGCGCCTCACCACGCAAGCGTACCGAGCCATCGGACTGCGCTTGCGCAGGGAACCACACGACAGCGGGAACGCTCTGTCCGGGCAGAGAGTACGTAGCGAGCCTGTCCAACTGTTCGACCCCGTTCTGGAGCACGCATACAACCGTCTCCGGGCCAGTCAACGCCCTGAGCCATTCTGCTGCCGCGTCGATTTGTGTGGACTTGACTGCCAGAAAGATAAGATCAACCGTGCGAGTGATTTGTGCCGGATTCGTCTGTACCGGACCGGGTACGGTGATAAAGCGGTCGCCATCTTGCAAGGTCAGGTGATCGCGGGGAGTACGTCCACACAGCAATGGTGTGCGGTCGACTTCGTGTAACGCCGCCGCGACTGTTGTGCCGATGGCACCTGGACCTAAAACAGCAACAACTGTATTGATTTCAGTGTTCATGAATGCGGACTCCTTGCAACAGAATCTAATTACGTGGTGGTTGTGCCCTTCCCAAAGGACATGTAATATATTACATATGAATAAAGAAATTGGTAATAGAATTTCAGAAGGTGAGCAGCGGTTACAGCAATGGCTTGGCAGCATTCACGCCCGAAGCGGCGACCTCGCTGCAAGTGAGGCTAAAGTTGTCGACCTCCTGTTTGTCGATCCTTTATTTGTCGGTACAAGCACGGCAGCACAGGTTGCCACCCGTGCTGGTGTATCACCGCCGACAGTAATACGCGCTGCACGAGCGATCGGGTTCACCGGGTTCACTGAACTTAAGATAGAGATTGCCCGGGCTCGTGGCACTGCCCAATTCTTTGCCCCGCCTGAAGTTCTTACAGCGGATGCGACGCTGGCATCAGTGCTGGAAACATCAATTCGTGCTGGTGTAGACGCACTGACTGCGCTCAGCGGTGCTATCGAAATCTCCGCCCTTGATGAGGCGGTCGATTTAATCCAGAGCGCACGCCAGGTATTTGCATTTGGTGCTGGTCCCTCTGCGACGGTTGCCGCTGATGCGGTCTTTCGTTTGCGGACGGCGGGTGTGATAACCGTCAGTATCCAGGATTATTTATCAGCGATGATTGCTGCTCGTCTACTCGGTCCAGGCGACGTCATCATCGTCGTCAGTTCAACAGGGCGCACATCATCCACACTCTCCATCGCTGATGCAGCATCCTCGGCAGGAGCATCGCTTATTGCAATAACTAACCAGTACGATACCCCACTGGCGACACTCGCCAACGTTTCGCTCGTTGTTGGCGGAATGCCACTCCCGGCACAGATGGCCGCTGCCGGGAGTCGACTGGCCCAGCTCGTCGTTATTGATACGCTGGTCGCTGCTCTCACTCTGCGGGATAAAGAACAAAGTCGCCGGGCTGAACGGGCGGGTATTGATTTGCCCGATATGTCCTGATGCAGTTCAGCACGGTAGCAATGATTCTTACTGCTGCGGTAGCCCATGCAGTATGGAATATAGCCTCAAAATACAAGAGGGAAGACACTCTTGTGTTCGTCTGGGCGTACAGCTGTGCCTCAGCATTGCTGTGGGTCCCGTTCAGCCTCATTCTGATAGTTGAGGGACAACAGGAGCTCGACTGGAGACTCGCTGTCGGCGCAGTTATCTCGTCTGCACTTCATATCGCTTATTCTCTAATCTTGCTGGCTGGCTACGAGCGCGCCGAACTGGGTGTTGTTTATCCGATTGCCCGAGGAAGTGGACCAGTTCTGACGATACTGTTTGCAACCCTTCTCATGGGAGAACGGCTTTCACCAGGCGCTTTACTCGGCGCCTTTATCGTTATCGCTGGTATTTTCGTTGTCACCGGCAATCCGTTCAGGAGCGGAAGCCGGCCGCTACAGGGAATGCTTTGGGGGGCAGCGACAGGCACCGCCATCGCTGGCTATACACTCTGGGACGGTTATTCGGTAATCTCTCTGCACCTGGATCCAGTGAGCTACTACGCCAGCACACTCCTGCTACAGAGTCTGATTCTTACCCCTGGTGCGATGCGGCGACGAAATCGCATTCCAACTGCTGTACGTGTGGATATCATCCCAATCCTTATCATTGCTGTATGCTCTCCCCTTGCCTACATCCTTGTACTGACAGCCATGCAGAGCATGCCACTGGCACTCGTCGCTCCTCTCAGGGAAACATCCATTATTGTCGGCTCTCTTCTTTCGTACTGGCTGTTTCGTGAAAATCATCTGGCACGCCGGATTGCCGGTGCAGTGGTGGTGCTGACCGGCATCGCAATAATTAGCCTTTGATCGCTTCGTTGGATGCCAATCGTCGTCTCATTGTCAGCGTGGATCGTTCGTCGATATACTCTGTTTATGGTACAGGTATCAAGTCCGCTTCCTCTGTCTGTGGCTGTTAGCGCCATTGAGATAAGACTGTATAAACCGCCATCAGTTCTGGTATTGGCATCCCGTACCACCATTATTTAAATGTTCGGACACACGCTGTTATTTGAAGGTTAATCCCTAGTCGAATGATTATCCATGTGAGTGCTTTTCCAGCCATGCCTGATGGGATATGGCTGGCATAGATAGTTCAGTTTTCATCACCAGTTTGATCGCAAAGCTATGCCACATAGCACTATTGGCTTTATAATCATTAACGGTAAAAGTGGTATTGAATAGTGATACTCCGGTGCAACACATTCAACATGTAGCCTGATTCTGATAACCGCTTTCGTTAGAAATGGCTTACTCCATAGCGAGAGTTCGTGATGCTCAAAACAGAAGATCTCAACACTATGATATCAATTGATGAGATTCACTTTGCTGACTGGCAAATCTGGCCACAGCTAAGGATTCTGTTACATCGGGGTAAGCCAGTAAGAATTTCTGCCAGAGCTTTTGATGTTCTGGTTGTTCTGGTGAGTGCCAGAGGTAAAGCGGTAAATAAAGAATCTTTACTTACGCAAGTGTGGGGAAATGAAATCGTCGAAGAAAATAATCTTCAGGCACAAATTTCAGCTATACGCCGCATACTGGGACATGACCGCCATCTACTGGTTACTGAATTTGGTTGTGGTTATCGCTTTAATATCAACAATTCGCCAACTGAACCGCTCTCTAAATCAAAAATACCTGAGCCCGCTATTACCCCTTTTCTAGCGTCGATTCTGGGGCGTGATAAAGCTGTGCAGGAATTATGCGCCTTATTGGATCAATACCGTCTGGTGACGATTACAGGCTCAGGGGGCGTGGGTAAGACTCGTCTGGCATGGGAAGTCGTCAGTCTTACACACACGCATTTTCCTGATGGAATATGTGTGGCTGAACTGGCTCATATCACCGAAGCATCCAGCTTGCTATCCGTTATTTCACAAGCGCTCCATCTTCCATTAGCTGCCATTCATAATGATGCCGATTTACGGCAACAGCTTGCACGGCGTCGATGTTTACTGCTGATTGATAACTGTGAACATGTAATTAATGAACTTGAACCAGTGATTACGTTGCTCCTGCACCTGGCTCCCCATATCAAACTGTTGTTGACCAGCCAGGTAGCGTTGCAGGTTGCCGGCGAGCAACAATATCTACTACCACCATTACAAGTTCCTGAGAGCGAAGAGGCTGATACCCACGAGTTACTAACTTTTTCCAGTGTCCGCCTCTTTATCGAACGCGGGCAGGCCAATCGACATAATTACCATCCATCAGCCAGCGAACTGTCTTTGATTGGCGAGTTATGCCGTCATCTTGACGGTCTGCCGCTGGCGATTGAACTTGCGGCCTCCCGTCTGCCAGTCATGAGTGTCAAAGAGATCTATAACCGACTGGAAGACCGTTTCCAGCTATTGAGCAATACGCACAGATCTCTGGAGCCCAGACATCAGAAAATACTGACCGCGCTGGAGTGGACTTATCAGTTGCTCAACACACGTGAACAACGATTATTTTGCTCTCTGGGGATCTATACCGATATGTTCAGTGTGAAATCAGTAAGCGACCTTCTGCTGATTAAAGACAAGCATCGCTGGCAGGTTGTTGACGATCTGCAAAGATTGCTGTCTTTATCCCTGATTCAGGTCAGTACTCAGGTACCAGAGACCCGTTTCCGCCTGCTGGAAACCATGCGCCAGTTCGCATGCGATAAACTCAGGCAACAGGGTGAATATACTGTTCTTGAGGCCCGTTTTGCCGACTATTATAAAGTTCTGGTAAAAGAGGCACAAGATGATTGGTTTATGCTGCCAACAGGACAATGGCGTGAACGTTATAGCCATATACTTAATGATTTGCGGAGTGTATTACAGCAAACGTTGATTGAGAGAGCTGATCCCTCTAAAGGGCTTGAGATCTTACAAGCTATGACCCCTTTTTGGATTGAATATTCACTATACGATGAATGTCAGCGCCATATTTATCCTCTGCTTTATGAAAATACTTCGCAGGTAGTATTAACGCTACGCCAGAGAATGAATCTCAGCGCTGTAGCAGGTAAGGCGTCAACCTGGGCAAAAGGCCCTACGCCTGAAACACATTCAGCCTGGAAAACCGCGCTGACAATTGCAGAAAAGCTCGACGACAAAGAAATACGTTTACAGGCACATTACGGATTATGGTTGTATTATCTGCGTACTGGCGAGTTGGATAAAGCGCTTGAGCATGCGCAATCTATGTGCGAGCTAGCACGGTCCATTACCGACGAGGAGGCGATGGCAACCGGGCTGCGTATTCTCGGTGTATCCCTGCATTTTTTGGGCCGTCATGATGTCGGGCGTGATTATCTCCAACAATCTCTTGATTGGTATGAACATGGTGAATTAAGCCACTCTTTCCGTTTTGGTCTTGATCAAGAGAGCGCCGGTCAGGCCTTTCTGTCTCGTTTACTCTGGTTACAGGGTGAGTATAAGGCCGCGAAACAGATGGCATGGCGCGGTGTTAAAAAAGCCGCTCGTTTGCAGCATGTCTGTTCTCTTTGCTGTGCACTGGCTGAAGGCGCTTGTATGACAGCAGCACTGGATCGTAATCCGCGTTGGGTTATAAAGGCCGCAAACTGGCTTATTCATCTGGCAAAAAGGCATGATTTATATTTCTGGAAGACATACGGCGAGCTGTTTCTTGTTTGGGCTAAACAGTTCAGTCATACCGATGTTAGTCAAACCACACTATTTAGCTCGTTGCGGGCGATGGGATTAGACTGGCAATATTCCCCCTTGTTGTCAGAAATTGATACCGGGGTATCACTGAGAGCCACCCGCCAGGATCATGAAAACTGGTGCACGCCTGAGCTGATGCGTCTTTCTGCCACTCAATTACCTCCTCAGAAGCAACGCCTGCTGTTGGAGCAGGCCCTGGACAAAGCGCGCCAGCAACAGGCTTATGGCTGGGCCCTCCGTATTGCTTATTCATTGGCGACATTGCAGGCTGAAGCCGGGGAAAAATGGGCTGCTAAACAATTGATACAGGACGCTTTAAATGATGTTGATGACTCAGACAATGCGACGGATGTAAGAAGTGCTATTGCGTTATGTGCCCGAATAGGGGCCTGAATATTTACGTCTTACGGCTATCAACATCCCCATGATCACGAGTCCGCCCCCTGCTGAAGAAATCAGCGCCCAGCTATGAGTTGTCTCCCATAACCAGGTGGCAGTCAGTGAGCCACATGCTCCGCCAATAAACATAACGCACATAAATAATGTATTAAGACGGTTTCTGGCATCCGGACGCAAAGAATAAATCGTGTGCTGATTAGCTATCAGTACACATTGCTCACCCGCATCCAGTAGTAGAATGCCCACCACCATACCCACAATACTGTTCCATCTCCAAAAAACAGTCCAGGCTAGCAGCATGAGTATCACACCAAAAACAACCATTCGGAATGGTCCCTGACGATCGCTGAAACTTCCCGCCAGAGGCGCACACAGAATACCGATTAACCCCAAAGCAGCCAGGGTGCCGGTTATCCCTGCACCGTAATCGTAGCGATGAGCTAACCAGAAAGGGAGCACGGTCCACAGCACGCTGAAGGAGGCAAACAGCATTGCTTGTGTAAGAGTTGCACCACGCACCTGCGGCTCGCTTTTCCACAGCTGTCCTAATGAACGTAATACCGCCAGATAGTTAAACTTTGGCGTTGGCAACGACTGAGCAGGCAAAATGCGCAAGATGAAAAATATAGCCAGCAATGTCATGATCGCGCCGGACAAAAAGACACCGCGCCAGCCGAAATACTGACCAATAAGGCCTCCGATAGCCCGGCCAGCAAGGATACCTGCCAGGACACCGCTCATCACCGTACCCACGGTTTTACCTCGTGCAGAAGTTCTGGAGAGCGAGGCGGCAAGCGGCACTATCTGTTGGGCTACTGTTGCAGCCATCCCGGTAAGGAAGGAGAAGAACACCAACACTGTCGCCGTTGGCGATAACATCATGCCGATCAGTGCCAGGAAAAGCACCTGCGCTTGACGCAGGATAAGCCGCTGACGTTCAATATAATCGCCCAGTGGGATCAGAAAGAATAAGCCCACCGCATAGCCTAACTGGGTGCCCATGGGGATCAAAGAAACAGCCCCCCATTCATTGGGAAAGGATCCGGCAATTAAATTCAGGACAGATTGATTAAAATAAATATTAGCTACAACAATACAGCAAATAATCGCCAGCATAAGAATCCTGGCAGAAGAAAGCTCATGATTGTCCGTTCGCATTGACCACTCCTGGCTCTAAACTCAATATCGTCTGGAGTATAAGCAGACGGAAATCCCAACTCTTTGACCGCTTTTTTCAGACGTCTGAATTCTGATGCACAAGCTCCTGAAAAAGAGATTTGTTACTAATACTGCTCATGTTATTAACTGTGCTTAACTTGAGGAGCAGCAAATGGATTTAAAACTGACTGGAAAAGTGGCTCTGGTAACCGGAGCCCGAACCGGAATTGGTTTCAGCATTTGTGAAGAACTGGCCATGAATGGTGTGCATTTAGTCATGGTGGCCAGACGAGAACCTGAGCTGATTCTGGCTGCGAAAAAAATTTCAGAGAAATACGGTGTTTCGGTGCTGCCTGTTGCCGGGGATGTGACTGATCCCAAACTACCTTCTTTAGTGGTTGAACAAGCGGAAAAGGTTTTTCAGCGTATTGATTTACTGGTTAACAATGCCGGAAGAGCCCATGCGGGCACGCTGTTAACCACTTCGGAAGAAGACTGGCAGATAATGACTGAGACCAAATTATCCGCCATGCGACGTTTTTGTAAGGTAATCATCCCCGGGATGCAGAGACGAAACTGGGGGCGTATTGTCAATATCTCATCCATTGGCGGTATCTACCCTAATCCGCAACTTACCGTCTCACACGCACTGAGCGCCGCTATCAACAACCTGACCCGTAGTTTAGCACTTAGCGTGGCTCCGGATGGCATTCTGGTCAATGCGATCGGAGTGGGTGCTGTCGCGACGGATAACTGGGCGCAGAACATGCTACCGAATGTTCGCAATCGTCGTCCTGAACTGGTTGACAGAACAGACGAAGAGGTAATGACATTACTGGGTAAAGAGAAAACGCCTGTGGGCCGCTTTGGACTTCCTGAAGATATTGCTGCAATTGCTGCGTTCCTACTTTCTGGGAGGAATCAGTTTGTTACTGGACAGACAATTGAAGCATCAGGCGGAGCAGACAGATTTATGTAATGTCTTCCATTCAACTTAAATAATGTTTGAGGATTGAATTAGTTTAACCTGATATTTGTTCTTCTTTTCAATCACTGCGAAATATGAGGCCGGACATGGGGGACTGAAACGCTAAGAAGCCCCCGCGTTAATATAATCCAAATATTATAACGCAATAGATCCCGCACCATGAAATTTATTTCACCGGAAAATTCATGGTGTTTTTTTTAAAAAATAGAAATAGAGGCAAACCACTATGTCAAAAAAACAAACACTATCAAATACAAACTATAGTTCGCCTGACTGGCTGACTATCCGTGAAGCAGTCGAAGTGATAAATAAAAAAGGACTGAAAATAAAAAAAAAGTGACATTTACAGGCATGCATTACATGGCAGCATTCATCTCTCTATTTACTTTCAGTCTCCAATTACATTACGAAAAATACAGAGGTCGGGCTACAAAGTAAGGTTCAGACCATCTGATATGTCATCAATAAATCGTTTATGCCTTCTTGACAAAAAAGCGTTTATTGAAGGACATAATTTTATTGTTAGCACTACTGGCAAATATATCATTCCCACAGAGAGAGTTATTGACACTCTATTGATTGGATATGAATATGTTCTAGTACAAAAATTACTTGCCCAATCTCTTAAAATACCATTACCTGTAACAGGAGCTATTGATTTTAATCATGGCATAACAGTTAGCTTACAAGGAGAACCATTTCAACTATTCGATAAAATGACATGGGAAGAAAGAATAATACAAAAAATTATGCAACTCCCTAAAAACATCTCACCAGATGTACATGAAGAGATATTCTCAAAGAAGATAAATAACTACCTGAGGAAAGAGTATTTCCCGGCTCATATTTTACCTCGGGATGCCTGGTTTGTTATTCGACATGCTGAACTTGATAAAGTCATTGACATCATAACCAATAGCAGAGTGCCCCCATTATCTGCAACGCGAATATCAACACCACTATCTCGTTTTTTCTGGCTGGCCTGTAAAAACAATGAAGTCATCCGTCCATTAATTAGTAAACCGTACAAACTACTATCTATTTTCGAACAATGGGCATCTGACGAAGGCATTACCGACAGACTCAGTGGTGATACGTTAAAAACTGCACTCGTACGCGGTTCCCCCACATCAATGTCGGATTGACGCAAGTGAATTTTACCAAACCCAAATGTCCGTATTAAGGACTCTAAAATCAGTAATACGGACATAATTAGTTTTTTTGACTCTTTTTTCCTTGTCACCTCAAGGGATATTATATTTCTGCATTACGGGTATAAATACACATCATCAATTACCAAGCATTAGAAATGTAAAAACAAAACAGTACTTAAATGCTCACAACCCCACACATACATAAAAGCCACTCCTTATTCAAGGAGGATTTAGCCGACCTGCATAGGTTCGATCGAATCCAAAATGCGCAAAATAGATTAACCTTAATTTATCCAGCCATTAAATACACACATGGGTTTGTAATTATATTCCAATTAATGCATCCAAAATTTACTCACCAATACATTACACATGCAAAAACACGAAAACATACATTGCACAGAAAGACTTAGATTCATTTACAATGAAATAAATGAGTGATTTCATTTCGTTCAACAAATCTATAACTGAGGTACTAAGGCCATGATTATTAGATGAACCCGTCCATAACCCAGATAATTACTAAAGATTTAAAAACTCATCCTTATGATACGAGTAATTACCTTGCTCCCTAGAAGACTTACTTTTAATATTTACGGCATTTTTTCTACACCGGTGCGGTGGGACATTATACCTTTTCCGAAATGCCCTGGTTAATGATTGCTGAGAGTCAAAGCCAAATCGCATCGCGATGTTTATCAAAGGTTCATTTGTTGTGATAACAGCCTCTAAAATAAGACATAATTTTTTCTCTCTGATAAAACCTCCCAGGCTCTGCCCTGTTTCAGAAAAAAACAGTCTCTGCAAATGCCATTTTGAATATCCGGACCTGATAGCCACATCATCAATTTTTAGTGGCATCTCTATATTTTTGTTTATCCAGATAATTAAGTCATTTACAAAATCTTTTCTGTTTTTCATAACCGAAACCTTAGAATTACTCTACCAGAAATAAATTTTCATCAGGCATATAGATCAAGAGCTGACAATCCCTAAGTTCTGCATAAATCCTCAATAGAAACCATACTTTTTATTATGGTGTGATGGATATACTCGCAGACAATCCAGCCACCAATTCAACTCCCTCCGGCAATCTGTCAATATGAATCCGAACCGGGATACGCTGCGCGAGCCGCACCCAGCTAAAGGTTGGCTCGACATTAGGCAGGCCAAGCCCCCCGGTCTCGTCATTGTTATCATCTATTCCGCGTCCGATACTCTCAACATGACCCGTGATCACTGGCTTAAATCCCATCAGCGTAATGTGTGCAGTATTTCCCGTGCGGATATGTTGCAACTTAGTCTCTTCAAAATAGCCAACCACCCAAAAACTATTGGCATCAATGATGGAAACTTTAGTTTCTCCCGCTGTGGCATAGTCACCAGGGCGAAGCCGCAAATGTGTGACATAGCCCGTAACCGGAGACCGAACAATAGCATGCGATAAGTTAAGCTCTGCAAGGTCCAGCGCAGCCAGTGCACCGTGGTAATTAGCCGCAGCGACGCTGGCTGCGCTGGCTGTTTGTTGTAAATCCTCGCTGGAAATCACCCCTTTAATCTGAGAGCGTCGCCTCGCCGCATCCTGGCGCATCAGCATTTCATGACGTTTCGCCTCAACATCTGCCTGTGCGCTGTCCACTGCCAACCTCAACCAGTGCGGGTCGATGGAATAGAGCACATCGCCCCGATTAACCCACTGATTATCGCGGACGGACACATTCAGCAACGGTCCGGAGACATTCGGCGCAATCTGTACCACATCCGCACGAACCCGACCATCGCGGGTCCAAGGGGTTTGCGCATAATGTTTCCAGAGAATAAAAGCCAAAAGCGTAGCCACCGCCACAGCGCTGAACGTCAGCACGTAGCGGCCCAGTAGAGAAAGTAACGATTTCATTTAAAAAATCCCAGTTCGGTCAGCCCCTGCAACAGCAGGTAAAAAGTAATAATGAAGACGGAAAAATCGATCATCGGTCTAAAGGGCAAGCGGCGGTAACCCTTGCTGAAAGAGAAAAGATGTACGAGAAATAGTGTACAGGTCAGTGCAACGAGGGCAATTACCAGCAGACCGGGTACAAAAACGCCCTCAATATTGAAATCATTGATCATTAGCAGGCTCCATTTTCTGAACGCTTAATGCGCAGTAAAGATCAACCAGTTGATCAACATAATGCCGCGATAGTTCATCTGTTACGCTCAAGCTGCGCTCAGTCAGACTGGCGATCCGTTGAAGTAAGGTGTCAATATCTGTCGAGTGTGTAAGAAGAGTGAGCACTTCTTTTATTTCTTTGTTCGCATGCGCATCACATCGGCGTAATCGCATAACACACAGCCCTATACGCATGGCGTACAACAAATGATGTGCCCGTTCCGGTGACTGTCCACTGCGCTGCAATCGCGGCAGTATCAACGCTGCCCGATCGATCATAAGGTTGGTCCAGAGGGTTTCGTCTGTATTCAGCTTACCTTCCACGCTGCGGTTAATATCTCGCTGGCATAATTGAAGCAGCCGTTTTATCGCCGAATCAGCCTGCACAGTTTGCAGTAGGCTCATGCCGAGCACTGCAAAACCAGTAGCAGAAAATAGTGCTATAGAGGTATTCACCGCCACGGCAAAATCCCCGCTGTAGTGGGCACCCAGCTCGCACAAAATAGGCAGCGTCAGTGTGATCCCCATAGCCATAAACGTGGTAGGCGGTCTGGCCTGGAGCGATCCGGCCAGCAGATATACCGGAGCTAAAACCGTTACCAGCACGATAAAATCACTGACTTGTGGTAGTAGAACGAAGCTGTAGATCAGGCTTATCACAACGCCCCAGAAGGAGCCGATAATGTACTTAACAATATGCGGGGCAGGCGTATCGAAGCTGCCAAACAATGTGCAACAAACGCCAAGGATAGAAACCGCCGTACCACCATCAGGCCATGCCGAGAAAATCCACACCAGACAGCCGCTCATAATGATGGCGAAAGCGCCCAGTGCGGTGCGGGCAGCAGTAAGAGGATCGCGGTGGAATACATATCCTTTCACGGTATTCTTTTCCGAGTGCGCAGGCGTCTGTTTCGCGTGATGAATGGCATCCGAAAGACGATAGCACTGCTGCACAAGGACAATGGCCTCTAACAGGTAGCGCATAAAACTTACACGCAGCGCTTCTTCAAACGTCAGCTCATACACTGAATAGCGCTGTAGTAATTTTTCACTCCTTTTTTTGAGCGCTTCAGCCTCGCTTTTGAATTTTCCTTCATCTTTGCAGGCCAGCCAGACCTCAACATCACCCAGCAGAATTTGCACATCTACAGGTATCGTCGCTATCAGAGCTAAACGGTCGCGTAACTCACAGTTAACAATGACTAATCGCGCAAGCCGATCATGAAGCCTTTTTCTCGCTTGCCGGACCGGTACCGAGTACGCAAAATCATAAGGGATATGATGGCTGATACCCTGCAGGAACTGTAATGCCAGTGCCATATGCAGCGGCCCGGAAACAGCGTCGGGTTTGCCTGCTAAAGTATCTGCGACACGCTGTCGCGCCGAGAGCAGCGTCTGCGACAATTTACTGTTGAACTGGCCCGTTATGCGCGCGGGCAATACATAGCGATGAATAAGTGCCGCGCAGAAGATACCGATCATGATTTCCTGTACCCGAACAATAGCGATGTTAAAAATCGCACCAGGATCGGATACCGCAGGGAAGCCAATCAGACTCGCAGTGTAACCAGCCAGGACAAAACCATAGGCGCGGGGCGTGCGTTCCAGCAAGGATAAATAGAGGCAGAAGGTGATCCACCCCGTCAGTATCACACTGAAAAATAAAGGCATATTCACAAAAGCAGGTACAATCAATACCGTTATGCCCGCTCCGACTACCGTTCCCACCAGACGATACAGACTTCTGCTCAGCGACGCTCCGACGGAGGTTTGGGAAACAATATACACGGTGATAATTGCCCAGGAAGGCCGCTCCAGGCCAATTGACAGTGCAATGTAGTATGCGAGCATCGCTGCGGCAAAACTCTTCGCGGAATAGAGCAGAGCGTTCGCATCATTCAGTAGTGAAGGAGAAGCCATACCGCGAAGACGTTGGCATATCGTGTGTATAAAATGAAAGTAACTCGCGTTAATTTTTTTCATGCCGGAAATTATTACCGGCTTGCATATCCACTTAAATACTCTATTCTGTCAAAAAATACCTAAATGTTGCCAATCTATGTTACCCCCACTCGCCAATACGCTATTTGATCCGGATGCCACCCCCTGCCCCGCAGTCGCGCGTCATTTGGATTTTGTCGATTACGCAGCCGAAGTGCCTGTGCATACGCACCGCAAAGGGCAATTGATTATTGCCCTCTATGGGGCGGTCATTTGTCGCGCCGAAAATGATATCTGGATCGTGCCGCCTGATTGTGCCGTCTGGATCCCTGGGGGAGTGCCGCACAGCGCCAAAGCTACCTGGAATGCGCATCTCAACTATCTTTTTATCGAGCCTGGAGCTGTCGCGCTGCCGGAGCGATGCTGTACTCTGGCAATTTCCAGTCTGATTAAAGAACTTGTTGCCCGTTTAACCCGCGAGGGCGTCGAATATCCACCGGAAAGCCATCCCGCCAGACTGACCAGAGTAACACTCGATGAATTAGCCACCATGCCTCAGCAGAAACTGAGCCTCCCTGTGTCGTCGCATCCTAAAATCCGCGCCATGGCCGATGCTCTGGTCAGTCAACCTGATGACCGAAGCACATTCAAAGCATGGGCAAAAAGACTGGCGCTTAGCGAGCGTTCTCTCGCGCGTTTAATGCTGCGCGAAACCGGGTTGACGTTCGGACGCTGGCGTCAGCAACTGCAACTGATAATTGCTCTCCGGGAACTGGCTAGCGGCGTTTCGGTTCAGAATGTTGCAGCTAATCTGGGGTATGAATCGGTTAATGCGTTTATCACCATGTTCAAAAAAACCATGGGCAGTACACCCGCACACTATTTTGCCGAACGGAAAACAAGCGCACACTTAACCGATATTTAGCGACATCAGGTTTTCCAAGAAACCAGAGGTGAGTCATAGAGCTGCCATATCCGTCTCCCTGTGCGGGGGATCACACTACAGAATCTTTATCGCATGGAACCTCCAGCCAGGACTATATTGCCTCAGCCGCCTTAACGATAACAAGAATCAAAGGACGGTATTATATCTGTTGGATCGGTCTATACATGATCGGGAAGCACAATCAATTCAGCATTGTGTTAAGGAAGTAGTTGAGCATATATGTTTCGACCACACAGAATACTTCTATGGCGATGCTTCATAGCGCATTACCGCCAGAGTGGTAACGCCCCCCTGACTGAAATTCACAATGAATGTATTTAACCGCATCTTTTTATTGTCCTCATTATCACGCTAAGCCATGACACCATTGCAGCAGCGAAACGCTGAAAACTACACAGCAGCACAACTATCCTTCTCCACATCCTTATACAACTAATAACGTATTATTTATTCACTAAAAAACCGTACTAAGGATCTTCCCATCAGTAATAAGGTGCTATCGGCTTTTCCTAAGCTTACTGCTGTGTTCTTTTATTTTCTCTGGACATGCACCAGTCATTCCACAATAGGAGAATACAATGACATCACATCAGTTATTACGTTTAAAACAGGTCGAAGAAAAAACCGGTTTGAAACGCTCTCAAATTTACTTGTATATGAAAAATGGTTCGTTCCCACGTTCAATAAAAATTGGCCCGGCCAGTGTGGCCTGGCTCGAATCGGAAATTGATGAATGGATCAACCTTAAGTTAGCCGGACGTTAGATCAGTTAAAAATGTCCGTTTATTTGCTCAACTTTTCCATATAGATTGAGGAGATAACAGAATGATTCCATTAATTAATTACACCATCTTAACTGATGCATTGCACGCTCTGAAAGAAGGCAATATTCGTCACTGTGAATCCCTCGGATTTACTTTCGACGAAATGAATGCTCTTAATCAGTTATCACTCGATGAACTGTTTACGGTCAGCCGGGCGGCAGCTCCCTTTGTTTCGGTCAGTGTCCGCCATGATGTTCTGCATCATTTACTGGCGCAGGCCCGCCAGGAATACCACCATCAACAGGAGATTAACCGTGCTATCCGCCTGGGTGGCTCTATCTCGTTGCTCAACCACTATTTTGGCCTGACATCAAATGAAGTCTGCCTTCGCCGACGGTTGCTGGGTGTAAGCGTGCCGTATGGCCGAACGCCTGAACCGGATGAAGAGACGGATGCGGCTATCTGGCTGCAATGGCAGAAGTGCCGGGTGGAAAACCTTGAATCCCCCAACGCGCTGATAGCCATGATGCAGGTAACTGAAGTCCTACTACCAAGATTTCAGGGGCTGTCACTCACCATGGTATGGAGGCGTATCACGCTTTGTCAAAAGGGAGTTGCCGCTGACAGGAGGACGTCACATGCCGGATGAGATCGACCGCGATCAGGAATTTAATGAACAGCGACTGGATGAGATGATTGAACAGAGTCGTTTCAAACCAGGGCCAGCGCCATCATTATTCCACTGTCGTTTATGTGGTAAACCCATTCCAGAAAAGCGACGGCAAGCACTGCCGGGTGTAACCACCTGTACGGAATGTCAGGAAAAACTTGAACGCCTCAACCGCTGACAGGGTAACAAAGACGTGTGGAGATATTATATCCCTGCACGTCTTTATTATTCCCGGTGAATATTAATACCGCTCTGGCGTGTTTTTCCTTCCCCATTTTTCTCGCTGCATCTTAAATGCTCCGTTTATTTTTCTCTCTTCTTTTTGTTTTGAGTTTCTCATTCATATCCCGCGCCAGATATCCGAATCTGAAAGCGCCATTACCGCATGGTTGCCCTGATGGACGTTAATTCGCCCGGGCCGGGTATTGCTCTTTAACAGAATGGTTCGGGCTGTCACGTAACCACAATTCAGGGTGCCGCTGAATGTTCTCGCTGACCCGTTAAAACCGGAATGCAGAACCGGGATGTGATTGGTTTATTTCATTTACTGTTTTTTGAACAAAGGAAATTCCATGAGAAAACCCGTTTATCACGTATTTGTCACCCAGGAAAGTCAGCCCGATGCACAGGGTGAAAAAAACACGTACTGGACAAAGGTTGGCGTGGCCTTCGCGCGGCTTTGTTGAATAAATCAGA
>NZ_MCGS01000029.1:0-21485 GCF_002607755.1 Serratia sp. BW106
GAAATATAGGGGCCAAACCACTTAGTAATGTCGGATCCTTCACTATCAGAATTACCCTTTCTCCAGGCCGCCGCAAATTCAGACGGCGTCTGATAATTCAGCGCGGAGTGCGGGCGGCACTCATTATAATCCTGACGCCATTCACTGATGGTTTTCCTGGCATGACTGACGTCACTGAACCAGTGTTCATTCAGGCATTCATCGCGAAAGCGTCCGTTAAAACTCTCAATAAATCCGTTCTGTGTCGGCTTGCCGGGCTGGATAAGTCGCAGCTCCACGCCATGCTCAAAGGCCCATTGATCGAGTGCGCGGCAGGTAAATTCCGGGCCCTGATCCGTTCTTATCGTCGCCGGATAGCCGCGAAACAGCGCAATGCTGTCCAGAATACGCGTGACCTGCACGCCTGAAATCCCAAAGGCAACAGTGACCGTCAGGCATTCCTTCGTGAAGTCGTCTACGCAGGTAAGGCACTTGATCCTGCGACCGGTGGCCAATGCGTCCATGACGAAATCCATCGACCAGGTCAGATTGGGCGCCGCCGGACGGAGCAGCGGCAGACGTTCTGTTGCCAGCCCTTTACGACGTCTTCTGCGTTTTACGCCCAGGCCACTGAGGTGATAAAGCCTGTACACGCGCTTATGATTAACATGCAGCCCTTCACGGCGCAGCAACTGCCAGATGCGACGGTAGCCAAAACGCCTGCGCTCCAGTGCCAGCTCAGTGATGCGCCCCGATAAATGCGCATCTGCAGCCGGGCGCTGAGCCTCATAGCGGCAGGTCGACAGGGATAAACCCGTGAGCCTGCAGGCACGACGTTGCGACAGACCGGTCGCATCACATATCAACATCACGGCTTCCCGCTTCTGGTCTGTCGTCAGTACTTTCGCCCAAGAGCCACCTGAAGCGCCTCTTTATCCAGCATGGCTTCGGCAAGCAGCTTCTTGAGTCTGGCGTTCTCTTCCTCAAGCGACTTCAGGCGCTTAACCTCAGGCACCTCCATACCGCCATACTTCTTACGCCAGGTGTAAAACGTGGCAT
Source organism: Serratia sp. BW106 (assembly GCF_002607755.1). Lineage (NCBI taxonomy): Bacteria > Pseudomonadati > Pseudomonadota > Gammaproteobacteria > Enterobacterales > Yersiniaceae > Serratia > Serratia sp. BW106. Next base: position 1,039 of record NZ_MCGS01000029.1, read on the forward strand.
CGGAAATGGCGTGCTTGCGGCAGAGTTCACGGGCGGATACCCCGGCTTCAGCCTCGCGGAGAATACTGATGATCTGTTGGTCGGAAAAACGCTTCTTCATGGGGATGTCCTCATGTGGCTTATGAAGACATTACTAACATCGGGGTGTACTAATCAACTGGGAGCAGGTCAACTCAGCTATATATCCTGCCTCATATCGCTGAGTAACCCATCGAATTATCTGAAACGTAATAGATTTCGTGATGGCCTATTTAGAATCCAGTTAACTGGATTTAGGGGAAACATAGCCGGGGGCAAATATCGCACTACCAACACCATAGAGGGCAAGAGGATCATCCAGCCACAAACGGAAAGCTTCATCTTTTATGCTATGGTCAGGTGAACAATCCACATGCCATTGACGCAAGACGTACCCAGCCATTGCTGCGCGAACTTTTAATCGAAAAACACCATCAACCATGTTGTAGTCACGTTTAACTAATTCAGGTGATTTTCTCCCGGGGTGTGGCACTAGATCTAATTCAAGGATCCGGTTCCACTGTATGTCTTGGTCATACAATTCATGTTTCAAGGGATTGCTTTCTTCTATAAGTACAGTCTCGTTCATACGACTAAGAACGAAGTCACGGAATTCATTTTTTTTCCGATCAAATGCTCGTGTATGCCAACGCAAACCATCAGAGGCCAAAGCGAATGGAACTATTTCACGCTGCGATGCACCACTTGTGCCTGAGAAGTAGCTGATTTGGACAACTTTTTTTGAGTAGATAGCCCTCGAAATGGGTGCCAATATCGCTAGGTCTAGCCGGTTTAAAACCGGAGGTACCTCGCTTGTCACCAGTGACCCTTGAACAGGATTGATGCCGTCCCCAAACCCTTGAGTCAATGCAGTTAGTACACGATCGGGAATATGTTCGAATAATGGAACAAACTCTTTCGTAATGACATATATTTTCGAAAGGTTATCGAAAGCGATGTTAGCGGGAGCTAATCTCTTGTATTCGCTGAGATCCCTTGTGGCTGCGGCTGGGGCTATCCCAAATCTCTCCATTAAATCTTGACGTCTTATTGTACCTAAAAAATAAAGACGGAATTCAACATAAGAGAGGCGCTCAAGCTGAGTTCGCGAGAGGGCGGAAAGTGGGGAATCGATATGGCCAGTTGAGTTTGTTTTCATGATTACCATATTAGTGCAAAATTACCACTTGTCAAACCATAATGGCCTGTTGACATCATCATTGTGATTATGTATTGTCGTTATTGTGAGTTGGTAAAGGTGATTTTTTTCAATAACAGACTAACTCGTAAGTAAGGAAACTGTTTTTGTTTTTTTAAAAACAACTCACTTTAATCCCCCTAGGGACCCTAGATTGTGAAGTAAAAATCTAGGACTCATAGAGGCTAAGACCAAACGAAGTCGAGTTTAATTGAAGTTAAATAATCGATAGCAGCAAGTCCTGTTTCCACAAGGAGTCTGCAAAAAGAGGCGCGATGACTAAATCAGAGAAGTAGAGGGCAAGCTCAAGGCCTGCCCTCGGGTGAACTCAGCATAACGCCAAGCTCGATTTGGCGATTGTGAGTGTCGTTATGCTGCGCCCGTTAGTCAAGTCTTTTGAGTGAATTTTTAGCTTCTGTACCATTATTGGTGCGGTTGAAAAACGATTCCGATTAACGAAAGGAGCAGCTATGCCTGCACATAAAGTATCTATATCTATTGACCGAGAGGCTAGGTCCATCACACCTGGTGCTATACGCTGCCAGGATCTTATCAACTTAGCGAAACTTGGTCCTAGTGAGCAGCTATTGTTCGAAGTGGACGGCGACGTTGATATTCCACTATCTGCAAGGGATGTGATCTTCGTTCGGGGTGGGGAGCAGTTCAGCATCGGTGATGGTCAGCCGGCAGTCCCGGAAAACCCCCGCATCCGTAATTCTCTGACGTTTGTGCTTAATGATGTTGAAAACCAGCAGTTACGCTATGCCAAACTGACTGGTGCTGAGTTGAAGACGTTAGCAGGAAGCAATAATGATGTCGATCTATGGGCGGATCTGGACGGCCTTGCTGATGAAATCATTGAAGATGATGATAGGATTATCCTTCAAAAACATGATCGTTTCTTCACCGTGCCTCGTGAAGAGGAAGACGAGTTTTACGAGGTTATAGTGATCCTTGATGGTGAAGATCGGCAGTACCGTTTCCCGGCAAAGATAACGGTTCGTGATGCTATTCGTCAATGCTTACCGCATTCGGATCAGCCTAAGATTGATGAATTTGACATGGCTGATGGCAATATTGGGACAGGAGCTTTGGACCCCAATCAGACTCTTGAAGAAGTAGGGGTACGTGATGGACACGTTCTGTCTATTACGAAAAAGAATGGGGGGGGAGGATGAAAACAGCGGCCATCGTACATCCCAAACTAGCAGAGGCTTGCTTTGAGAACGCAATCCGGCCGCTACTTATTGCACCAGAGAGATACGAAATGTTTGGGGTCAGGTTTCTGGCCTTTTCATTTCCATATCTCGACATTGAACTGGACTGGTCTCTTTATGAGACCAGTATTCGGCTTCGTGTTGACGGGGCAGATTATCCTTACCGCCCCGTAGGTGGATGGTGGACCGATCAAGAAGGTAATTCATTATTGTCGGGTTCTCAGAAAGTGCCATTGGGAAATGGATTCCATAATGTTAATCAGGATGGTAAACCCAACTGCTGGTTTTGTTTTAAAGGGTGGAGGGAGTACCACAACCACGCTGGTCATCAAGACGTTTCATGGGCTTCAATACGTGGTGATACTCGCTATAGCATATTGCAATTAGTAATACAGCTTACCAAGGATCTCAATAGCCAAGGAGTCACGAAGTCATGAAATATAATCAGTGGAAAATATCGCAGCGGATTATTGCTGAAACTCAAAAGGCTTTTCTTTGTGGTCAGCATGAAGTTTTTGCCATCTGGGCGGCCTCTCGCCAAGAAACTGAACAGGTTAATGTAGCTGAAATCACTCGATGTATTGTGCCTCACCAAAGCCCTGGTGTGTCTGAACATGGGGTGTGGGTTCATATTTCGGGTCAAGAACTTCAACGGATTCAGCTAGATAATTTTCAAAAAAAAGAACGAAGCGTAATTCAGCTGCATACTCATCCAGGAGCCGATGTCCGAATGTCTAAACTGGATAGAGAGTGGGAAGTTGTTCGACATGTTGGTGCGTTGAGTATTATCGTCCCGCATTACTGTCAGTACGGCCTCAATTTGTTTAAAGGCGTAAATGTTTATGAGCGAGAAGACGACGATTGGCGACTGTGGTCATCTGACGAGATAACAGAAAGGTTGGTGCTGTCATGAGTACTGCTACTGATAAGAATGCCCAAGCACTTAAGGCGCTGTTCGGTGATTTAGCACTTGCAGGTCGGCTAGGCTCGACCCGTATTGCTGTAGTAACACCATCTGATGAGTTGCCAAAATCCGCAAAATTATTGGCAGAAGTTCTAGCGGATGTTCTGGGACGTCTATGGCCCAATATTGATTTTTCCGGTTCTGGTGCTGAACTGCAACTGGATACAGCAGTAAATGCTGCGAAATCTGGTGGCGCCCCGGCTGATGGGCTGAGTATTGGTTGGAATCCACCCTACGATTGTACGGTTTTCGTCGGCAAAACAATTGATTATGAAACTGGCTACGTAGTTCATGTGGGTGCCAATGACTGGGAAGTTCAGCTTGGATCGGAAGCTATATGTGGTGATAGTTCTAATCCGGTAGGACCAGCATTCGCTGCAGCAATGGCTGCTGCTCAAGTATTTCATCATGTATTTGAAGAAGAGTTGGCGGGCATGGATTCCCCACCACTTGGCATCTGTAAGGTCGATATTCGAGATTTATTTGATGCCAAAAGTCTTGAGGTTGGATCTCTAAACCTTAAAGAAACACATGTTTTTGGTGTTGGTGCGGTCACTCATGGACTGGTTTGGTTACTCGAACATTGGCCTAGGACGGTTACAGGAACGCTTCATCTAGTCGATCAAGATAATTATGGCCATTCGAATGGTCAGCGTTACGCATTTATGCGGCCAGAAAACCCGGGAATGGCTAAAGTTACTTCTGTTAAAGAAAGGCTTGATGCCGCTCATCCCCACCTGTTGGTGGGATCTCATCCAGTAGACCTCAATAGTTACTGTGCAGAGCAGGGGTATAATAATCGGCTACATCGGGTTATTACTGGGCTTGATTCAGCAGAGGCCCGTCGTCAAGCTTCGTTAAAACTCCCTGAACGTGCGGTGAATATGTGGACTGAGGGAGTTCGCGTAGGTGCAGGAAAGTATGAGCCAGGGGATGGACGAGCATGCTTAGCATGTGGCTACTTAGAGAAGACTACTACCGCTCTTGATGAAGTTGCTGAGATTTGCCAACAGACGGGAATTCGTCCAGATCTGGTTCGTATCCTACTTGATAGTGGTCGAGGGTTAACGCTGCAAGAAGCAAATACAGTTGCCGGAAACCGGGGTGTAGTACCCGATCAATTTGTTGGACAACCACTTCGCTCTGTCTTGCCTGCACTGTGTGCTACCGGAAGTATTCAAATGCCAGACAATTCTGAGGTTGTTGATGTTCCCTTCGCCTTTGCATCATTGTTTGCCGGGATTGCAGGATTTGTTATGTTATTGAAGGATTGTTTCTGCGATACCAACTCGAGTTGTGACTGGAAACAACATATTTTTAAACGACCAACTTCGTATATGTATAGTCCCCAACACTCCAATCCTCAGTGCGTCTGTTGTAGCATGATGAGTGTTCTGGCAGCAGCTGAACACTCAAAGTGTGAATGAAGATTGTTTTGAAAACTATTATAACTTTTATGTGCATGTATGATTTACATGATAATAGTAGAAATCTCATGGGAATCCGAAACGAAATATGGAGATTATGGAATAGACTAAAGGGAAGAGGATAATAGCTGTATGAGCTTGTTGAAATTTTATTAACTGCTTATTACAGTTTATCAAAGTCGGTATGTGTTCACTTGAATTGATATTTTTATAAACCGTAGAACTCGGTAAATTTGATATAATGAAACCTGATTGACAATGACCTCCTATAACGTCAACGGTCCGCAAACTCCCCCATCTCCCGCTCCAGCAAAAGAACTCTGCTGATAACGGTAAAAGTGACGTTACCGGAATTAGGTCAATCACCCCCAAACCCTTTAATCACGCCGGTTCGGGGAGTTTTTTGATAATCGAATGGGAAGTGACAGGCGCTGATAGATTGTGTCAATATACTTTGGGAGACACAATCTGAACAATGTATTACTAATGGAGTGTTTGGATGACAACCATTGATTCGCCTCTGGACCTATGGCGCAGCCTGTGCTCAAGTGCCGGGCTGGAACTTCGACTAAAGGGGGGGCGCCTCGGCAGAGATGCTGATGTCGAAGAATTATTGAGGCAGTCATTGGCAGTGCCGGAAACTGTCACGTCATTGGATACTTGGCTGATTTCAGACGCTGCCTCGTCCCACCCCACAATAAGTACTGAGCAGTTGCTGATCGAGTTGCTGAAAAGCCAAGTTGGATTCGCCCAAATGATAAAGGATATCTTGGATGTCTTGATCATAGCCGAGGCGAAACAGACATCGCACCAGTTGACTGTCGAATTTAAGTTCGACAATGTGACTGACCCGATCAAGGCCACGCTTGAGCAGTTTCGGGAAGTGGTACATCGCACGCAACTCGTGCTGGAGAAGCGGCCGAAACTGCCCAACAGTAATCTGATGTGGTCGATTTCAGGAGTTCTGACCAGCTTTCTTGCAGATTACCCCAGAAATAATCCCCCCGCAGACTTTCCTCCTGTTATTGCGATAACCCCGACTATGTACAAAGGGATTGACGTCCAACTAGCACGTATCTCCCGGCTAGTTTCCGACTTCATAGAGCTTTGGCGCCTTCATGGTGATACTCGTAAACAAGTTCGCGATGTAGCCTTAACTATGAACAATATTGACTCAGAGGCAGATGTGTTGAGAGGTCAGTTGTTTGCTGCGTTCGATAATTGGGATGTAGGCGTATTATCTGGGGCGCAGAATATATCAAGTCAGGTAGTTTCTGGGAAGCTGGATCCCGAAGTGGCATTAGAGACGCTGACCGAAGCTCTAAGTGAAATTGAGTGGGCGGATATTTGGGTGGATCATACTATTCGGGATCTGCTTGATGTGCTGAATCTGCCAGCTTGGCGTCGCCGCCATGAGCTCTATTCTGTCTGGGCGGGCACGCGGATGCTCGCAGTAGTTGAACGGATTGCCCCTGATATGCGTTTTCATCCTGTTGATGGAGTGCTTTCCTTTGAGTTTGGCGGCAGCCGTTTGGCAACATTTAATTGGGGCAACAAGCAGTTCGACGTATGGGCAGAGTTGCGTTCTGCATTGGTTGGGCGAAGCCGCAAGCGTAAGAAAGGTATACAGCCCGACTTTCGTGTGTTGCAGGCTGATATCTCGAAATCGGCAAATATGCAAACGACCTATGTGCTTGAGTGCAAACATTACCTTAACGCCAACACTTCGAATTTCACGCAAGCGGCTGCCGACTACGCTCGTAGTTGCCCCAACGCTGTTGTTCACGTTGTTAATCATGGGCCAGCAGATGAGCAGTTGCTGAACGCTGTGCTACCCACCGAACTTCAATCCCGTGCCCAGTTCATCGGGAGCGCAACGCCACTGCAAGATGCCGCAACGCAGGCTTTGAGCAATGCTATCCGGGATGCCATTTTCCCTGGTTTGCCCCCACCAGAACCCATTTCTTTGGCGCCCAAACCAGTAGCCAGCAAGACCGAGTCTGCACTTACACATACTTGCGTAGGTTATGTTCAGCTTGAGTGGGATGACAGCCTAGAAGATATGGATCTCGTGCTACGAGCGATCGGTCCAGATGGACAAGTAATATATTCCGTCGACTTTTGCAATAAAGGCGCACTTGAAATGCCTCCCTTTGCCCTCCTTGACGAAGATGTGCGGCATGGTCCTGGGAAAGAGCGCATAGACATTAGCTCTTGGCATTTCAGCCGGTATGAGCTATTAGCGACCAATTACTCAAAGTCTGGACAAATGACGCCTCAGGCAATGCATTGCACCATCGTCACTGATAATAGTCTGACGCAGTTGCGCTGTCCGGTGGAGCTAGAGTCATCATGCTACGAATGGAAAATTGCTGAGTTAACCATTCTTGACGGTATTGTCACCATAGTTCCCGTACCCTAGGGTCTAGGTCTGCCAAATGCGTTTTTATAGTAATCGGTCAGCTAAAACGGCACCAAGTATCCTTTTAGCAAATAAGAAAAATGATGCCATTCTGAGGAAAGTACTTTTTAAGTACCCCTGTAACGCTCCGGAGCTGAAATCTAGTAAATCCACAGGTAATAAGGGTATAAATAATTTATTTATACCCTTATTACGAGAATAGGTTACAGCATATTGTTCTGTAGCCAGATCTGCGTGCCTTCTATGTCATACGCCTTTGCCCCATATCCTTTCGTAAGTAGGGACTCCGGCAAGTAATCGTCATATTTATCCAGATATTTTTCTGGAACATCTGCAGCGAGCTCAGACGCTGAAGGTAAGCCCGACAACTGCATTTCTTTTAGCGCATGTTGGACCGATGATAAACTTGCGTGCTCTATCTCTATAACACCGGCAAATGAACTGGCTTTGAAGCTGCTACGCATGAGCAAGGCCGTTATCGTATTAACGACTTTATCCCCCATCCAGGGGAGAACGTAACTACGCTGGCCGTCGGAAATAAAATGGGAGTTTTGCAGATTGTAACGCTTAAAGTTGTTACAGCCTTCTGCAAAGAGACTTCTGGCGGTGGCATCTGCATAATCGACTCTCTTGCTACCTATGGCTATGCGGTAATCATTTTCCTTGTAGATAGCGAGCATCTCCTGGCGAACAACATCATGTACAGACATACCCCCACCACTAAACTGTGGCGGCTGTCCTCCTTTGGTCGCCTCAACATAGATAACTTTTTTCTCCACCTCGATCTGTGTCACTTTCCAGCGTCGTCCACCGAAGATTATATGCTGGTCAGGCAGAAGAGGGGAGTCCACAGGCACTGTGCCAAGGGTTCGGTTTCCTGTGACAATGCGGAATTCTTCTGGAGTATTGAACACAGCGTAAAACGTATAATGGTTAGTTAGTTTTTCCCCCTCAGCCCCGATAACCATTTCTCCGCTAGCAAGTTGTGTGAGGAGGCTGTTTGCCCCCATATACTTAAGCAGACTTTTGAAATCATTTACGTCAATGTTTCGGAACGGACCGGTCTGACATAATTGCGTCCAAAGTTGATCGGCTCGAACTCCGCCCCATTGTGCGGTGATCGCAAGAATCTGGTGCAGCAGTGTGGAGTAGTGCATCTGGCGAGTATCTGCTGGTTCGAACCATCGCTTAGAGATCATCAATCTGATCATCGCCATCGACTGGACAAGCTGCAGCCGCAAGTGATCTACAATGCTGCTGGTTGCGGTAAGTTCTTGTTCAGAGATCAGCATTCTCAGAACCGATGGAGAATCGCGTCGCCCTGACCGGCCCATACGCTGACGCAAGCTGGAGACGGAATGCGGAGGAGTGACCTGTATAACTGACTGCACCTTACCTATATCAATACCCAGCTCAAGCGTCATGGTACAGATTGCTGTTGTGGGCAAATTCCCCTGCTGTAGGCGGGCTTCAAGCGTCTCGCGTAATTCCCTGGACAAGGATCCGTGATGTGGAAAGAATTCATTCGGAACAACATTTTCCTCACACATGTCGCTCAGCATCGCCGCAATGCTTTCAGTGCGCTTTCGACTGTTTGCAAAGACTAAATGGGAATCGCCACGGCAGAGTCTGAAGATGTCAGCGCAGACCTGTTCTTCTGCTGAGCGTTGAGGTTCTTCTCCCTTTTTAGTCACTGGCTCGAGATAGCCTTTGACCTGCACCTGCAGTGTGGACGAGCTATTATTGTCTGCCACAGTTTCGCAGGACAATCGCTTATCCGGACGCAACAGTTCAGGCACCTTATCCAGTTCTCCTAACGTAGCACTCAATGCAACGCGGGGAACCGGATTCGCATGACGTCCCAGCACATGATCAATTCTGTTGAGAAGCGAGAGTAGTTGCATGCCGCGCTCAGAACCAATAAAAGCGTGAAACTCATCAATAACAATGTAGGCCACTGGCGAGAACGCCTGTTTGAGCCAGCCCGGTGAGTTTATGAGCAAAGACTCAAGTGATTCCGGTGTAGTAAGCAAGATGCCAGACGGGTTAGTGCGGATTTTCTTCTTTATGCTTTGTGGTACATCACCGTGCCAGGGTGTCACCGGCATATCCAACGCCTCGCCCAGGCTCTCAAGACGACGGTACTGGTCGTTAATCAGCGCCTTAAGTGGGCTGATATAAACAATACCAAACCCGTTAGTGATACCTGCAATTGCTGAACAGGCAGGCAGAAAGAAAGCCTCGGTTTTACCCGCTGCAGTGCTTGCACTAATTAGCACGTCCCGGTCACGGGCTAAAACTGCCGGGATGGCGCTCTCTTGCAGGGGTCTTAAGGCAGACCAGCCCTGCTTATAAACCCACTTACGAACGCGTGGATCGAGACTATCGTAAGCGCTGCTCATAATTTGAAGTTGGCCAGGCCGTCATCATCATCTTCATCCTGTGCAATGCCGTCATCCATATCGCTGGGCCTGTCATCTTCAATTGCCACACCCGAGATTAGCGTCTGCCAGTTTATCGAGCTGTTTTGTTCCAGCACGGCCAGCATGTCCAGGAAACCTTTGATGGTATTTCGGGGGGTACGGAAGTAAGCATCCCCTATGGTTTTACTGCAGTGGTGCAGAAAACCGGTAAGTGCATCATCCGATACCAGATACTTCTCGGGCTCTCCGCCTGCATAAACATGGCGAAGATTTTTCAGTAAAATATACAATTCCTCTGGGGTGAGACTGGCAAGATGTAGCGTGGGTGACGAGTAGTCAATCACACCTGCCTTCTGAGCGAACCGATTTTCCGCCAGACGTGATTGCAGCGCCTCATAACTGTAAAGCCCTTTACGCGGATCAAACAGGAATTCTGGCGTGCCTCCAAGAACAAAACCAATATTCTCTGCAGAACCCTGCAGACAGTCATTCAGGATCCGCAGGATCTGTTCATAGTTCGCCGTCCTCGCCTGAGTGTTGTTCAGCTTATAAAGGTTTACCATCTCGTCGAGGTTGACCAGTAATCCGGCATAGCCTGCCTGACGGACAAACAGGCTTACCAGCTTCAGTGAATCGTAGAACGAGGCATCTGAGATAATCGTCCGGACGTCGAGATCGTTGCGGGCATCGGTTTTTGTGGTGTATTCGCCCCGCAGCCAGCGAATGGCATTGGATTTTAACGTCTCGTTATCCTGTTCATGTCCGCGCCAGAAGGCATCGATGACTTTAGCAAAGTCATATCCCCCCACCATGTCTGACAGAGCAGCCAGGCGTTGGTGAATAACCGACGAGACTGGAGCGCCATCCGCATCAGCCTCCTTCCTCGCCTCCGTGACGAACCGCTCCACAACACTGAGTAACGCATTACCATCAGGTTTGTTGCGGGTGGACATGTTTTTCATAAGCTCTGAGTAGAGATTGCGCGCCTGACCTCCCGATGAGTGAATGCGCCTGTCGGGGGAAAGGTCTGCACTGACTGTTACCAGCCTTTTTTCAAGTGCAATAGAACGTACCACGCTCAGAAAGAACGTTTTGCCCGATCCGTATTCACCGATGATAAGTCTGAAGCTTGCGCCGCCGTCCGCTATCCGCTCAATATCCTTGTGGAGGGCCGTTATCTCATTCATCCGGCCCACCTGGATGTGCTGAATGCCTATTCTTGGCGTTACACCAGACTTCAGTGATTGGATAATAGCATCCCGTTCTTTAACTCTTATGCGTGTCACAGACATCAACTATCCCTCTAGTTCTTTGGCAATTTCCAGGTCTACCCAGATCTCATCATCGGCATCGTCCATTACTGGTGCATCAACCACTGAATAGGACCAGTCATTGATAACCTCAAGCGCACCGCTGAGCATCAAATTAAGATTTTCGCAAAGTTCTGTCGCCTCTTTCCGGGGCCATTGCTCCTTCTCCAGAAGGCTGTGGTAGAGTTGTTTATGTGCACTGTCAAGGCCACCCTCTTGCGCCCCGGTTACGGGAGCGCTCTCACGAAATTCCGGCTCGTCCTCGGTAAAAATTGCGCTAAGTAATTTACGAACATCGTTTGTAGCCGACTCATGGTGGGCCAGTACGTTGGCGTCCAGCGTGAATTCAGTGGCCCCAAGACTTGCTGATGCGGACGATTGCGGGATTACCTCTGTCGTCGAATGCTGATGGATGTTGCCGGAAATAGTTGATGGATCCAGTCCCAGGCTCAAATAAATCTTTTCCAACTGTTTAATTTCGGCAGGCTCAATTCTCCCATCAGAGCAGGCTACTCCGACGATAACCTTACCTACTGCTAATTTTTCCATCGTACTCAGCGGCGCTATTCTATTTTTCATTCCCGTCATATTGGCCGGGGTATGAAGCTGCCACGTCAAATACGCATGTAAGGAGCGTTTTTCATTTTCGCTAAAGCCAGAATTATGGTCGATCGCATTTTCCAGCACTTTCTGCTCGGCCTGATCAAGGCTATTGTCGGTTAAGGCTACCATTGACCCAAGTCTTAGTGTCATTACCGCTGAGAGAAATGCCGGAGATGGTGAGAAGCGCGCACCCTCACTAGCGGCAAATAAAACCAGCGCGCCGTCAGCTTCTGCTTTCACATGGTGGTAAAACGGATCCGGTGCCAGGCAATAGCCCATTTTCAGGGCAAAGGCTTTCATCAGGTCGGCCTCTTTTTTATTAATTTTTACCGGGCAATTGGCTCCCATGTGTACCCAGAAGTCAGCAGCGGTGGTTAACCCCTTGCGACTCGCGATCACTTCATCAGCCCAGCGTTTGAATGTATTTAAAACTTTTCCAGCGCTTTCGTTAATGATTTCCACAGGCAGCAACATAATTGCAGCAGTGTCATTTTCTGACGTACCTTTTCTGCCAAGGTAGCGGCTGTAAGCATCCAGTTCATCTGTACAGATCTCTGCAAGTGTCATGATTTTCTGGACTGGGCCCTTCAATGCACTAGGATCAGGCAAGTCTGGAACAGGAAGACGAAAGCCGCGCAGACTGGGGCTTGCTGGTGTGTAATCCAATCGTAGTCGTGTTTTATTAGGTTTGACAACCATCCCCTCACCGTATTTGAGGGTATAGCGCCGTTTGAAAAGCGCAGCAAATTCATTCGCGCAGCGGCGGGCGGGAGTTCGCAACGCATACTCTGTATGATTTATTATCCACCTCAGCGCCAGATCGGCTGATACAGGAACTCCAGCGTCCACAGCCTTTGCTAAAGCTAACTTAAACAGCATAAGATTGCTGAAACTCGAACCCTGGCCAAGATCTGCGACCAGACCAATGTCCGGGCGCAGAATAGACATTGCTTCAAGTAACTGGGACGAGTAATTCCGGAAGGAGCGATTCTCAATGAATACCGATCTTAACCGGCAGACTTCATTAAACAGATTGCGGAACTCAGCGTCAGGTTTATTACCATCCCGGCTGTCAACCAGTGCTTTTCTCTCTAGGCCATACAGATAGATAAAAACGTAACCTACTGAGCATGACGCGTCACGCCTGTCGCTGGACAGCCAACTGAGATACGCACCGCGCGCATCAGGTGAAAGCGAGGAATAACTGGGCCAATATCCCAATGAACTATCTTCGTAAAGATAATGTTGTGGGTAAATGTTGAGCGTGTCATCAATTAATGATGCCTCAGTGCCATCATCATAATACTCGCTGAAGCTCTGCCCGGTGGGCTTCATCCGCTGACCTAAATAGAAGTAACCACCGGTGATCTCCACACCACCTACAATGGTCACCTCACCAGGTAGCACCCATCGAGCCAAAGTCCCCGTCGTTTTTGAAGGGCTCCGACGTTGAATCGTTGCTGCTCTGTAATCGACACTCCGATCGCCGCTCAACGTAAAGCTCGCCAGAACATCATCTTCACTGTCAACGTTTCTCACAACAGCCTCTTTTTTCTTGATATCAGCAAGCCATTCTTTAGGTGGCGCTTTCACGGTTTTGGAGGCATAAGATCCTGCGGATTTATTCTTTTTCTTCTTGAAAAACAATAAGTAAATTACGTAAATCGCCGCTATAAATATCCATAACTCCATGGGCAATAACCTTAAACATGATTTTCGCATACGCCGAAAGCATGGCGAGGGAAAGAAGGGGAAGTAGATTAATCTTAAAATAATACTTGTATATTGCTAGGGTTAAAACCAAAACATGACCAAATTTAGCCCATTGGGTTTCATCGATAAAACCATTAGCTTTTAGCTAAATAGATGCGGATCGAACAGGACCTTTGCACTTACAGGCAAAACCTACCTGTTTTTTGGGCAGAGCTCACTATTCTTCAACAGACATAGCCTTGGGGGAGCTTTATGCCTAGCTTGTACTCTCTAACGTCCACTTTCGCTAAATAAAAATGTCAGACTTGAGAGTGTCTTACCTCAAATACTGCCAACTCATGTCTGAACTGACACAGCTAAATTCAAGTTTTAAACACCAGCACTCAACCCTTTTCACCACTGCGAAGCAAGTGGCGCTACGCCCGGCTATGCAGGGTCAGTTTTTTCTCCCGTGTGTTTTTCGTTCCCGTACCAGCTTCCGGTTAATCGTTTCCCAGCGCAACCCGTCCCGCAAGGGTAAATGGCACGCATGCTGCGCCCTTGCGGGCCAGAACGATGCAGGGAAAGCGAACCGTCAGGCGATACGAAGACGAAAATCACACCACTGACGGAGAAAAAATCATGACTATTTCCCTGCATACCCAGACTAGCGCCCCTAACACCGCAACGGCGACCAGCATATCCCCGCTGGACCCGTCCGGCTCCTCAAAAACGAAATTTTCTAAAATCAAAACAGATATTTATCAGACCGTTACTGACAACATCATTTCTGCCCTTGAAGCAGGCGTTAAGCCGTGGTCCTGCCCGTGGCAGCGCGTACCGGGCCTGTCAGGATTACCTTCAAACTACGCGACTGGTGCTGCTTACAGTGGAATGAATATCATGTTGCTATGGTGCAGTGCCTCAAAACAGGGATTCAGTGATTCGCGCTGGATGACCTACAAACAGGCAAAAGCGGAAGGCGGGCAGGTACGCAAAGGAGAGCACGGTACTACCGCCATTTTCTATACCACGCTGGAAAAGGAAAATGACGACGGAGAAACTGACTATATCCCGATGCTAAAGACGTTCACCGTGTTTAATGTTGAGCAAATTGGTGGTTTGCCCCTGAGGGACGAAGCAGTTTGCCCGGCAGAGACCTTTGAGCCGGTAGCGCGTGCGGAAGCGCTTTTCCGAAACAGCGGTGCAACCATCATTGAGAAGGGACAAAACGCCTTTTTTGCACCGACAACCGACGAAATCCGCTTACCTGAGCGTTGTCTTTTTACCGATGCTGCCAATTTCTACGCCACCGGCCTGCATGAGCTGATTCACTGGAGTGGGGCAAAAAGTCGACTGAACCGTGAAATGAAAGGGAAGTTTGGCAGTGAGGGGTATGCGTTTGAGGAGTTGATCGCCGAACTGGGAAGCGCGTTCCTGATGGCGGATCTGGGAATCGCTGGAGAGGTGCAGCATGAAAGCTATATCGCTTCCTGGCTGAAAGTACTGAAGAACGACAAACGCTATATTTTCAAGGCCGCCAGCGCGGCATCCAAAGCGCATCGTTACTTGATGGATAAAATCTGATCGGGAAGAAGCTGCAAAGGAATGCAACTTTGTGTGTATAGGCAGGCTTAACAAGTATCGCTGTAGGGGCATGAGTGAGGCGGAGCGCAGCCAGGGCGAGCACCGAACAGTCATGCCCCTACAGCGAATAATAAAGCTACGCTGTGTACTAATAATGTAGAATGGTACTCGCTGCTTAATGCAAAATAAGGGTGAAAACGCACGCCCCGAACTGGAGATAAAACGCTCGGTCCAGGATGTGGTCATCCTGATGGTCAGCTAAGTGCCACAAGCGGAAGTTGCTATAGTAGGTCAGCATGGCTTCAAATCAGCCAAAAAAAGCATTATGATTCATAAAGTTTAGTCTATTAGCTTATAGAGAAAAAAATGATAAAAGATAGCGGAAGAGAAAAGCTGTCAGACAAAAGATTTGACTCTGTAGTAGCCAAGGATAAGTTTGTTAATAAATTATTTGAACGATTAGTTGCATTAAATATTGAATTCAAAAATGTGAAGTTCAGCTTCTGTATTTTCGATGCTGCTTACATCAGAAACTGTAGTTTTCAGGACTGTGACTTTACCGGTTGCAGATTTTTAAATTGCAACTTAATGGGGTCAAGTTTTAGTGGCTGCAAATTTGACTATGCCACTTTTGATAAGACCCACATTGATAATGACATTCTCGAAAATGGGTGCCCTGGACTGGACAACCTTAAGCTCAAGTTTGCGCGTTCGTTACGCTTGAATTATCAGCAAATAGGTGATTCAAAATCAGCAAATAAAGCCATAGCAATCGAACTACAGGCTACAGGAGAGCACCTTCATAAAGCATGGAAATCCAAAGAATCTTATTACCGAAAGAAATATAAAGGATTTGACCGCTTAAAAATGTTTAGCGAATGGTTTGAGTTTAAGGCATTAGATCTTATCTGGGGAAACGGAGAGTCTGCTTTTAAATTATGCAGAGCTGTCATTGTTATTCTGTGCATAATAGCTTTACATCACGTCCTTAACTATGGTGATCCAAAACTAGTTAGCTCATATTTTGACGCGTTAGCAATGTCCCCACAGGTATTTTTGGGGACATTATTACTCCCTCAATATTCAGCATCGTTTCTGACAATGGTCGTTTTAGTAAGATTAATTATGTTTGGTTTCTTTATGTCCATAATAATTAAAAGGTTCAATAGGCGATAATTATGCATATCTATGCTTTTGGTTCGATATGTCGCGGAGAGGTTGATTCATTTTCAGACATTGACATGTTGGCTATTGTCAATGGTCGGGATGAAAGGTTTAATCCGAGAGATTACTCGATTTACTCGTATGAACGGATAAATGAACTCTGGAAAGAAGGTAATCCATTCGCTTGGCATCTTTTTTTGGAATCCAAGCTCATTTATTCATTCGATAACGTTGATTATTTACGGAGCTTAGGTAAACCGAGCAATTATAATTCAGGCTTAGCTGATTGTGAAAAGTTTCTGGAGATATTTATCAGCGCTAAAAGCTCGATTGAAACATCTGATCTTACAGCGATTTTTGATCTATCTTCAGTGTTTTTATCGATACGAAATTTTGCGACATGTTTTTCTTTAGATTGTGATGTAAGGTCCGACTTTTCGCGAAATTCCGCGCGTAATTTGGGCATTCATAGTATACCAGTTTGTGATTTGACCTATCAATTATTAGAAAGGGCCAGAGTGCTTTGTACCAGAGGTACTGGTGAAATCCTGAATGCTGATGACATTAAAAAAGTCAAAGCGCAATTACATTTAATTGAGCTTTGGATGCGAGAAAAACTAAAAATTATTGGCGGCAAGCATGAGTGAGTTTAGTAATAGAATTAAAGCTCAAAGAGAAGCATTAAAAGTAGTCAATGGTTCAGGATTATTCCGTGAACCGCTATTAAGTCTGACCGAGAAAGCCATAGACCGATGGTCTAATAACAATGATCTCAGCAATACAGATCGCGCTATTCTCTTGCTGAAAGCGATGTCAGGTACCTTATTTTTCCTAGCAAACAAGAGCCAAGAGCAGGTTACTGAAGACTATAAGACTCTTTCTAAAAAAGTAAATGACCAGTTATCTAAATTGGAAATTGAATTGAAGAATAGAGTTGTTTCAAAGACAATTAGTTGAGAACTGAATAACACATTCCTAGTGTAGTCAGTTTTGGCGAGGTTAAAAGTGCTAACCTCCGCTTCTAGCTCGAAGCAGACCTGACAGTAAGTTGGTTTGTCTGCTCCGTACCATGAGCAGAAATTGCAGATTCCAGCGAAGCACCAAAATTAATAGGGCAGGATGATGCAGATAATTCTGCTGCAAAAGCCGTGACTTTTTTACAATAAGCATATGGTTTTAAACATTTATGAATCTTTAAATGTGACTTAATTCAGAGGTGATAATGGGTACCAATGGTTCATTAGCAGTCTTTGCCATACTTCTTGCCTGGTACACTCTCTTAACAGATGAGAGGCGAGTTGATTTAAAATTAAGAATATCTAAATTCAATATTCTATTTATTATCTTTTCTATATCAATAATCTTGGTGGTTATATATTCTAAGGTCTTACTAAGTTTCATCCCAATAAAACCAATCCCTTGGATATTGGGTTTTAACGAAGATACATTATCTTTTACTTGCCTTTGCATCATGATTGCATTTTTTGGCATTAAGATCCTAGGCAAAAGAATACCAAAAGCAAATCTTAAATATTGGATCAGTGTTTCAGAAAAATATTTGCGGGCAAAAAAAGTAGAACAACTGGGATATCTTTTTGATAAATACCATGAACAGCTATTTAACATTATTAGTAATAAAAAATGGTATGTTCGCGTACATGATTATTTAAATCCTCCATTGCTGCCCTTGATAATAGACAAGGGTAATATCAAAAAAATACGATTTAAAAAAATCAGAAGATTTCTGTCAAAACCGTTTCCTTATAAAGACAAAAACCAAGAAGTCATTCAATTAAATATTTCTAAACTTCTTAAATCAAAACCATTCGCCCATCATTTAATTGATGCTCACCCTCATGTAGCAATGAAAGTTACCTGTTTACGGTTTAGGGATAATGATGAATATAATACAAACTTCTTTACGTATTTAATATCTAGCCAAAATAGCAATATTTATAGAGAGTTACGTGATAATCAGAATCGCTCTTATACTGGAGAGTATGCACTCGACGAAAGTAATGCCTTGCTCAATTTTTATTTAAATGATATTCGTACGGCGATAGATGTAGGGATATGGAAACCTGTGGGTGATTATATAGTTAGCTACATAAAAAAACAGAAAGGAAGTTCTAGTTTTTACAATCAACCGGATAATTACTTTTCGAGTAGTAATGAGCGATGGGACTGCCCTATCTTCGTTGGATTGGTATTTTTCGATGTCATGATATCTACAGCCATATTCAAACGTTCAAAACATCATATGTGGCTCATGTATTACCGTGATTTCCTAAAGGAAATAATTGAGAGTCATAAAATGTCGGGTAGTATAGATATAAATAGAGAGTTTCCAATACGATTTGATTATCTGATATTTGAATTAATCTATAACTGTAATATATGGGCAGGTGCAACAGAACACCTTAGCTATGATGGTTGGACAACGGAAGATAAAAAACAATCTCCAGAGTACTTTGCCTCAACTACCTTGGGGGGAATGATGTATCTGATTATTACTTCACACAAATTGCAGAGGAAGCAAAAAACATATCTTCTAGAAGTCATCATTAAAAGAATGAACTCCCTTGATCAAGAAAAGAGGTCTTTTTACTCCGAGGAAATTTTCAACAATCTTATCCGACCGTACTCTTTTTCAGCCATTGATGCAAACGCATTAAATGAATTGCGAAAACTTTATAAAGGTGTTGATCATGTTCTTAAGATAAACACGTCGACTTTTGAAGTGGAACTTTCAAAAATACCTTAGTCAATAAATTAACTTTTAATACTCTGTTCATTCATCACCTGCAACATAGGCAGGTGGTGACCTGCTTCCAGTTGGTCTATAGACCAAAATTTGAGTCATATAGTATTCAGATCTAAGAACAAAGGCAACTTCCGCTATTTACTGTGAGTACATTCGATGGTGATACCAAAATTGAGTGTTCCGATTATGCGAGATACTTACACAGCACTGTACAATCACTGGTAATAGTGAATATAACTTTACATGACTATAAAATTCATCAGACTTTAATTTAACTAGTTGATATCATTGTTAAATAATGATAAAAATAACTTTAACGCAAAGATGGAATTTTAAAATGGAATGGAGATTTTTAGGTTCTATATCAGATGCCAGAAAGTCCGGCTGTAGTGGGGTTTATCTTATTGTTCATCAAGGGATTTTTAATCGTGTTGTTTATGTTGGAGTGAGTTGTAATGTAGGGAGAAGGATAAATGAACATTATGAAGGTTACCTGAGAGGAAATCGAACAATTTACAATGCAGGTCACAATGATGACGTATATCGTCTTATGTCAACTTACAAAATTCGAAATCATATAAAACACTATCAGTCCTTGGCAAAGAATTATGAAATATGGGGTTCAACTACACTGCATTTTGATTCACCTATAAACATATTAGCAAAAAAACAGACTTTTGATGCCAAATGGGAGAATATTGCATTTGAAAAGTATATGCCTCAACTGGTAGTGTGGGCTCTGCCAATGGCCAATTACTGTTATTCAAATGCAACTAAAATTGAAAGTGTAATCCAATCAAAGCTCATTAAATCTTTTGATTTAAGAGGTTTTTTTAATGCTAAAGACTTAAGCATTTTGGGTAAAATTGAGAAGCCTTATTTAGAAAAGATTAAATATCTTATTATTGATTCTCCTGATGTAGACGTGGCATCCAAACTTATTTTTGACAATTTATTTTTAAAAAGAATCGATGGAAACTTTGGCAAAGAATTCCATTCGCAATTTGAAAGTGAAATTTTTCAGAGGGAAAAAGAAACTCTGAGAAAGCGAGCAACTAGGAACCATATGGTTTCTCTTTATGAAAATTATGGAAAACCTTGGACTTTGAAGGAAATGGAAAAACTAAGAGTCATGCTAGTAGATTTTGAGTTGTCACCAACAGAAATATCTGATTACCTTGGAAGGGAACCTCGTTCTATTTCTAAAAAAATAATCGAAAATGATAAAATTACTAATCATAAGTGGCGAAAGAGCGTCGGATGGTTATGACGTTACATATTGATGAAATAAACAAATCTAGCAACTTCAGCTTTTGGCACTGAGCTGCCTGTCAGATTATGTTTGGCCCTGTATCGTAGTTGTGCCAGGTCAAGTCTGAGCTAATACAAATGATCAGTCTCTGTCTTCAGCATCTGCAGCCGCTGTTCCAGGCTATCCAGTCTTTCTTCGAGGTCATGGCTCTGCTGCTCAATATCTTCCAGTGTTTCTGAGAGGACATCACGTAGCAGCACAAAATTTGCGTGGAGGGCGTACACAAAGTCGTTGCCGCGAACCAGTAATACTTCGCGCGGTATGTCTTGCAATGCGGAGTGCGTCATCCATGTCACCAGTGCTTTTGCGCTCATTTCGGTCAGTACGTGGCTTTGTTGAATAAATC
>NZ_MCGS01000030.1:0-182220 GCF_002607755.1 Serratia sp. BW106
ATTTGGGGTTCAGTTCATTGCTGCGCCCTGCACATGACAGCGGTTTCCTGCAAAACACCTCGCATAACCGCTCCTCAGATATGTTTTATCCAGCCAAATTCTGATTAAGTATCCGAAATTCAGGAGGATAAATGACACATTTCCAATCGCGAAAAACCCTTCGCTTGCGCCATTATAACTATGCCTCTATCGGTATCTATTTTGTGACGATTTGCACGCATCAGCGACAGTGTCTTTTCGGTAAAATAGACGATTCGATCATGCTGCTGAACGCCCATGGGATCATCGCAAAACAATGCTGGTTGGAAATCTCTCAGCATTTTACCCACGTTCAGTTAGACCATTTTGTCTTGATGCCGAACCATATACATGCGCTGCTGCATATTCGCGAAGGAAAAGGGGTGGCCATTCCAATAATTATTCGCAGTTACAAAGCGGCAGTGACACGCCAATTGCAACACCCTACATGGCAGCGTGGTTACTGGGAAAGAGTCATCCGAAATGAAAGAGAATTGGCGTTAACACGGGAATACATTGCGAATAATCCTGCACAATGAGGGACAGATAAAGCCGAGGATTATTAATTTAAAGGCCGAACATGTTCGGCCTCTACAGGTTACTGATTCAGAAATTTATCGAGGAATTGCTGGGTGCGCTGGTGTTGAGGATTGGCGAACAGCTCTTTCGCCGGACCCTGCTCAACGATACGGCCGTGATCCATGAAAATGGCGCGGTCGGCCACGTCACGGGCAAAGCTCATTTCGTGTGTCACGATCACCATGGTGCGCTTTTCTTCCGCCAGCGAACGGATGGTGTTGAGCACTTCGCCCACCAGTTCTGGATCGAGTGCAGAAGTCGGTTCATCGAACAGGATCACTTCCGGTTGCATCGCCAGTGCGCGGGCTATCGCCACCCGCTGCTGTTGCCCACCGGAAAGACGACGTGGGTAGGCCGACTCTTTGCCGTTCAACCCTACCTTCGCCAACAATGTCCGCGCACGCTGCTCTGCACTGGCTTTCGACTCGCCTTTAACGATGACCGGCCCTTCAATAATATTCTCCAGCACCGAACGGTGCGGGAACAGATTGAAGCTCTGGAACACAAAGCCCACTTGCTGGCGCAACGCACGCACCTGATTTTTCTGTTTGCTCAGCGGTTTGGAACTGTCGATCTGAATATCACCAACGCGGATCGTACCGGAATCCGGCACCTCCAGCAGGTTGATACAGCGCAGCAAGGTGGTTTTACCCGAGCCGCTGGGCCCGATAATCGCCACCACTTCACCCGCACTGACCTCCAGGTCGATCCCATGCAGCACCGTTTGACCTTTGAACTGCTTGGTCAGCTGTTTCACTTCAATGGCACTCATGCGTTACTCCTGATCCTGGCGGTTGACGTGCGCTTCCAGACGATTTTGCAGCGCAGAAAGCAAAGTCGCCATCACCCAGTAAATCAGCGAGGCCGCCAGATACATGGTGAACACTTCCAGCGTACGCGAGGTAATCAACTGTGCCTGACGGAACAGCTCCGGTACCTGAATGGTCGCCGCCAGCGAGGTGTCTTTCACCAGGCCGATAAAGCTGTTGCCCAACGGAGGTAATGCAGTACGCGCTGCCTGCGGCAGGATCACCCGACGCAGCGTCTGCCAACGAGTCATGCCGATGCTGGCCGCGGCTTCCCACTGTCCTTTTTCGATCGACGAAATCGCCGCACGCAGGGTTTCCGAGGTATAGGCTGCCGTATTCAGCGACAGGCCAATCAGCGCCGCCGGGAAGGGATCAAACTCGATACCGAACTGCGGCAAACCGTAGTAAATCATGAACAGCTGGGCAATCAGCGGCGTGCCACGGAACAACGACACGTAGAAGCGCGACAACCACGACAGTGGCCATAACGGCGAAAGGCGCATCAGCGCCAGCAGAAAACCGAGCAATAAACCGAGCGCCATGCCCCCCAGACTGAGCTGGAGAGTGAGTATCGCGCCCCTCAATAAAAATGGCGCTGAATCCAGCGCCAGTTGGATACTTTCGTGCATTATTTAGTTACGTCCGCGCCAAACCATTTGTCAGAGATCTTCGCCAGCGAGCCGTCTTTTTGCATTTCGGCAATCGCCTGGTTGATCGCAGCCAGCAGTTCCGGGTTGTTTTTACGCACCGCTACGCCAGACTCCTGACGAGAGAACGCCGGGCCGGCTACCGCCAGCGTATCGCCGGTTTTCTTCACCAGATCCAACGCCGCCAAACGGTCAACCAGAATGGCATTGATACGGCCTACGCGCAGATCCTGGTATTTGGTCGGGTCATCATCATAGGTGCGCACGTCAACGCCCTGCACATTGTCACGCAGCCACTGTTCGTAGTTGGTGCCCAGGCCGACGCCGACTTTCTTGCCTTTCAGATCTTCCGGCTTGGTGATGGTGCCTTCATTGCCCTTCTTCACCAGCGCCTGAATACCGGAGACGGTGTAAGGCGTGGAGAAATCATATTTCTTCTGACGCTCCGGGGAAATGGTCACCTGGTTGATCACCACGTCGATGCGTTTTGAATCCAGCGAGGCCAACATGCCGTCCCACTTGGTCGGGTTCAGTTTGGCTTTCACGCCAAGATGCTGCGCCAGCGCGTTGGCGAAGTCCACTTCAAAACCCGTCAGCTTGCCGTCTTCACCCTGGAAGCTGAACGGCGGGTAAGTGCCTTCCAGCCCAACAACCAGAGTACCGTGATGCTTCACCTGCTCCAGCAGGTTATCGGCGGCATAGGTTTGAGTGCTCAACCCCGCCGTCAGCGCAACGCCCATCACACCCAGCAGCAGTTGACGACGAACTTTAGAAAACATCATAAACACCCCATCTGTTGTTTATCTTTTTTGATATCAGCACTTTAACAGTGTGACCGCCTGCTTGAAGGAATATAACCTTATAAATATAGTTCAAAATGGAATAACAAACTCGGCTCACACCTGCGGATGGTAGGCGAAGAGCGCCGGCGCACCGCCGGTATGGATAAACAAAATCGGGCCGTCATCACGGAAACGCTGTTGGGCTATACCGTCGATCAAACCCGCCATCGCCTTGCCGCTATACACCGGATCCAGCAACACCCCTTCCTGTTGCGCCAGCAGCTGTATGGCCGCCAGCCCTTCTTCATTCGGCATGCCGTACTGTGGTGCAAAGTAATCATCCCACAGGGTGATGGGCGCCAGTTCATCGATGCCCAACGAACAGGCCAGCGCTTTTTGGATCAGTTCCACCTTGGGCAGTTGGTCGATGACTTTGCGTGAAACGGTCACACCGATCAGCTCAGTTTCTGGCAACAGTTGCTGCAGACCGACCGCCAGCCCGGCATGGGTTCCTGCACTGCCGGACGCCACCACCACGGAGCTGAACGCGACATTGCTGAGGCGACTCTGTTCGGCAATTTCCAGCGCACACTGTATATAACCCAACGCACCCAATGCGTTAGAGCCGCCGACCGGCACCACATAAGGGCGGAAACCCTGTGCCTCCAGGCGCGTCGCCAAATCGGCCAACTGCTGCTGTGGGTCATGCAGCGCTTCGCACATCTCCACCTGCGCGTTGAACAACCCAAGCAGCAGGCGGTTGCCGTTGGTCAGGTAATTCTCTTCCTGGGTGTCGATTGGGTTTTCCAGCAATGCTACGCAGTGCAGGCCCAGTTTGGCCGCCACCGCCGCCGTTTGGCGCACGTGATTGGATTGGATAGCCCCGGCAGTGACCAGCGTATCGGCCCCCTGACGCAGGGCTTCGGCAGCCAGAAACTCCAGCTTTCTCAGTTTATTACCGCCCATCGCCATCGGCGTGACGTCGTCACGTTTGATGTAAATTTCACGGCTAAGGTAGTCTGAGAGGCGAGACAGTTTTTCGAGCGGTGTGGCAGAGCCGACTAAATCGAGGCGCGGGAACTGCGCCAATTTTTGTTGCAGATTCACAACTTCCCCCAGGGAATAAGGTATCAACAGCTAAACGATAGATTTAGCAGATGTGAACCTAATAATCACTCTTTATTAGTGATGGGGGGAAGACGAAAACCCCGGCTGGCGCGCCGGGGAGAGCGGATCAGTAGCTTTTTTGCCAGGCGAGATACTGGTCGTATTTACGCAGGGCAATGCGGTAATTGTTGTGCGCCGCAGAAGGCAACTCTTCAATGATGCGTTGATGGCTGGCATTACTGGCGAACTTGTCGGCAGGATAGTTGCGCTCCACCAGCATTTCATCCAGCCGGCGCAGGCGCACCACATATTCGCGGATGGTGCTGTGGCTCATTTCGGTTTGTTCAAACAGATACTGCTTGAAGGCCATAATGTCGAAATAGCTCGGATGGCTGTTGCAGGAAATTTCACTGCAAAAGCGGCACAGCGCGGTCAGCTCATTCTGTACATTCAGCCAGACGTGATCGTCGATCGGCTGGTCCATACGCGCAATGGCGTCTTTGTTGATGATCTTGCCACGAAACACCAGCGCCATGCGATCCAATATCTTGCCGCACTGGGAACAATGAGTCTGGCTGTGTTTGTAATCTTTCAAATAACGGCTCAGCGGCCGCTTTTTCAACAGTATTGCTGGCATTAGGCAGTCCGGTTATCGCAAGGGTGATCGGGTTGAAGGCTCAGGGTTGAATACATATCAATTCTCGTTCGCCAGACGGGCGCGCAGGCGTTTGATCGCCTGACTATGCAGTTGGCTGACACGCGATTCCCCCACGTCCAGCACGGCGCCGATCTCTTTCAGATTCAACTCTTCCTGGTAATACAGCGTCAGCACCATTTTTTCGCGTTCCGGCAATGCCTCGATGGCGTCGATCACCCGTTGGCGCAGGTTGCCCTCCAGCAGATGATGTAACGGATTGGCCTCTTCGTGCCCTTCCAGCAGTGGCTCCGCGCTTTCACCATGCTCTTCCCGCCATTCGTCGTAGGAGAAAAGATGGCTGTTATTGGTGTCCAACAGAATTTGACGGTACTCATCCAGTGACAGGTTTAGCGTCTGCGCCACTTCCACTTCGCTGGCCGGGCGGCCTAGCTGTTGTTCCAACTGGCGCATCGCCTGTGCCACTTCACGCGCATGGCGACGCACACTGCGTGGCACCCAGTCGCGGCTGCGCAGCTCATCGAGCATGGCGCCACGGATGCGTTGCACCGCATAGGTGGTAAAGGCAGTTCCCTGCAGGGCGTCGTAACGCTCGACGGCGTTCAACAGCCCTATCCCCCCGGCCTGCAGCAGATCGTCAAGCTCCACGCTGGCGGGTAACCTGACCTGCAGGCGCAACGCCTCGTGGCGCACTAACGGAACGTAGCGCAACCAAAGAGAATTTTTGTCCATCACGCCTTCGGCGGTATACAAATCGCTCACTATGTCTAAAACCTGCGGATAAGAGAGTCAGCGCTATTATCCGTAGGGGGCAAAATGCCAATCGGCTGAACAGTCGTACAAAACAGGCCTTATTTGCGCCATGCAATACCTGCACAGCGCGCGACCATAAAAAAAACCCCGCCGAAGCGGGGTTCTTTTTGCGACAGGTTAATCGGGGAGAGTCGATTAACGCAGCAGGGACAACACGTTCTGAGTAGACTGGTTAGCCTGTGCCAGAACAGAGGTGCCAGCCTGTTGCAGGATGTTGGCACGGCTCATGTTGGACACTTCGGTCGCGTAGTCAGCATCCTGAATACGGGACTGGGAAGCAGACAGGTTGTTCACAGTGCTGTTCAGGTTGTTGATAACAGAATCGAAACGGTTCTGTACCGCACCCAGAGAAGAACGCAGACCGTCAACCTGTGACAATGCTTTGTCCAGAGTTGCCAGTGGGTCGGCAGTTTTAGGTTCAGAGCTCATCTCTGCGCCTTTGGTGACTTTACCTGCGCTATCTGCAGTGGCTTTGAAGTATTTAGCCGCTGCGCCAGTACCTTCCTGAATCAGGTAAGATTTGCCGCCGTCATAAGATTTCAAACCAGTAGTGTCGCCGGTTGCAGTAACTTCTTCTTTAACGGTGGTGGTAGCAGCGGTGTCGGTCAAACCGGTGGTTTCAGTCCCCGCGATCGCAGTGATGTCACCAGAGGTTTTGTCAACGGTGGCCTTGTAGTTTTTACCGTCGGTGCCTACTGCATAAACGTCGCCAGTAGTATTATCTTTGAGATAGCTGGCCGGTGCAGCACCGTTAGCCTGCTTATTGGTCGTGTTAGTGATGGTCAGGTCTTTGCCTGTCGCAATGGTAGTAACCGCTGCGCCGACTTTAGCTGTATCAACACCGTCTGCCACACTGAACTTATCCAGGCCCAGAGTTTTAGAATTGATGTTTTTCAGATCAATCTGGATGGTTTCGTTGTCGTTAGCGCCCACCTGGATGGTCAGTTTCTGGTCGCCGCTCAGTACTTTCACGCCGTTGAAATCGGTTTGTTCAGAGATACGGTTAATTTCTGACATGCGCTCGCTGATTTCGTCCTGGATGGACTGCAGGTCGCTGGAAGAGTTAGAACCGTTCTGAGACTGTACGGTCAGACGACGGATGTTTTGCAAGTTGTCGTTAACTTCGTTCAGTGCGCCTTCAGTGGTCTGCGCCAGAGAGATACCGTCGTTAGCGTTACGAGAAGCCTGAGTCAGGCCCTTGATGTTAGCGGTGAAGCGGTTAGAGATGGCCTGACCCGCGGCATCGTCCTTGGCGCTGTTGATACGCAGACCAGAAGACAGACGCTCGATCGCAGTACCCAAAGAAGACTGAGATTTGTTCAGGTTGTTCTGCGCCATCAGCGACAGGCTGTTGGTATTAATTACTTGTGCCATTGTATACTTTCCTTACGAATCAGTTGCGATCTTCGCAATGTGGTTAAAAGGTTCGGGCTGCTTTGCCCACGGCGTCAACCACCGTCCCATCAGGTATCGGCCCTCCCCCTGCAACCTTTAGAAATTTTTTGTTTTTTTTTCTTTTCACCGCAATGGCAGAAATAACGCGGTTTTTCCCTCTTCTATTGCGTCATCACTTTTTTAATTTTTCGGTAAACTTTTTCTCCGCTGGGCCGATAAACGCGTAAAGCGAATAAAGTCATGATTAAGGAGAATTACCAATGGCATCGATCAGTTCATTAGGCATCGGCTCAGGACTCGACCTCAACGGCTTGCTGGACAAGCTAAGCAAAGCGGAACAGCAGCGTCTGACGCCGTACACCACCCAGCAAACCAGTTATAACGCCCAACTGACCGCCTACGGCACCCTGAAAGGCTCACTGGAAAAGTTCGATAACCTGAGCAAAGAGCTGGCGAAACCGGCGTTCTTCAACAATACCACCGCCAGCAAACACGATCAGTTCGCTATCACCACGACCGACAAGGCGGTGGCAGGTAACTACATCGTTAAGGTGATCGCGCTGGCTCAGCCGCAAACGCTGACCACCCAAACCCCTATTGCCAATCAGACAGAAACGTTGGGCACGCCAGGCAGCAGCGACCGTTCAATCACCATTACCGCTGGCGATCCACAAAAAGACGTGAAGATCCCACTGAGCGACGACCAAACCTCATTGGTGGAAATGCGCGATGCGATTAACAACGCCAAGGCCGGCGTCAACGCCAGCATCATGCGCGTAGGCGACAACGACTATCAACTGGCGATCAGTTCCACTACCACCGGGGCGAAAAATACCGTCTCGGTGCAGGTCAATAATGACGATAAGCTGGGGGCTATCCTCAACTATGACTACAAGGCCAAAAGCGGTGCGATGAAGCAAACCGTGGCCGGTCAGGATGCCGAGATCGAGGTTAACGGCACGCCAATTAAACGCAGCACCAACTCGATTGCCGATGCGTTACAGGGCGTCACTATCGACCTGAAAACCACCACCAAAACTGATGCACCACAAAACCTGGTGATCAGTACCGATAAAACCGGCACCGCCGATAAGATCAAAGAGTGGGTCGACAACTATAACTCGCTGCTGGACACCTTTAACTCGCTAAGCAAATTTACTCCGGTCAAGACCGGTGAAGCGCAGAATGCCAAAAATGGCGCGCTGTTGGGCGATAACACCCTGCGTGGCATTCAGTCGTCGATCAAAAGCGCACTCAGCGCCGCACAAGACAACCCAGAACTGAAGGGTCTCGGCAATCTGGGTATCACCACCAACACCAAAACCAACAAGCTGGAGATCGACAGCACCAAGCTGAACAAAGCCATTGAAGAGAAACCAGACCAGGTCACCAACTTCTTCTCTGGCAACGGCAAAGACACCGGCATGGCCACTGAGATCCATAACGAGATCCAGAACTACATCAAGGCCGGCGGCATCATTGAGAACTCGACCAAAAGCATTAATACCAGCCTCGATCGCCTCAACAGTAAAATCACCACGGTGACGGCCAGCATTCAAAACACCATAGATCGCTATAAACAACAATTCGTTCAACTGGATACCATGATGTCAAAGTTGGGCAGTACAGGTAATTATTTAACCCAACAGTTCAAATAGAACTTTTTAACCAGGTAATAAATCGCATGTATAACCGAAGCGGAACTCAAGCCTACGCCCAGGTCAGTCTGGAAAGCGGCGTAATGAGCGCCAGCCCGCATCAGTTAATCGTGATGCTTTTCGACGGGGCGCTTAGCGCCCTGTTACGCGCACGCATTCTGATGAAACAGGGGGATATCGCCGGCAAGGGGCTGGCACTGTCAAAGGCCATCAATATTATCGATAACGGCCTGAAAAGCGGTCTCGATCCCCAGCAGGGCGGCGAAATGGCCGATAATCTGGCGGCGCTGTATGACTATATGAAGCGCCGCCTGATGCAGGCCAACCTGCATAATGACGAAGCGGCGATCGACGAAGTGGTCAAACTGCTGGAAAATATTGCCGATGCCTGGCGCCAGATTGGCCCCAATTATCACCCCTCTCAGGACGCCGTATAATGGAACGTCAACAGCAACTGCTAGCCGCGTATCAACAAATATATAGTCTGAGCAGCCAGATGATCGCCCTGGCGCAAACCGAAAGATGGGAGGATCTGATCGAATTGGAGCTGGCTTACGTGACGGCGGTGGAAAGTACCGCCGCCTTCACCGGTCAGGCCGGCCCGTCCATGGCGCTGCAGGAGTTGTTGCGCAATAAGCTGCAACAGATCCTGGACAATGAAACCGAGCTCAAACGTCTGCTGCAACAACGCATGGACCAATTGAAAGAATTGATCGGCCAGTCAACGCGACAGAACGTGGTTAACAACACCTATGGCCAGTTTCACGACCGCGCCCTGCTGTTGGGAGAGCCGCAAATCAGATAAACCCTTAACAATAATGGTAATGGCGGAATAAATAGCAGCATGCACTATTATTCTCCGGTTAAGTCAGGATATTAATCCATGGCATTTGAATTATATACATTCAACATATTGATCACTCTGGGCCCGTAGGGCGAATATATTGCCCCGACTAACACGGGCGCAGCATGCAACGCCCCTACGAGACGGATAAATATTACGCCGACACGGACGTTTTCTGTTCAGCAGGAAATTGATTTTTGATAGATAAAACACGTCGTTGTGTTTCACAACGCATGGAAAAATGTTGCTCCAACGCCAATCAAAGCGTAAAGATATTCTCAGATAATGGCTGCGAAATGAATATCGATGGAACGTACAATTAATCTTTGTCCTGGAATTGGTGCCTCGGCGCACATCATTCAGCATACTGAATTATTATTCCCTTCAGTCTATTTTGAACAACCCCATCTGTATTTGGTACAGCAAGGCCACAAACGTGTACGTTGGCAACAGCGTGAAGTCGTGGCTCAGACCGGAGAGTTGTTGATTATCGACGGAGGGCAAACCGTGGATATTATTAACGAGCCCTCAGAGGAAGGGGTATTCAGTTGCCAGTTGCTGACCTGCGATCCGTTACTGTTCGCGGCACAACCGACCCAGGCGGAAACCCTGGCCCCTACGGCCTTCGACCCGGTATTGGCACTACGCAACCTGCCCTGCGCCCTCATGCACAGTTTTGAAACCACCAGCCTGGCGCTGGCGCTTAAACACCGTTTCCCTACTGTCATTATTCGCCACAAAATGCTGGAAATCTTGCTGTGGTTGAAGCAGTTCAATATCAACTTCGTGCATAACGAGGTTAGAAATTTAACCCAACGGGTGCGACGTTGTCTGGCAACCGATCCACACAACATCTGGACGGCAGCCGAGGTCGCGGACACCTTGTCGATGAGCGAGGTCATGTTACGTCGCAAGCTGTCGGCGGAAAATACCTCATTGCGTAATCTGATGATCGACGTGCGCATGAACAGTGCACTGACATTGTTACAGTCCACTGACTGGCCAATATCCGCCATCGCCCAGCACGTCGGTTACGAAAGCTCTTCGCGGTTCGCCGAACGCTTTCGCAAACGCTTCGGCTTTGCCCCCACCGCCATTCGCGGGCATCAACGAGCCATGGAACCCAGCACCATTCGTCCCGACCATTTCAGCTTGATGGAAGCGCGGGACTGATGACCACGGGCGTAAGTTAAATCATTGAACAATGGAATCGTGGTTTATGCAGGTCGGGTTAGCGGAAAACCGCGGGGTGAGATAGCATCGGCGAGCGTTAACGCCATCAGGAGGGATAAGCCATGCTCAACGAAAAACTGCTGTTTTCCCTGGCCGTCTTGCTGCTTGGTATCTGGCTGCTGGGCCTGACGTACGAAGAAGACGCCATGCGGATACTGGCGGGAAAATAAATCAGCAAGGCCACAACCTGTGGCCCGTTTTTTTAACTTTGTTTAATTAAAACGCCTATGAGTACGACCAGCACCACCAAAATTAAAATACTCAATAGCCGCCATCTGCTTTCACTTTTGCTACTCATCATCTTGTCCGGTAATTAACACATCCTATATCCCGACAATTATAACCCCGTAACCCGTACGGCAATGTGAGTTGAAGCGAGGTTTCTGCCCGCTTGCTCTGGCGATTGGTACAATTCGCTAAGGGTAATACATCCAATGTGCCAGGTCAGTGGTCAAAACCGCACTGATAAAACCCCAACCACCATAAATTAAGGCGCAATCAGCGCCAATCTGGCGGGTAGTTGTGCCAGCAATTGATCAACCGCCAGCCGCACTTTTAGCGGCTGGTACGCCGCATGGGGCCAGACTGCGTTAACCGGGAAATCTACGCTATCGTAGTCGCGCATCACTGCTACCAAACGGCCTTCGGCAAGGTGTTCGCGGGCCAGCCAATAAGGCAACCAAACCACACCGGCGCCACTCACGGCAGCATCCGTAATGGCCTGCATATCGTCCATCATTATTCTTGCCTGCGGTTTTATTTCCTGCAGGCTGCCACCGGCGTCTTTGAGCTGCCATTGCTGCAGCGTACCGGCGTGTAAATACCCCACCGCCTGATGCTGGCCGAGCTCTGATAGTGTTTGCGGCTCACCACAGCGCCGCAAGTAGGCCGGGGACGCACAGAATGTCATGCCGTGCTGGCCTAACTGCCGGCCAACCAGACTATTACTGTCTGGCAAGGCACCAATACGAATGGCCAGATCGAAACCCTCATCAATCAAATCGACTCTGCGGTCGCTAAATGACAGTTCCAATGTCAGTTGCGGATGCTGCTGCGCCAGCTCCGTCAGCACTGGCGCAATGCACAGATGGCCGAACAGTACCGGCATCGACACCCGCAGTCGGCCACTGGCCTGCACCTTGCCGCTCTCCAGCAGGGTTTCCGCGCTGTTGATGGTGGCTAATGCCTGTCGGCAGTGCTCGTAGAACAACACCCCTTCATCCGTCAGGCTCTGGCTGCGCGTGGTACGCAGAAACAGCATCACTCCAAGCCGTTCTTCCAGCCGGGAAATGATTTTACTGATAGCGGACCGCGTCAGATGCAGTTTTTCTGCGGCATTGGCAAAGCTACCGGCCTCTGCCACGGCGACAAATACCGGGATCCCACTCAGTTCAGCTCTCACCTTATTGCGTCCATTTAGGCATCAATGATGTGAAACACTATCACCACTGGTGAATATTCAGCAATGCTAACATGCGTTATCTCGAATACCCCAGCGGCAAAGGTAATGCCAGGGGATTTAACTCAGACCCCAATCAGGAAAATATTATGAGCAATATTCTGGTACTCAAATCCAGCTTCAAGGGTGACCAATCCCACACCAATATGCTGATCGACAACTTCCTGAACGAGCGTAGCGTCAGAGGAATGAAGGACAATATCGTGGTACGTGATTTGGTTGAGCTCAACCTGCCGGTGCTGGACGCAGAGCTGTTCAGCGCGTTGCGCGGCGGTGAAATCTCAAGCCAACGGCTCAAAGAGGGAGTGGCGCTTTCTGACCAATTAATCGCCGAACTCAAAGCCAGCGATCTGGTTGTCATAGGTGCGCCGATGTACAACCACAACGTGCCGACCCATTTGAAGAACTGGTTTGATTTGGTGGCGCGTGCGCGGGTGACATTCAACTATACCGCGACTTATCCAGTCGGTCTGGTGGAAGCTGTGCAAGCCCTGGTGATCAGTTCTCGCGGTGGGGTACATGTCGGTCACGAAACCGATGCAGTCACGCCCTACCTGAGGTCTGTTTTGGGTTTGATGGGCATTCGCAAGGTGCAATTCGTCTATGCCGAAGGCCTGGATATGAAACCGCATGGCCGGGATAGCGGCCTGGCAGCGGCCCGTCATCAACTGGTTGAACTGCTCTCCTGAAACCCGTCATGGCCTCACCTCTGAGGCCAGCTTTATCACACCGCCATATTCATGACTTCCTGGTAAGCGGAAACCAGCTTATTACGCACCTGCACACCCATCTGCAGCGAGATTGATGATTTTTGCAGATCGACCATCACATCATTCAGGCTGATGCCGGGGACGCCGACCTCAAAATCCTGCGCCTGCTTGCGTGCGGTCTGCTGGGTATCGCTGATCTTGCCGATCGCCGCTTTCAGTTCGCTGGCAAAACTGACGCCTGGCGCACCAGCGCCTTGTCCGATCTGCCCTGCCTGAATCGCCGTGGCTTGCAACTGTTGCAACACCCCTTCAATACCCTGAATTGCCATCGTGACCTCAATAAAAACGCGGCTACCTGCCGTTGTGGCGGCAGGCACTACTTTGATGCTGCACACCCTAACACAGCATTTTTATCCTAAAGCGGCTAATTAACTGCAAAAAACCCGGCTTATCGAGCCATCGAAATAGCCCCAAAGGGGAAATAATGGCATGCCCAGAAATGGGAGCGCCGCTATACCCGTCGTCTTTCAAGTTGCAGCGTTGTTACCTGCACTCGCTCACCCCAGTTACTTACTCAAGTAAGCGCCTGGGGATGAGCGAGCTGGTCGCCTAGCTGCAACTTGAAAGGCATAGGGTATATTTATATGTGTATCAGGGAGTCTGTTTTGTCACACAACGCTAACCACATCGTTCATCAGCCTGGCAGGGAGCTACGCCGTGGCCCGCACCGGATCCTGAGCGTCATTGAAGGACACTGGCTAAAATGAGTGCTTCAATCTCCGCCACCGAAAACCGCGATAATGGTCTGCAAGCCCTGTGGGACCGTCTGCGCGCCAACCCGAAAATCCCTCTGCTGATTGCCGCTTCCGCCGCCATCGCCATTGTGGTTGCGCTGCTGTTATGGGCAAAAAGCCCAGATTACCGCGTACTGTACAGCAACATTAACGATCGCGACGGGGGTGCCATCGTCACCCAACTGACGCAGCTGAACATCCCCTACCGCTTTGCCGAAAACGGCGCGGCGCTGCTGATCCCGGCCGATAAAGTACATGAAACCCGCCTGCGACTGGCGCAGCTGGGTCTGCCGAAAGGTGGCGCAGTGGGTTTCGAACTGCTGGATCAGGAAAAATTCGGCATCAGCCAGTTCAGTGAGCAAATCAACTATCAGCGCGCGCTGGAAGGCGAACTGTCACGCACCATCGAATCCCTGGGGCCGGTACAAAACGCCCGCGTGCATCTGGCGCTGCCAAAACCCTCGCTGTTTGTCCGCGAACAAAAATCCCCTTCCGCCTCCGTGACCCTGACGCTGCAAGCCGGCCGCGCGTTGGATGACGGTCAGATCAACGCCATCATTTATATGGTTTCGAGCAGCGTTGCCGGTTTACCGCCGGGCAACGTCACGGTGGTCGATCAGTCCGGCCGTCTGCTGACCCAGTCTGACGGCACCGGGCGTGACCTGAACGCGGCACAGTTGAAATACGCCGGTGAAGTGGAAAATCGCTATCAGCGTCGCATCGAAGCAATCCTGGCGCCGATGGTCGGTAGCGGCAACGTCCGTGCGCAGGTCACCGCACAGATTGACTTCGCCACCCGCGAGCAAACTGACGAAGAATACCAGCCGAACCAACAGCCCAATAAAGCCGCCGTACGCTCCAGACAACTGAGCCAAAGCGACCAAATTGGCGGGCCGCTGGTCGGCGGCGTGCCGGGCGCACTGTCCAACCAACCTAGCGCACCGGCTACCGCGCCGATTGAAACCGCCAAACCGGCTGCCGGCACCAACGCCGACACCGCCAAACCGAATGCCACGGCAACCCGCAGTGCGGCGTCAGGGCCACAGAATACGCGCAGCGATGAGACCACCAACTATGAGGTCGATCGCACCATTCGCCATACCCAGCAGAAGGCCGGGACGGTACAGCGGCTGTCGGTGGCGGTAGTGGTCAACTATCGCGGCACCGATAAAGAAGGCAAACCGCTGCCGATGAGCAAAGAGCAGTTGGCGCAGATCGAATCGCTGGTACGTGAGTCCATGGGCTTCTCCAGCAGCCGTGGCGATACCCTCAACGTGGTCAATACGCCGTTTACCGATAACGAAGTCACCGGTGGTGAACTGCCGTTCTGGCAAAGCCAAAGCTTTATCGATCGCCTGTTGGATGCCGGTCGCTATCTGCTGGTCCTGCTGGTGGCCTGGTTGCTGTGGCGCAAACTGGTGCGGCCGCAGTTGCAAAACCGTCAGGCGGTACAGAAAGCCGCCCTAGCCAGCGCCAATGCGCCAATGGCCAAACCGGCCGACAGCAATAAACAGAGTAATGAGGAGCTGGCGCAGCACCGCAAATCGCAGCAGCGCGTCAGTGCAGAAGTCCAGAGCCAGCGGATCCGCGAACTGGCTGAAAAAGACCCACGCGTGGTCGCTCTGGTAATCCGCCAATGGATGAGTAACGAATTATGAGTCTGACCGGTACCGAAAAAAGCGCCATCCTGCTGATGACGCTGGGTGAAGATCGCGCTGCCGAGGTGTTCAAACACCTTTCCTCGCGTGAAGTTCAGCAGTTGAGCGGCACCATGGCCAGCATGAGCCAGGTCTCGCACAAGCAACTGCAAGAAATACTGCGCGAGTTTGAAGACGATGCCGAACAGTACGCAGCACTGAGCGTCAATGCCAGCGACTACCTGCGTTCGGTATTGATCAAGGCGTTGGGCGAAGAGCGTGCCTCCAGCCTGCTGGAGGATATTCTCGAATCTCGCGAAACCACCACCGGCATGGAAACGCTCAACTTTATGGAGCCGATGAGCGCCGCGGATCTGATCCGCGACGAACACCCGCAGATCATCGCCACCATTCTGGTCCACCTGAAGCGTGGCCAGGCGGCAGATATTCTGGCGCTGTTCGACGAACGCCTGCGCAACGACGTCATGCTACGTATTGCCACTTTCGGTGGCGTGCAGCCGGCGGCGTTGGCGGAACTGACCGAAGTGCTGAACAACCTGCTCGACGGCCAGAACCTCAAGCGCAGCAAAATGGGCGGGGTACGCACCGCGGCCGAGATCATCAACCTGATGAAAACTCAGCAGGAAGAGGCGGTTATCGACGCCATGCGCGAATACGACGGCGAGCTGGCACAGAAGATCATCGACGAAATGTTCCTGTTCGAAAACCTGGTGGAAGTCGACGACCGCAGCATCCAGCGCCTGTTGCAGGAAGTGGAAGGCGAATCCTTGCTGGTGGCGCTCAAAGGCGCGGAACAGCCGCTGCGCGAGAAGTTCCTCAAGAACATGTCGCAACGCGCCGCCGATATTCTGCGCGACGATCTGGCCAACCGTGGCCCGGTGCGCATGTCGCAGGTAGAGAACGAACAGAAAGCCATCCTGCTGGTGGTACGTCGTTTGGCAGAGAGCGGCGAAATGATTATCGGCGGTGGCGAGGACACCTATGTCTGATCGCATTAACACCCTGCCCTGGCAGCCCTGGTCGCTCAATGACCTGAACGAACCCAAACCGGAGCTCGAACCCCTGCCGTTACCGGTGGTGGAAACTTACGGCGTTCCCCTGGATGACAGCTTCGTTCAGGAACAGCAACTGGCTCAGTTACGCCTGCAGGCAGAGCAACAGGGCCAGCAACTGGGTTATGCCGACGGTCAGCAAAAAGGCTACGACGCCGGGTTCCAGGCTGGAATGGAGGAAGGCCGCCAACAGGGCTTGCTGGAGGCGCAGCAGCAACAGCAACCGCTGACCGCCCACTGGCTGCAGCTGGTGACCGAATTCCAGCACACGCTGGACGCTCTCGACAGCGTGATCGCCTCGCGCCTGATGCAACTGGCGTTGACCGCCGCCAAACAGGTGCTCGGTCAGCCGCCGGTGTGTGATGGCACCGCGCTGCTGGCGCAGATCCAACAGTTGATCCAACAGGAGCCGATGTT
This sequence comes from Serratia sp. BW106, assembly GCF_002607755.1. Classification (NCBI taxonomy): domain Bacteria; kingdom Pseudomonadati; phylum Pseudomonadota; class Gammaproteobacteria; order Enterobacterales; family Yersiniaceae; genus Serratia; species Serratia sp. BW106. The sequence goes on from NZ_MCGS01000030.1 coordinate 16,631, forward strand.
CAGCGGCAAGCCGCAGTTGCGCGTACATCCGGATGATTATCATCGGATAGAGCAGCAGTTGGGCGCCACGCTAAGCCTGCACGGCTGGCGGCTGCTGGCGGACGGTCAGTTGCACCCTGGCGGCTGTAAGGTCAGTGCTGATGAGGGCGATCTCGACGCCAGTCTGGCGACCCGCTGGCACGAACTCTGCCGTCTGGCAGCTCCGGGAGAGGTGTAATGACTCAGCGCCTCGGCCGCTGGCTGACCTCACTGGATACGCTGGAAAAACGTATTACTCTGGCCCCGACGGTTCGTCGCTACGGCCGCCTGACGCGCGCAACCGGGCTGGTGCTGGAAGCCACCGGGTTGCAACTGCCCATCGGTGCCACCTGCCTGATCGAGCGCCACGACGGCGGTGAAGTGCAGGAAGTCGAGAGCGAAGTGGTCGGTTTTAACGGCCAGCGACTGTTCCTGATGCCGTTGGAAGAAGTGGAAGGCATTGTGCCCGGCGCCCGGGTTTATGCCCGCGTCTCACCGGAAGGACAAAGCGCCAGTAAACAGCTGCCGCTTGGCCCGGCACTACTGGGCCGGGTGCTGGACGGCAGCGCCAAGCCGCTCGACGGCCTGCCCGCACCGGAAACCGGCTATCGTGCGCCGCTGATCACCGCCCCGTTCAACCCGCTGCAACGTACACCGATCGAACAGGTACTGGACGTCGGTGTACGCACCATCAATGGCCTGCTGACCGTCGGTCGTGGCCAGCGCATGGGGCTGTTCGCCGGTTCCGGCGTCGGTAAAAGCGTGCTGTTGGGCATGATGGCACGTTACACCCAGGCCGACGTGATCGTCGTCGGGCTGATCGGTGAACGCGGCCGCGAAGTTAAAGACTTTATCGAAAACATCCTCGGCCCTGAAGGCCGGGCACGCTCGGTGGTGATCGCCGCACCGGCGGACGTCTCACCGCTGCTGCGGATGCAGGGGGCGGCCTATGCCACCCGTATCGCCGAGGACTTCCGCGATCGCGGCCAGCATGTGCTGCTGATTATGGATTCACTGACCCGCTACGCGATGGCCCAGCGTGAGATCGCCCTGGCCATCGGCGAGCCACCGGCCACCAAAGGCTACCCGCCTTCGGTGTTCGCCAAACTGCCGGCGCTGGTGGAACGCGCGGGCAACGGCATCAGCGGTGGCGGTTCGATTACCGCCTTTTATACCGTGCTGACCGAGGGTGATGACCAGCAGGATCCGATCGCCGATTCGGCGCGTGCCATTCTCGATGGCCACGTAGTGCTGTCGCGGCGATTAGCGGAAGCCGGTCACTATCCGGCCATCGACATTGAAGCGTCGATCAGCCGCGCCATGACGTCGTTGATCGACGAAGAGCACTATCGCCGGGTACGCAATTTCAAACAGATGCTGGCCAGCTATCAACGCAACCGCGATTTGATCAGCGTCGGTGCCTACGTCTCAGGCAGCGATCCACTGCTGGACAAGGCGATGGCGCTGTACCCGCAGATGGAAGCCTATCTGCAACAGGGCATTTTCGAGCGCAGCGGTTACGACGACGCCTGCCAGCAGTTACAGCAATTGATCGTTTAACGTCACCAAAGGCGCAAATCCGATGAAACCACAGTCACCCCTGATTACCCTGCGCGATTTGGCGCAGGATGCGGTGGAACAGGCGACGCAGCAGTTGGGCCAGGTGCGCAAGGCGCAGCAGGCGGCTGAGCAGCAGCTTTCCATGCTGCTCAATTATCAGGATGAGTACCGCCAGAAGCTGAATAATCAACTGAGTGGCGGTATGGAGTCATCCAACTGGCAGAACTACCAGCAGTTTATCGGCACGCTGGAGCAGGCCATCACCCAGCACCGTCAGCAACTGACGCAGTGGGGACAAAAGGTCGACCACGCGATGAAGCACTGGCAGGACAAACAGCAGCGGCTGAACGCCTTCGAAACCCTGCATACCCGAGCCCAAAGCGCGGAGCTGCAGTTGGAGAATAAACGGGATCAAAAGCTGATGGATGAGTTCGCTCAACGCAGTGCACAAAGGAATACTCACCAATGAACCTCAACGTTTTGCCCGCTATGTCGCCCGCGGGCGATAGCGGATTACTGCCGGATGCATCATTGCCGCTGGATGAGCCGTCCCTTTCGTCCGCTTTTGCTCAACTGCTCGGTGCCCGCGTGCTGCCTGCCGATAAGGCTGCGGGCAAGCTGTCACCGATGACCTTAAGCGCAGACCAGGAGTCAGCGCCGCTGAGCCGCAACCAGCTCACCCAGCTACTGGCCGCCTTCGGCGAACGCGATGGGCTTTTAGCGCCGTCGCTGTTAAGCAACGGTCAGCCCGCCGCCGTCGCTCCCGGCGAAGAACCGCAGAAAAATCAACCGTCAGAGGATACGGCTCTGCGCCCTGCCGGTGAGATCGACGCCGCCACGTTGCAGGCGCTGTTCGCCATGCTGCCCATTGCCGTCACGCCGGTGATGCCGGGTTCTTCCGGAGCCACTGAACTGACCGTTGAAGGTGAGCAAAATGCCACGCAACCGGCAGCGGCGCTGAGTGCCGCTCTGGGCCGATCTTCGGATGCTTCCGGCAGCCCGCTGGCAGACACGCAGAAAAACCCGACAACGGTGAGCCAAGATCCGCTCAACATGGAAAGTCGCGCCGACACGCCACAACAGACCGCGGCAACCCATGACAAGCCGGATGTCGCTGCATTGAAATTCGGCACCGATACGCAACCGCAAACGCCGGTCAATCACCTGGTGGCCCCGCCGGTATCCAGCCCGACCCTGGCCGCCACCCCAGCCGCCTCGCTGGTCACCGCCCCACCCACGCCACAGTTGAATGCCCAGCTCGGCAGCCCCGAGTGGCAGCAGGCGCTGAATCAGCAGGTATTGATGTTCCATCGCAACGGCCAGCAAAGTGCCGAACTGCGTTTGCACCCGCAGGAACTGGGGGCGTTGCAGATCACCCTCAAGCTGGATGACAACCAGGCACAGCTGCACATTGCCTCGGCCCACGGTCAGGTGCGTGCCGCCGTGGAAGCCGCTATGCCGCAACTGCGCCATGCACTGGCGGAAAGCGGTATCAATCTGGGGCACAGCAGCGTGGGCGGTGAGTCAATGCCACAGGGGCAACAGGCACAACAGCAGAGTGGCGAGCAACAGGGCCGGTCGAATTATCGCGAAAGCCACGGTGGCAGCGAACCGGCCACAGAGGTGCTCAGCGCCCCACTGGCATTGCAGGCCATGGCCCGCGGCGTCAGCGGCGTTGATATTTTCGCCTGAGTGGCCGCAAACGCCCAAGCTGGCACGTTTTTCCCCGCCTATTCTGGCTATTGTGCGCCGCAATAGGCGCGATAATACCGTTACATGTCATGCGTGTGGCTTTTGCGCGCGCTATGTATCCGCCGGGTTTCAGGACGTCGGGTATAACAACAGGAATTTGATTTAGCTATGTCTCAAAATACCCTACCGGCAGCACCAAAACGCTCCCTTCTGGTCATCCTGCTGGTGTTGATAGCCGTGCTCGCCTGCGGTGCGGCCGGTTACAGCTGGTGGCAGCTCAAGCAGCACCAGAACGGTACGCAACCCGCAGAAAAACCTCAGCCGCCGGCCGTGCCGGTGTTTATGCCGCTGGACACCTTTACCGTCAATCTGATGACGCCGGATAACAACCCCGATCGCGTGTTGTATATCGGCCTGACGTTACGCTTGCCGGACGAAAATACCCGCCGCCAACTGAACGATTTTCTGCCGGAAGTGCGCAGCCGTCTGCTGATGCTGCTGTCCCGTCAGGAAGCGGGTCAGTTGAGCAGTGAACAAGGGAAACAGCAACTGGTGGCGCAGATTAAGGATGTGCTTAGCCCGCCGCTGGTTAAGGGACAACCGAAGCAGGTGGTCAGCGACGTGCTGTTCACCGCCTTCATATTGCGGTAATCACTATGGGCGACAGCATTCTTTCACAGGCAGAGATCGACGCCTTGCTCAACGGCGACAGCGCGGGGGATGAACCCGTAGCGGTCGCCAGTAACGAGAGCGAGGTCAAGCCGTACGATCCGACCACCCAGCGCCGCGTGGTGCGCGAGCGACTGCACGCGCTGGAAATCATCAATGAGCGTTTTGCCCGGCAGTTCCGCATGGGGTTGTTCAACCTGTTGCGCCGCAGTCCGGACATTACCGTTGGCCCGATCAAGATCCAGCCGTATCACGAATTTGCCCGCAACCTGCCGGTGCCCACCAATCTCAACCTGGTGCACCTGAACCCGCTGCGCGGTACCGCGCTGTTCGTGTTCGCGCCGAGCCTGGTGTTTATCGCCGTCGATAACCTGTTTGGCGGCGACGGTCGCTTTCCGACCAAAGTGGAAGGCCGCGAATTCACGCCTACCGAGCAACGGGTGATCAAGCGCATGCTGCGCCTGGCGCTGGACGCCTATGGCGACGCCTGGAGTGCGATTTACAAGATCAACGTGGAATACGTGCGCGCTGAAATGCAGGTGAAGTTCACCAATATCACCACTTCGCCGAACGACATTGTGGTCACCACTCCGTTCCAGGTGGAGATCGGTGCGTTGAGCGGTGAGTTCAACATCTGTATCCCGTTCGCCATGATCGAACCGCTGCGCGAACTGCTGACCAACCCGCCGCTGGAAAACTCACGGCAGGAAGACAGCCACTGGCGCGAAACGCTGGTGAAGCAGGTACAGCATTCTGAACTGGAGCTGATTGCCAACTTCGTCGATATCCCGATGCGGCTGTCAAAAATCCTGAAGCTGCAGCCGGGTGATGTATTACCGATTGATAAACCGGATCGCCTGATCGCCCACGTGGACGGCGTACCGGTTCTGACCAGCCAATACGGCACGTTAAACGGGCAGTACGCCCTGCGTGTTGAACATTTGATTAACCCTATTTTGAATGCTCTGAGTGAGGAACAGCCCAAATGAGTGATCCTAAGCAACCGTCTGGCGAAGGAAAGGAATCCGTGGACGACCTGTGGGCTGATGCGTTTAACGAGCAGCAATCTACCGAAAAAACCTCTGCCAGCGACGCGGTGTTCAAATCGCTGGAACCGCAGGATGCCAGCGGCAGCCTGCAGGACATCGATCTGATCCTGGACATTCCGGTCAAACTGACCGTCGAACTGGGCCGCACCAAAATGACCATCAAGGAGCTGCTGCGCCTGTCGCAGGGATCTGTCGTGGCTCTGGACGGGCTGGCGGGTGAACCCCTGGATATCATGATCAACGGTTATCTGATTGCCCAGGGCGAAGTGGTGGTGGTGGCCGACAAGTTCGGTGTACGCATCACCGACATCATTACCCCTTCCGAACGCATGCGTCGCCTGAGCCGCTGATGAACCCAAGCACCGCCGCGCCCAGCCAGGGCACCTTACAACCTGCCGCGCCGGCACTGCCGGCCGGTTCGGTTCTGACGCAGGTCAGCACTGCGCTCGGTGGCATCCTGCTGCTGATCCTGCTGGCCGGCTGGCTGTTCCGCCGACTGGGGTTTGCCCCACAGGCGCGCAACAACAAACTGTTAAACCTGCGTGCCAGCTGCCAGGTCGGGCAACGCGAGCGCGTGGTGGTGATCGAGGTGGATAACACCTTGCTGGTGCTGGGTGTCACCGCCCAGCAAATCACCCCGCTGCATACCCTGCCCGCCCCTGCGGCGGACAGCACAGCAGCCGAGGCCACCGCGCCGGCGGATTTTCGCCAACTGATGCAAAAAGTTCTGAAACGTCCGGAAAAATCGGCATGACTCGCACTCAACAATCGGCATCCCCGACGATGACTCCCCTCGGCTCGGATTGGCAGAAAACCGCCGCCTTCCCCCTCTCTTGTTGGGAGAGGGCCGGGGTGAGGGGAAAACAACTTCTGGCTGCTGCGCTGCTGCTGATAAGCCCCGCGGCTTTCGCGCAACTGCCCGGCTTGATCAGCCAGCCGTTAGCCAACGGTGGCCAAAGCTGGTCGCTGCCGGTACAAACGCTGGTGCTGCTGACCTCGCTCAGCTTCCTGCCTGCCATGCTGCTGATGATGACCAGTTTCACTCGTATCATCATCGTGCTCGGGCTGCTGCGCAACGCACTCGGCACCCCGTCCGCGCCGCCCAATCAGGTGATGCTGGGTCTGGCGCTGTTCCTGACCTTTTTCATCATGTCACCGGTGTTCGACAAGGTTTATCAGGACGCCTATCTGCCGTTCAGCCAGGATAAAATCAGCCTGGACGTGGCGATGGATAAAGGTTCGCAGCCGCTGCGCGAGTTTATGCTGCGCCAAACGCGGGAAACCGATCTGGCCCTGTATGCCAAGCTCGCCAACCTGCCGCCGCTGGCAGGACCGGAGGCGGTGCCGATGCGCATTTTGCTGCCGGCTTACGTCACCAGCGAGCTGAAAACCGCGTTCCAAATCGGTTTCACGGTATTTATTCCGTTCCTGATTATCGATCTGGTGGTGGCCAGCGTGCTGATGGCGCTGGGGATGATGATGGTGCCACCGGCGACCATCTCACTGCCGTTCAAACTGATGCTGTTTGTGTTGGTCGATGGCTGGCAGTTACTGCTTGGCTCGCTGGCACAGAGTTTCTATTCCTAGTTTTTATTGGTAATTCGCGGCGGGCACCCCGCCACTGAGGGATTCACGATGACACCCGAATCGGTCATGGCGCTGGGCACCGAAGCGATGAAAGTGGCGCTGGCGCTGGCGGCCCCGATGTTACTCGCCGCGCTGGTCAGCGGTCTGGTGGTCAGCCTGCTGCAGGCCGCCACCCAGATCAACGAAATGACCCTGTCGTTCATCCCCAAAATTCTGGCGGTGGTGGCCACCATCGTGATTGCCGGGCCGTGGATGCTGAACCTGCTGCTGGACTATATGCGCACGCTTTTCACTAACCTGCCAAATCTGATTGGTTAACCATGCTCACATTTGACAGCGCCCAGTTCGGCGTCTGGCTCAGCCAATATTTCTGGCCGCTGCTGCGCATTCTGGCGTTGATCAGCACCGCGCCGGTGTTCAGCGAAAAGCAGATCAGCAAGAAGGTGAAAATTGGCCTGGGTGGTCTGATCGTTGTCCTGGTGGCCCCCGGTCTGCCCATCAGCTCTGTCCCTATTTTCTCCGCTGCCGGCCTGTGGCTGGCGGCTCAGCAAATCCTGATCGGCGTGGCGCTGGGCCTGACCATGCAGTTTGCTTTCGCGGCAATCCGCTTGGCAGGCGAAGTGATTGGCATGCAGATGGGCCTGTCATTCGCCACCTTCTTTGACCCCAGCGGTGGGCCAAACACCCCGGTGCTGGCACGGTTGCTCAACCTGCTGGCGATGCTGCTGTTCCTCAGTTTTAACGGCCACCTGTGGTTGATTTCGCTGCTGGTAGACAGCTTCCATACCCTGCCTATTCAGGCCGAACCGCTGAACGGCAACGGTTTTCTGGCATTGACCCAGGCCGGCTCGCTGATCTTTATCAACGGCATGATGCTGGCGCTGCCGCTGATTTGCCTGTTACTGACGCTGAACATGGCGCTCGGTCTGCTCAACCGTATGACGCCGCAACTGTCGGTATTCGTCATCGGCTTCCCGGTCACCATGACCATCGGCATTATGACCATTGGCATGATGATGCCGATGCTGGCGCCGTTTTGTGAGCACCTGTTTGGCGAGTTCTTCGACAGGCTGGCCGATGTCCTCGGCAGCATGACGCCCTAGCGTAACCCTGATCAATGCGGCTTAACGGCCGCACCTCGCCGGACAAACGGGCAGTAAAACCCCTTTCTCGCTATAAAAAGTTGAAAAAAACCTATTAACACTATTTGGCTTCGATTAATTTTATCGACTTGAATAATAAATCCCCCACCTTAGAATGGCCTTGTTAAATAAAAAGCCATCAGTAAAACCGTCAGTATTTAGTCGTAGAAATTAAATGCAGGAGGGAATTTAAATATAAAGCAACACACAGGGAAGTGAATTTAAAACTCCATCCGTTATCCGCAAGGATAAAGATATTCTTTCACCGGGGTCAGCCGGCGGGACGGTTATATTTATTATTTGCGGAATTAATCCTACTCTCAGGAGCACAGAAATGAAAGCTAAAACCAACCGCAGAGCACGCAGAGCCTTAGGTATGGCGCACTGGGCAACCAACCGAATTCAAATTGCATTATCCCCTTCGCCGAACGGTGAAAAATGGGCTATGGTGAAAAAGAAGAAATAACGACGATGTTATAAATAAATCCCGAAATATAATCTCCGGAATTATTCACCCCGTCACCCCTGAATATTAAGACGTTTCCCTACGTTGAATCAGGCGGATATCGGCAGGTTTCACTTTGCCTCAGCCGAAAAAAAAGGCACGTCACTCAAACCTTCGTGGGGGAAAGAGTGACGTGCCAAACAAGTGCGCCCGGTTTCAAGAATTCCCTACCCCTGTTTACAGCGATAAAGTCCTCTAAGCACACCCAAAGAGCGATCCGCCATAACTTCACAGCGGATATGGGTTATTGCCATTCCCACCCTGCACTGTAGGGGCGCTGCATGCTGCGCCCGCATCAGTCACGGGGCGAATATATTCGCCCCCTACAGACGACGGGTATTGACGGGTATCAGCGATTCATCTGGAACAACGACATACCCTGCATATCACCGAAGGTTTTATATGACGCCTGCAGCGCGGCCTGTTGCATAAAGTAAGCAGAGATCGACTCGGCCAAATCCGCATCTGTCAGCGCGCTCATCTGCACTTGATTGGTCATGTCGCGCTCTTTGCCGATGCTGTCCAGCTGGTCCATTTCCTGCAATTGACTGCCCAATTCAGCACGCACACTGAGCACCTTGTTGTAGGAGTTGTCCATGCCGCGGTTAGCCTTGGCCAATGCATCTGTCACCTGTTGCTTGGTGGCGTCGTCCGCATCCTGCTGCGGGGTTTTCAGTGCTTTCAATGCAATGTCGATGCTCTCAAACACGTTAGCCACCGGCGCACTGCCGTCCGGCTCGGGTTTCGGGTTGCTGGTCAACGACATGAATACCCCCTTGCCGGTATGACCAATGGTCATGGTCCGGTTGGCGTCCACCTTCTGTTCGACGACCTTGTCACCGCCTTTATAGCTCACGGTTCCACCTTCATCGACAAACGGCGGCTTGTCGTTCACATAGCCGCCGAACATGTAGCGGCCGTTACCGTCAGTGCTGTTAGCCAGATTGAGCAGCTGATCTTTCAGCCCCTGCAGTTGCGTCGCCAGCGAGTCACGGTCGTTATCGCTTTTGGTGCCACCCGCGTTGACGATCAGCGCCTTAATATCGGAAATGGTCGATGTTGCACCGCTCAACACGGTTTCCTCCATCGAGACGCTCTGCCGGGCAAAGGTGCGCGCGAGCGTATACTGATTGTTCTCAGCCTGCGACTGCGACAGCATCACCGCCTGCGACGCCGCCAGCGGATCGTCGGAAGGATTGATCACTCGCTTGCCCGTCGACAACTGCTCTGCGGCCTTCATAAACAGTGACTGGTTGCCGGTGATGCCGGACATGTTTTGTTGGTACATCATGCTGGTGCTCATACGCATGCTGTAGGTTCCTCACGGTGAGCGACCGGCGCCCACAGGACGCCGCTCGGCGATTAAATCAACGGATATTCAACAAGGTATCAAACAGCGAGCTGGCGGTTTCAACCACCTTCGCGTTAGCCATGTAATATTGCTGGAAACGCAACAGCTCACCGTACTCTTCGTCCAGGTTGACGCCAGAGATCGACTGCTGCTGGTTGGTCAGCTGTACGACGATGTTGCTCTGCGAAGTGGTGGCCACTTTGGCAGCAGCGGTCTGATTGCCGATGCTACTGACCATACCGGCGTAGGCACCGCTGAAAGTGGCTTTGCCGTCCACCAGCTTCTGGGTTTGCAGATCGATCAACTTTTTGGCATTTTCGTTATCACCACGGCCGCTGTCATCTTTGCCGGCTGCAGCGATATGTGACGTGTCGGTGATAGCCACCTTCAGGCTGCCCGCCACATCGCTGAGCGGTTTCACGGTAAAGCTGTCTTTGCCCTTGGCGTTACCGTCGATGCTGACCTGCAGACCGTCGAAGCTCAACGTCTGCTTGCCGTCAGCATCGGTACCCGCAGTGGCGTTAACCTTAACGTTGTCCGGCAGGCGGCTCACCTGCCAGTTGCTGCCATCAAACTCGACGCGGTAATCGTTGGCCTTCACCTTGCTGGTATCGGTGTAAGAGACCGACAACGAGGCGTCACCGATATTACGGGTGTTATCCACCACGCGACCGCCGCCGAAACTGAAGAAGTCTGTCCCTGCGTCACCGTTCAGATCGAAACCTGCGCGGTGCTGCTGGTTAAAGTTGTCCGCCAACGCCAGCGCAATTTGCCCCAGTTGGTTGCGAGCGCCGTCCAGCGTCTCACTGCGGAACTTGAACACCCCACTCAGGCTGCCGCTGTTGATCTGGCTCTCAGGGACTTCGTTGGCACCGTTGCCGCGGTCGTAACCCAGGGTTGAGCGGGAAGGATCGCTGCTGGAAGGTACCGCCGACACCTGGTAGGTCGTACTGCCCTGCACCAAGGTCAGGCCGTTGGCGAATGAGACCGTATAGGCGTCGCCATCCTGCTGGGTCACCTGCACACCCACCACTTTATTCAGGTCAGTCACCAGTTGATCGCGCTGATCCAACAAAGCATTCGGCTCGCCGCCACTGCCACGCAGACGGGTGATCTCGTCATTCAGACGGGCAATTTGCTGGCTGTAGCTGTTGATCTGCTGCGCGCTGTCACCGATCTGCTGGTTGACACCACTGTCCATATCACGCAGATATTTGTCAGTGTTGTTGAACTGGTTAACCAGGCCGTTGGCCTTGCCTAACACAGTCTGACGCGCCGAATCGTCGCCAGAGTTACTTACCAGATTCTGCAGGTTGGTGAAGAAGTCTTGCATGTTGGTCGACAAGGTATTGGTTTTGCTCGCCAACAGGTTATCGATCTGAGAGATTTTCTCGTAATAGGCACCCTGCGCTTCGGCGCTGCCCTGCGCACTGCGCAATTGGTTGGTAATGAACTGGTTATACTCGCGGTTGACGCTGGTGACGGTGACACCGTTACCGATAAAGCCGTTCATGGTACTCAAGCCACCGTTTTGCGCCAGGATCGCCGTCTGGCGGTTATAGCCGGTCACGTTGTAGTTAGAGATGTTGTTACTGACAGTGCTGAGCGCCACCTGAGCCGCATTCAGCCCGCTCATCGCGGTATTGATTAAGCTATTGGACATAAAAGTTCCTTTTGCTGCGGCGCCGCTGGCCCACAGAAGTCAATTAATCTGCTGAGAGGGTTCACTCAGCCTGTCTTGGTTATCGGCAAAAAGCGGGGAAACTTGAGGAAAAAAACGGGTTCAGCATGCTGAACCCCTACATTTAAATACGGCCTATTGCGTAGGGGTGCTGCATGCTGCGCCCAGCGGCTAAAACAGATCCTTCAGGTCATGGGTATAGGCTTTAACCACCTGCTCGCCGGCGTTTTTCATCTGCTGGATCACATTGACCAGTTTATTGGCATATTGCGGATCGGTGGCGTAACCGGCCTGCTGCAGTGCATGCGCCGCCTGCTCCGGACTGCGGGCATTGGCCACCTCGGCGTAGCGTGGGTTATTGGTCAACAACTTGACGTAGTCGGCCATCGCCTCGACGTAAGAGCCATACACCCGGAACTGGGCCTTGATCTTCTTCGCCGTCCCCTGCTCAAACTCAGTGGTGGTGATCTCGGTGACCGGCCCCTTCCAACTGCCACCGGCCTTGATGCCGAACAGGTTGTAGCTCGGCGTGCCGTTGGCGGTCGGGATCTCGCGTTGACCCCAACCGGATTCCAGCGCCGCCTGTGCCACAATCAACTGATGGGGTATGCCGCTCTGTTGGCTGGCAACCCGTGCCGGGATAGACAAGCGGGCGACAAAGTTGCCGTTATTGAGCGACAACGGCTGCGTGGCCGGTGCTTTCGGTACCGCGCGACGGATCATTTGTTCCAGCGCCTGATTCGGCAGCGTTTGCAGCACCTCGTTGTCCAGCGCCATCGGCGACATGCCCGCGGTCTCGCTCGGCACCGCGTTGGCATTACTCATCTGCTTGACCATCATGTCGGCCAGCCCCAGTCCCTTCTGCGACATTTGCTGGGCGATCTGCTGGTCGTACATCGAAGTATAAAGCCGCGACTGATCGCTGCTCAACACCCCATCCTTCGGTAGCGCGGCACGCATGCTTTTCAGCATCATCTGCACGAACATGCCTTCAACCTGCTGGGCCACCTGTTTCAGGTTACCCTGCGGATCGCTCGCCGCGTCACGCTTCAGCCCGTTGAGTGCCTGCGCATCGTAAGCAGCACCCGACATTGCCATCAGATCGCCAGCCATCAAATGATTTCCAGCTTGGCGCGCAGACAACCAGCGCTTTGCATCGCCTGCAGGATCGACATCAGATCGATCGGCGTAGCCCCCAACGCGTTAAGCGCGCGGATCACATTGTTCAGATTGGCGCTGGCGTTAACCTTCTGCAACGAACCGCCCTGCTGCTGCACCGAAATCTGGGTATTCGGCGTCACCACGGTCTGCCCGCCGCCAAATGGCGTCGTCGGCTGGCTGACGGTATTTTGCCGATCGACCACCACCGACAGGTTGCCTTGTGCCACCGCGCAGGAATCCAGGATCACGTCTCGGTTCATCACCACCGAACCGGTACGGGAATTGATGATCACCTTGGCGTCTATCGGCCCGACGCTGACGTTAATGTTCTGGATCTCCGCCAGGAAACGTACCTGCGAACTCTTGCCTTGCGGCACCAACACCTGAATGGTACGGGCGTCCAGCGGTGAAGCGGTGCCGCCGCCTCGCTGGCGGTTGATGGCGTCGCTGATCTGCTGTGCCAGCGTGAAGTCTTCATCGTTCAACTGCAGGTTAATCACCCCACCGGCACCGAAGGTGGTTGGCAGTTCGCGTTCAATGGTAGCGCCGTTACTGATGCGCCCCCCCGCCAGTTGGTTGACCTGCACGCTGCTGCCTCCAGCCGACGCTCCCGCGCCGCCCACCAGCACGTTGCCCTGTGCCAGCGCGTAAACCTGGTTATCCACCCCTTTCAGCGGGGTCATCAGCAAGGTGCCACCACGCAGGCTTTTGGCGTTCCCCATTGAGGACACCACCACGTCAATATTTTGCCCGGTGCGTGAAAACGGCGGCAGCTTGGCGGTGACCATGACCGCAGCTACGTTTTTCAACTGCATATTGGTACCTGGCGGTACGGTGATACCCAGTTGCGACAACATATTACTCAGGCTCTGGGTGGTGAACGGCGTCTGCATGGTCTGGTCACCGGAACCATCCAGCCCCACCACCAGCCCGTAACCGATCAGCGCGTTATCACGCACGCCCTGTACCGTGACCAGATCGCGAATGCGCTCCGCCGCCGCCGGTAAACACACCAGCCCAATCCACAGCGTAAGCAGTAATTTTTTCAGCATCGGTCAATCCTTAGAACGGTGAAACATTTAAGAAGAAGCGTTGTAACCAACCCATGGTCTGCGCCTCGTTGATATAGCCGTTGCCGACATATTCAATACGCGCGTCCGCCACCTGGGTGGAGGCGACCGAGTTACTGCCGCTGATGGTGCGCGGGTTGACCACCCCAGAGAAACGGATGAACTCGGTCCCCTGATTGATGGCGATCTGTTTTTCGCCCACCACGTGCAGATTGCCGTTAACCAGCACCTGATTGACCGTGACGGTAATAGTGCCGTTGAAGGTATTGTTGGCGTTGGCTCCGCCCTTGCCGCCGAAGGTGCTGTCGCCGGACATCTCCATATCCGCGCGCGCATTGCCTAACAGGCCATCGAGATAGCGCGGTGCGGTGGCAACACCAAACTTGCTGGCACCGTTGCGGCTGGCGTTGGCCGAGGAGCTTTTGCTGGCGCTGACGTTTTCCTGCAACGCGATGGTCAGGGTATCGCCGATATTGCGTGGACGTCGGTCTTCAAACAGAGGCTGATAGCCGTAGTTCATCGGCTGTACCGTCTGGAAAATCGAGCCGTTCGGCACCGGAGCGCCCGCCGGAGCCGGTTGCGCCGTGGTCGTGCCGTCCACCAGAGGTTTATGCGGAATATATGCGCAGCCGCCCAGCGTCAGCATCACCATCGCCGTCAACCAGCGTTTGCCTTGCGGCGGCACGTTTGCCATCAGAGTTGTGGTTACCACGGGTATCGCCTTTGTTGCACAAAATAGGGTTACGGGCGCAGCCGCGCCCGTCAATTACAGTTGCGTCAGCTTTTGCAGCATCTGATCGGAGGTCGATACCGCTTTGCTGTTGATCTCATAAGCCCGTTGGGTCTGGATCATATTCACCAGCTCTTCCGCCACGTTGACGTTAGAGGTTTCCACGTAGCCCTGATACAGCAGGCCGGCGCCGTTTAAGCCTGGCGTGCTCTCGTTCGGCGCGCCGGAACTCTCGGTTTCCTGATACAGATTCTCGCCCATGCTTTCCAGGCCGCTGTCATTGATAAAGGTGGTCAGCGTCAGTTGCCCCACCTGCTGGGCGGCGGTTTGCCCCTGCAAGGTGGCGCTGACGATACCGTCACGGCCTACGGTGATGCTCAGGGCATTGGCCGGAATGGTGATCGCCGGTTGCACCTGGAAGCCGCTGGCGGTCACCAGTTGGCCGTTCTGATCTCGCTGGAACGAGCCGTCGCGGGTATAAGCCAGGGTGCCGTCCGGCATCATCACCTGGAAAAAGCCCTGCCCCTTGATGGCGATGTCTTTGCTGTTGTTGGTCTGCGACAGATTGCCCTGGCTGTGCAGGCGCTCGGTCGCCACCGGACGAACACCGGTACCGATCTGCAGACCGGAAGGTAACGTGGTCTGTTCAGAGGACTGTGCCCCCGGCTGACGCATGGTCTGGTACAGCAGGTCTTCAAACACCGCGCGCTGGCGTTTGAAACCGTTGGTGCTGACGTTGGCCAGGTTGTTGGCAATCACGTCCATGTTGGTCTGCTGCGCGTCCAGACCGGTTTTAGCAATCCATAAAGATGGGATCATGGGTTATTTCCTTGCAGCTTAACTCATTGATAACAACGAGTTAGCGCGTTGTTCATTTTCATCCACGCTGTGGATGACCTTCATCTGCATTTCAAAGCGACGGGCGTTGGCGATCATGTCGACCATGGTTTCCATCGGCTTGACGTTGCTGCCTTCCAGCACCCCCGGCATCACCTGCACCAGTGGATCATTGGGCAACTGATTGCCCCGCAGCTGTTGAGTTTCCGGCGTCAAACGGAACAGGCCATCGTCACCGCGCATCACTTCCCGCGCATCAGCCTTCACCAGTTTCAACCGGCCGATCTGCGCGATGCTGTTTGGCGGATCGCCCGCATTCAGCGCCGAGATGGTGCCATCGGCAGCGATAGTGATTTCCGCCGACGGCGGTACCTCAATCGGCCCACCGTCCCCCATCAACGGCATGCCCTGCACCGTCAGTTGCCCGTTGGGGGAGATCTGAATGTTGCCGTTGCGGGTATAGCCTTCGCTGCCGTCCGGCAGGCTGACCGCCAGAAAACCGTCCTGTTGCAGCGCCACGTCCAGCGGGCGCGCGGTGTAGTTCAGCGCTCCCTGGCTCATGTCAGCCCCCGGCGTTGAGGCGGTAACCAGCGTGCGCGTCGGCAGGCTTGGTCCGTCTACCGGCACGGCACGCAGCGCCGACAGCTGGGCGCGAAAGCCCGGCGTCGAGGCGTTAGCCAGATTGTTGGCGGTGACCGACTGCTGTTCCAGCGTCTGTCGCGCCGCGCCCATCGCGGTATAAATCGCGTGATCCATAAATCAATCCTATTAGCGCAGGCTGACCAGCGTCTGCAGAATGGAGTCCTGGGTTTTGATGGTCTGGGCGTTCGACTGGTAGTTACGTTGGGCGACAATCATATTCACCAGTTCCTGGCTCAGATCGACGTTGGACGCTTCCAGCGCGCCGCTGGTCAACTTGCCCAGGCCGCCGCCGCCCGCAATACCCACGCGTGGCTGACCCGATGCGCCGGTTTCCTGCCAGACGTTATCGCCCTGCGAGGACAAACCTTCCGGGTTGGAGAAGTTAGCCATGACGATCTGACCCAGCACCTGAGTCTGCTGGTTGGAATAGATGCCCACCACCGTACCGTCGTTGTTAATCTGGAAATTGGTGTACTCACCGGCGCCATAGCCATCCTGTGATACCTTGCTGACCGAGTCGGCACTGACGCTCTGCTGCATGCTCTTGGCAAAGCTCAGAGTCAGGTTTTGCGCCGGAGCCCCGTCTTTGGCGGACATCGGGATCAGCATGCTGAACTCAGCGGCGGTACCTTGTTTACTGGTGGTGCTGGTCAGGTTGCCGCTGGTATCGAAGGTCATGGTGCCGGCATCGACCGGTGCAGCAGAGCCATCCTGGGTATAGACCTGCCACTGGTTGTCGTCGGTCTTCACAAAATAGGCATTGATGTTGTGCGAGTTGCCTAACGAGTCGTATGCGGTGATGGTGTTGACGTAGTTATAAGAATCCTGCTTGGCCGGATCGAAGGTCTTGTTGTCCGGCACCTTATGAGTGGATTTCAGGTTGGCGACCATGGTGCCGGAGGTCGACGCCTTGGCGTTCATCATGCCTTCAGGGATACTCAGCGGCACCGGGTTAGCCCCCTGCTGAATGGTCGGTGGCGTACCGGCCGCCGGATAACCGGTCAGTTGCAGGCCCTGCATGTTGGTCAGGTTGCGGTTTTCATCCAGTTTGAACTGGCCATTACGGCTGTAGAAAATACCACCGTCCTGATCCTGCATACGGAAGAAACCGTTGCCGGAAATCGCCACGTCCAGCGCACGGCTGGTGCCGGTGGTGGTGCCACCCTTAAAGTTCTGGGTAATGCCGGCCACCTTGACGCCCAACCCCACCTGCGAGCCGGCAAACATATCGGCAAAAGAAACGGTGCCAGATTTAAAACCGGAAGTGGCGGAGTTGGCGATGTTGTTACCGATCACGTCCAGGTTGGTTGCTGCCGCGTTCAAGCCGCTTACTGCCTGAGAAAAGGCCATGTCATTCTCCGAATATTGTTTAGGCTATCGTCCGATAACGCCCAATGAATGAGTGAAATAAAAAATCGAATTAAAGTATCTGCCGGACTTCATCCAGCGTGGTGCTGCCCGCCAGACCCAGATCCAGCTTCGCGCCATTCGCTTCGCGGATAACGCCGTTAACCATGCCAAAATGCAGGCTGCGCGCCACCAGTTGCTCACCGTTGCCCTTGGCGTTGACGGTAAAGCTGTAGGCACCGTCGGGTGCAGCGGTACCGTCCGTCATCGTGCCGTCCCAGCTAAACGAATGCACACCGGCGGTCAGGCCGTCGAGTTCGATAGTGCGCACCGCTTTGCCGGTCTCGTCAGTAATGGTGACGGTCACCGAGTCGGCCGCACGCTCCAGTTCCAGACCAAACGGCGTGGTACTGACCTTGCCGTCTTTGCTGCCGGCCAGAATGTTGCTGCCGGGTACCATCACACCGTGGCCGATCAGCGCACTGGCTTGCAGCGACTGATTGCTGTTGATCTGGCCGGAAATCGACCCCAGCGTGGTATTGAGTTTCTCGATGCCTTGAACGGTGTTGATCTGCGCCAATTGGCTGGTCAGTTCATTGTTCTGCATCGGGTTGGTCGGATCCTGGTTCTTCAACTGCGCCACCAGCAGCGTCAGGAAGTTGTTGTTCAGATCCTGACTGTTGGTGGTTTTGCTGTTGGCACCGATGACGGTGTTATCCAGCGTTTCATTGGTAGTTGCGGCAATAGCCATGGCAAACTCCGGTTATTGACCCAGCGTCAGGGTTTTCATCATCATCGACTTGGTGGTGTTGAGCACCTCAACGTTGGCCTGATAGCTGCGGGAAGCGGAAATGGTATTGACCATTTCACCCACCACATCCACGTTCGGCATGCGCACATAGCCTTTGCCGTCCGCCAGTGGGTTGCCCGGCTGGTAAACCAGACGCTCCGGGGCCGGGTCGTCGACCACCTGGGCTACACGGACACCGCCGGTGGGCTGCCCGGCGGCCGCGGCAACTTCAAACACCACCTGTTTGGCCCGATAAGGCTGCCCATCCGGGCCGGTGACGCTGTCGGCGTTGGCCATGTTGCTGGCACTGACGTTCATGCGTTGCGACTGGGCAGACAGCGCCGAGCCAGAGATATCAAAAATATTCAGTAGCGACATGCGCCTTATCCTTGTTGTAACACTGACATCATCCCTTTGATCTGACCGTTGATCAGCGTCAGATCGGTCTGATATTTCAGGCTGTTATCGGCGAAGTTGGTACGTTCGCGATCCATGTCCACCGTATTGCCGTCCATCGAGGGTTGATCCGGAACGCGGAACAGCAAGTCGAGCTGTGGCGGCTGCATGTTCTGCGCCGGAATGTGGCGGGCCGACGTCATGTTCAGCGCAATGCCACTGCCGCTGACACGGCCCTGCTCCAGTACCTTGTTCAGTTGGCTGGCGAAATCGATGTCCCGCGCCTGATAGCCCGGGGTGTCTGCGTTGGCGATGTTGGCGGCCAAAATTTCCTGCCGCTGGGCGCGCAGGTTCAGCGCCTCTTGACCAAAGCGCAGAGCAGCGTCCAGTTTGTCGATCATGCTCCCTCCGCGAGGTTAGAATTTGGAGCCGACAGCATAAACGCCCCTTCCGCCAGCCGATCGCGGGAATAAGGGCAAAATGCGTCGCTATTTATCTGCTTAGCCTGAACGCAGTCCGGGTACACTTACGCGCACCCTGATGGTTCTTGAGGAAGCGAAGATGAAAGGTAAAATACTGCTGTTGGTCACCCTGCTGTGCAGCCTGAACGCACGGGCCGAGGATCTGACGGCGCAGATCGATCGCTTCATCAACAGCCAGTTCAGCGGCAGTCCGGTACAGGTTAAAGTGCTGGTGCGCACGCCCGCGGCCCAATGGCCACAGTGCGAATTTCCGCAGCTATCACTCGCGCCAAATGCCCGCCGTTGGGGCAATATCAGCGTCTCGGCACGTTGCGGTCAGGAGCGGCGTTTTATCCAGACGCAGGTTCAGGTGATCGGCAAATACCTGGTGTCGGCACGCGGTATCAGTGCAGGCAGCAAGTTGACAGAGGCGGACATCAGGCTGAAAACCGGTCGACTCGACACTCTGGCCCCCCGCACGCTGACCGAAGCCGGCAAGGCGCTGGGCGCCGTCAGCCTGCGTAATATCAGCCCCGGCCAGCCGCTGACCTTCGCCATGTTGCGCCGTGCCTGGGTGATCAAGGCCGGTCAGGCGGTGCAGGTCAGCGCACAGGGGGACGGATTTAACATCAGCGGTTCAGGCAAGGCGATGAACAACGCCGCCACCGAAGATAGCGTCAGAGTACGCATGGCCTCCGGGCAAATTGTTAGCGGTATTGTCGGTGACGACGGTGCAATTCGCATCATGCTACATACCCTATAGCTTTCAAGTTGCAGCTAGGCGCCCAGCTCGCTCATCCCCAGGCATTGTAGGGGCGCCGCATGCTGCGCCCGCATTAATCGGGGCGAATTTATTCGCCCCCTACAGTAACTGGGGTGAGCGACAAATCTGTCGGGAACAGATTTGAACGCTGCTTGCAGCGGCCCTGAAAGGGCAAGGACCATGGATGGGCCTTGTAAGCAGGTAACAACGCTGCGGCTTGAAAGATGACGGGTATAAAAAGGTAAAGGTTTATCAAACCTTGCCGATAATAAAGTCATAAGCAGTATTTTATTGGCCGCCAGGGCCACAAATAGTATCAGCCATTGCCCGCGCGGCGACGGCATCGATGGAGATTGACCATGAGTATCGATCGCACCCAGCGGCTGCAACCCGTTCCAACGGTGCAACCGCGTGAGACGCCGGCTGAAAATCAACTTCAGCCACGCAAGGCCGCCCAGACGGAAAGCACCGTCAGTGGCACCCAGGTTAAGTTGAGCGATGCGCAAGCGCGCCTGATGCAGCCAGGGACGCAGGATATTGATATGAACCGGGTGGACGCCATCAAACAGGCGATCCGCAACGGCGAACTGAAAATGGATGCCGGTAAAATTGCCGATGCCCTGCTGCAAGACGCGCAAAGCGATGCCCAGTGGATGTCAAACGGCAACCCGACACCAAAGGTTTAACCGCCGGGTTAAACACCAGGGAACTCTTTGAAAGGTGATTTATCGTAATGGAAAATCTGGCGCAACTGATCAATAAGCTGCTGGAAACGCTGCAAGCGTTGGATACCGTGCTGGCGGAAGAGCATCATTTGCTGTGCTCAGGCCAATTACCGGGCGTGGCGCTGCAACGTGCCACCGACGCAAAAAGCCAGCTGCTGGCCACGGTAAACTATCTGGAACAGCAGCGGCTGAAACTGGAAAGTGCACAAGGGCAACAGGCACCCTACTCTGCACATCCACGTCTGGCGGAAGCCTGGCAACGGGTGCAGTCGCTCAGCCAACGGCTGCGGGAAAAAAACCAGCATAACGGTATGCTGCTCAATCAACAGATCGATCACAACGCCCAGGCGCTGGCGATCCTGAGCAAGCAAAACAAATCGCTGTACGGCCCCGATGGCCAGTCGCGCAACGCCAGCCTGCTCGGACGAAAAATCGGCGTTTAATTAATGGCACTTCACCCGGTCAGCTCTGCGTTCAACCGGGTGCATTGCTTCCCAATGCGAGATAACTCGCACTTCCGTTGCCATTCTATCTAACCCTCTGATTTTATTTTCGTAACACTACACATACCTGGTATTTCCATCTGTTCTGTTCCATCCCATTCCCCCACCCTGTGTTGTTTTTTAAACCACTTGATCTATACCCGTAAAGGGGATAGTTTCACAGGGAGTGTGAATGACCGATATTTACCTCACCAAAACATTTCAGGCATTCGCTGCCCACGAACGCATTAGCGATGCCACGGTAATCAAAGCTGCGCGAGAAATACAAAACCAACTGTACGATGCCAATTTGGGCAGTTGCGTTTATAAGAAACGAGTCGCCCGGGCGGGTGGCGGTAAACGCGGTGGCTACCGGGTACTTATTGCCTTTCGAGATGAAGACCGGTTTTTTTTCATGAGAGGATTTGCCAAAAATGAAATGGACAACATTGCCAGTGATGAATTGGTCGGGTTAAAGCGCCTTGCTGCGCTCTATCTGGACTATTCCCCTTTCAGGCTTTATCAGTTGGTTAATGACAAGAGGTTGAGGAGACTGACCTATGAGCAAGATCCTTGCTGAGATCCACCAGGAAGTGCAGGAGCTGTATCAGGCAGGATTTGTCGATGCCGGCACCATGCGCACCTTCGACATGCTGTGTTTACGCCCGGTCAAACAATATACCCCAGCGGACATCCGCGCCCTGCGCGAGCGCGAGAACGTCAGCCAGCCGGTGTTTGCCTTGCATCTGAACGTCAGCAAAAAGGCGGTGCAAAAATGGGAACGCGGCGAAGCCGTTCCCAACTCCGCCGCGATGAAGCTGCTTTCGTTGGTCGACCGCAACGGTCTGGCGATCCTGGCTTAACCGTTACTGGTAATTAACAATCACCTGATTGCTGATCACCCGCAGCGGCGGATTCAAACTGCCGCGCGCCTGCACGTAATAAACAAAACGCAGTTCGGCATTTGCCGGTTCGCCTTGCAGCCCAATGCTGCTGCCACTGCCGCCCCCCAGTGTAATACAGCGGGTCAGGGTACAGAGTTGCACCTGCATGCCGGCCGGTTCGGCAGCCAATAAGCGGTAACGCCAACTTACGCTGGTGATACGCGCATTCGCATCCGGTAATTCATTTGGCGCACGCAGCCGGGGTGATTCACCCCGTTCCCCACCGTATTCCAGCGTAGCACCGACGCTGTCGGCCACCCAGGAACCCGATGCCGCCTGCAAGCTCAGCGGGGCTAACAGGCAGATTAACGCCATGCGGTATTTCATTATGCGGCCCCAATGGTCGCGGTCATGCGGATTTGACGGTCGTCGTTGATTTCCAGATTCGACAGCACCACCAGTTGCGGCAGGCCGCGGCGCAAGAAACGCGCCAGCAATGCCCGTAGCGCGTGGTTCACCAGCAGTACCGGTGGCGCACTGAGCATTTCCTGCCGCTGCAGTGCCTGTTTGGCCTGATCCAGCAAGCGATCCGCCAGCCCCGGCTCCAGACCGCCACCGCCCTGCAGGGCTTGCAATAACAAGCGTTCCAGCTGGGTATCCAGGCCTATCACCTGGATTTCGCCGTTGCCCGGGAACCACTGCTGGGTGATCGCCCGCCCAAGTGCCACCCGCACTACGGTGGTCAACTCATAGGGATCGGTCTGGGACGGCGCATGCTCCGCCAACGTCTCGATAATGGTGCGCATGTCGCGGATCGAAACCCGCTCCGTCAGCAGATTCTGCAATACTTTATGCAGCGTGGTCAGCGTCACCACACCCGGCACGAAATCTTCGGTCAGTTTTGGCATGTCTTGCGCGACACGATCCAATAACTGCTGCGTTTCCTGTCGGCCAAACAGCTCGCTGGCAAACTGGCCAATCAGATGATTAAGATGGGTCGCCACCACGGTGCTGGCTTCTACCACGGTAAAGCCCTGGATTTGTGCCTGCTCACGCAGTGCGCTGTCAATCCATACCGCTTCCAGCCCAAAGGCCGGATCGGTGGTTTTATCCCCTGCCAATTCACCCACTGCGTTACCCGGATTGATCGCCAGCCAACGTCCCGGTTGCGCTTCACCGCTGCCGATCTCTACCCCTTTCATCAGGATACGGTAGCTGGCCGGCGGCAGTTCCAGGTTGTCGCGGATATGCACCACCGGCGGCAGGTAACCCATCTCCTGCGCAAACTTTTTACGGATGCCGCGAATACGGCCGAGCAGCTCACCGTTCTGCTGGAAATCCACCATCGGGATTAGCCGGTAACCGACCTCCATCCCCAGCGGATCTTCCAACTGCACGTCAGACCAACTGGCTTCCACCGCCTGCGGATTATCCTGCGCTATCGGCACTTCCTGTTCTTTTGGTGCTTGCTGTTCCCGCCCGCGCAGCCACCAGGCCAGGGCCAACAGACCGGCAGTAAACAGCAGGAAGACCAGGTTAGGCATCCCCGGCACCATGCCCAGCAGGCCGAGTACCGCGGCACTCAACAGCATGACTCGCGGATTCTTGAACAGTTGGCTAACCATCTGCTCGCCAACGTCCTGATCGGTCGCCACGCGGGTCACGATAACACCGGCGGCGGTCGAAATGACCAACGCCGGGATCTGCGCCACCAGCCCGTCACCGATAGTCAGCAAGGTATAGGTTTCCGCCGCTGTGCCCAGTTCCATGCCGTGCTGGATCACCCCGACCAACAGGCCACCAACCACGTTCAACATCATGATCATCAGGCCGGCGACAGCGTCACCACGGACGAACTTACTGGCACCGTCCATCGAACCGTAGAAATCCGCTTCCTGCGTCACTTCGGAACGGCGTTTTTTCGCCTCTTCTTCACCGATCAGACCGGCGTTGAGATCGGCGTCGATCGCCATCTGCTTGCCCGGCATGCCGTCGAGTACAAAGCGTGCGCCCACTTCAGCGATACGCCCGGCCCCCTTGGTGATAACCATAAAGTTGATCAGCACCAAAATGATAAACACCACAATACCGATGGCAAAGTTACCGCCCACCAGGAAGTGACCAAAGGCCTCCACCACGCGACCGGCAGCGGCGGAACCGGTGTGTCCTTCCATCAGTATGATGCGCGTCGAAGCTACGTTGAGCGACAGGCGCAGCAAGGTCGAGAACAGCAAGATGGTGGGAAACGCCGCGAATTCCAGCGTGCGCTGGGTAAACATGGCTACCAGCAGCACCATGATCGACAAGGCAATATTGAAGGTGAACAACAGATCGAGGATAAATGCCGGCAAGGGCAACACCATCATCGACAGGATCATCAGGATCAGTATCGGCCCGGCCAATACCTGCCACTGCGTATCTTTAAAACTGCCCGGCAAACGAAGCAAGGCGGCCAAATTAGCCATTAGTGTCACTTTCTCCAGCAAAATCCAGTGCTTCCGGCACCGGTAAACGTTCAGGTTTTTTCGGGATCAGCCCCCCTTCGCGCCGCCAGCGTCTTAGCTGGTAAACCCAGGCCAGAACTTCGGCCACGGCGGCGTACAGGGTGGCAGGAATATGTTGTCCAATCTCGCTGTGTCGGTACAGCGCACGCGCCAGCGGCGGCGCTTCCAGCATCGGGATGCGGTGTTCCATACCCAGCTCACGGATACGCAGCGCAATTTCACCGGCCCCCTTGGCCAGAACTTTCGGTGCGCTCATTTTTTTGTCGTTGTACTGCAGTGCGACGGCGTAGTGCGTCGGGTTGGTCACGATAACGTCGGCCTTCGGCACGTCGGCCATCATTCGCCGCCGGGACATGGCGCGCTGCTGCTGACGGATGCGCCCTTTGACGTGCGGGTCGCCCTCCTGATCCTTGAACTCGTCACGGATGTCCTGCTTGGTCATTTTCAGTTTTTTGAAGTGGCTCCACAGCTGATAAAACACGTCAAACGCCACCATCGGTGTCAGTGCCAGTACCACCAGCAAGCCACAGAAGATGATCATCTGCAGTGCATTGCCGAGCGCATCGAGCGGCTGTTGCGTCACCAGGTGCAGCATCGCTGCCCAGTTGTGCCACAGGTACAGGCCGGTGACCCAGCCCACCAACGTCGCTTTCAGGATGCCCTTCAACAATTCCGCCAGCACCTGGCTGGAAAATATCCGTTTCAACCCGGACAGCGGATTCATGCGCTTTAAATCAAACTTGAGCGATTTGCCGCTCAACAGCAGGCCACCAAGCAGCATCGGTGCGGTGATCGCCACCAGCGTCAACCCCGCCATAACCGGCAACAGCGCCCAAACCGCCTGCTGCAATAAGGTCGCCAATTGGCGCAGCATCTGTTTGTCGTTGCTGACCATGCTGTGATCGAAGTTCAGACCCTGCGTCAGCATCATGGCCAAGCGTTGCGCCATATTGCCGCCGGCCAGCCAGATGATCGACAGCCCTGCCACCAGCATCAACACCGACGTCAACTCGCGCGAACGCGGGATCTGGCCATCTTCGCGGGCCTTTTCCACCCTGTGGGGTGTGGGAGCCTCGCTTTTTTCCAGATCGCTGTCTTCAGCCACGAGCGAGTTTCCTGTGCCGGGAGGGAATAAAATTGCCGTCAGCATGCCAAAAAAATGCTGATTTCATTGATGGAACAGCGAGGAAAAAGGCGGGTTATTTGCGGGATGGTTCAATGAAGCGAGGTGGCGCTACAGCCAATTTTGCAGACGCAGGCCGTCAACGCGTTCAAACTCACGCAGATTATTGGTCACCAGCACCAATCCTTCACTGCGAGCATGTCCGGCAATATGCAGATCGTTGATGCCGATTGGCGTACCCTGCCGTTCCAGGCAGGCACGAATATTACCGTAGTGAGCGGCAGCTTTGGCCGTGTAATCCAGTATCTCCAGACGGGAGACAAAGTCGTCAATCACCCGGGCATTTTCTGTAGGCCGCATACTTTTTTCCACTCCATGAATCAACTCGGCATAAGTGACCGACGAGATCACCATTTTGCCGGCATGCTGATTAAATCTTTGCAGCACTTCCAGTGGCCGACGCTTGATCACGTAAATCACAATGTTGGTATCCAGCATGTGGCTGAACATCAAAATTCTTCCCTTTCAGACTGATACTGGTCGGCCCTCTCGCTGAGAAAATCATCGCTGACGTGATTGTCTGTGCAGAAAAAACTGTCCCAGGTATTTTCTACCGGCGAAAGGATGCGCTCTTTACCGACCACCCGTACCGAGACTTTTGAAACGGAATCGGGAAAGCGGACCTCAGCAGGTAAACGCACGGCCTGGGTGCGGTTATTGGTAAATACAGAACCTAATGTCATAGCGACTCTCCTCTGTGGTGTGGCTTAAATTATAACCACCACAGCGTATATAGCAATGCTATATACCTTGAGTTATGCGAGTCGTTGCGCAGTTCGGGGCACGACTCATGTCGCGCCCCCGTCATCAGAAACCCAGGCTGTCGAGCAGGTCGTCGACCTGTGCCTGATTGGCGATCACACCGGCACCGTTCTGGTCGAGCTGCGGACCGTTGAGCAGGCTGTCACTCGGCTTTTTCTCTTTCGCCGGCTGTTCAGGAATATTTTCCATCAGCACCATCAGCAGTTGCTTTTCAATCTCCTGCACCACGTCCATCATGCGTTTGATCACCTGACCGGTCAGATCCTGGAAATCCTGCGCCATCATGATTTCCAGCAACTGGGCGTTGGTGAATGCCGTATGCTCCGGCACCTGCTCCAGGTACTGACGGGTGTCGGTCACCAGTTCGCGCGCATCGTCCAGTTCGATCGGATCGGCGAACCAGTCGTCCCAGCGGCCTTTTAACGCCCTGGCCTCTGATTCCAGCTCCGCCTGGCGCGGTTGCGCGGCCTCCACACAGTTCAACGCCCGTTCCGCTGCCTGCGCCGTCATGGTGACTACGTAATCCAGACGATCGCGCGCATCCGGGATTGCCTCTGCCGCCTGGGCGATCGCCTGATCAAGCCCCAGTTCACGCATGCTGTCACGC
Source organism: Serratia sp. BW106 (assembly GCF_002607755.1). Lineage (NCBI taxonomy): Bacteria > Pseudomonadati > Pseudomonadota > Gammaproteobacteria > Enterobacterales > Yersiniaceae > Serratia > Serratia sp. BW106. The sequence continues at coordinate 43,229 of NZ_MCGS01000030.1, forward strand.
AACATACGCGTCAGTTGGCCAATGCGAGAGATAATCTCCCCCGCGGTTGCCGCATCGCTGGCAGGCATTGGAATGTCTCTCATCGCCCTCTCCTTACATGCCCAGTTTTTCAAAGATCTTATTGAGCTTTTCTTCCAGCGTTGCCGCCGTAAAAGGTTTCACCACGTAACCGCTGGCACCGGCCTGCGCCGCCGCGATAATGTTTTCTTTCTTGGCTTCCGCCGTCACCATCAGTACCGGCATGGTCGCCAGCGCGCCGTCGGCACGGATAGTCTGCAACAGCTCCAGGCCATCCATGTTCGGCATGTTCCAGTCGGAAACCACGAAGTCGAAGTCACCGGCACGAAGTTTGTTCAACGCATCCGCGCCGTCTTCGGCTTCTTCTACGTTGTTGAATCCCAACTCTTTCAGCAAGTTTCTGACGATACGACGCATGGTGGAAAAATCATCCACCACCAGAAACTTAAGGCTCTTGTCTGCCATTTTTACTCCCAAGGTTTAACCGTTAAAGATGCAAAACAACTGCCGCCGTCGGCGGCAACATAAAATCAAATACGTAATGCCTGGCCACCGGCAATTTGCGCCAGCATCCGTTGGCTCATGCGTTCCAGCTCCACCACTTCATTGACGCCACCGGTGGCGATCGCCTCACGCGGCATACCGAACACCACACAGCTGGCTTCGTTTTGCGCCAGGGTATAGGCACCGGCGCGGTGCATTTCCAGCATGCCCGCAGCACCGTCATTGCCCATGCCGGTCAGGATCACCCCCACCGCATTACGCCCGGCGTACTGCGCGACCGAGCGAAACAGCACGTCCACCGACGGCCGATGGCGGTTGACCGGTGGGCCGTCATGCAGCTTCACCTGATAGTTAGCCCCGCTGCGTGACAGTTCCAGGTGACGATCGCCCGGTGCGATATAGGCATGACCCGGCAGCACGCGTTCGCCGTCTTCGGCCTCTTTCACCGTGATTTGGCACAGCTTGTTCAGCCGTTCGGCAAACGAACGGGTAAAGCCCGGGGGCATATGCTGGGTAATCAACAGCGCCGGGCTGGTGGCCGGCAACGGTTGCAGTACCTGACGGATCGCTTCGGTACCGCCGGTAGAGGCCCCGATGGCAATCAGCTTTTCACTGCTCAGCAGCGGCGTATGGCTGAGGATCGCCGGAGCCGGGCTGTTGGAGCGTTGGGGTAACCGCGCCTTGGCCGCCGTACGGATTTTCTCGGCAATCAGCTCGCTGTAAGCCAGCATGCCTTCGCGAATGCCCAACTGCGGTTTGGTGACAAAATCCACCGCTCCCAGCTCCAGTGCACGCAGCGTAATTTCCGAACCCTTACCGGTCAGCGACGACACCATCACCACCGGCATTGGCCGCAGACGCATCAGTTTTTCCAGGAAGTCGAGGCCGTCCATACGTGGCATTTCGACATCCAGCGTTAGCACCTGCGGGTTAAACTTTTTGATCAGATCGCGTGCCACCAGCGGATCCGGTGCGCTCGCCACCATCTCCATATCAGGATGGCTGTTGACAATTTCGGTCATCAACTGGCGCATCAGGGCCGAATCGTCGACGCACAATACTCTGATTTTATTCATTACCTCTCCTTGGTCAGGCCATACACGGTCTGCCCACGCAAGTAGAAATCCCGGCTGATCTGGCTGAAGTTCTCGGAGTGACCGGCAAACATCAGCCCCCCCGGTTTAAGCAAGGGCACGAAGCGCCGCAGGATGCGCTCCTGTGTCGCCTTATCGAAGTAGATCATCACGTTGCGGCAGAAAATGGCGTCAAATTGCCCCGGCAGCGCCCATTCCGGTGCCAGCAGGTTAAGCGACTGAAAATTCACCCGCCCCGCCAGTTCCGGTCGCACCCGCACCAACCCCTGATGCGGCCCGGTGCCGCGCAGGAAATAGCGTTGCATCTGCGTCGGCGTCAGGGTGCGCAGATCTTCCTGGCGATACACCCCCGCCTCGGCTTTTTCCAGCACCTGGGTATCGATGTCGCTGGCCCACACCTGACAGCCGGTGGCGCGTTGCCCCAACACTTCACTCAGGGTGATAGCGATCGAGTAAGGTTCTTCCCCGGTCGAGGCCGCCGTGCTCCACACGCAATAGCCGTTTGGTCGTGAGCGAGCATGCTCCGCCAGGATCGGAAAGTGATGCGCCTCGCGGAAAAAGGCCGTCAGGTTGGTGGTCAATGCGTTAATAAACGCCTGCCATTCGGCGCTGTTCGGATCGCTTTCCAACAGCGCCAGATAATCGCCAAAGTCGTTCAGGCCCAGCAACCGCAGGCGTCGTACCAGACGGTTGTAAACCATCTCGCGCTTGTGCTCCGCCAGCACGATGCCGGCGCGCTGGTAAATCAGTTGGCTGATACGACGAAAATGCACGTCCAGCAACGGCAGGCGTTGCACCATCTGCGTCAGCAATGTCGCAGGGTCTCGGTTTGGGGTCGACGGTGCCGGCTTCATACCATGTCACTCAGAAAAAACGGGCTGCTTATGCGGTTTGACAATCTGGGGCTTCCTTTACCACGGGTGAAACTGCGTCTTGAGGGTGAGTCGGTGCGGTGAAGTTATCGTCCGCCAGGCGGAATACCGACACCGCATCGGCCAGGGTGATCGCCTGTTCCTCCAGTGCGGTGGCCGCCGAGGCGGCTTCCTCCACCAGTGCGGCGTTCTGTTGGGTGACCTGATCCATCTGGGTCACGGCCTGCGTCACCTGTTCGATGCCGCGGCTCTGTTCATCCGACGCCGAGGCGATTTCGCCCATGATGTCGGTTACCCGGGTGACCGAACGCACGATGTCCTGCATGGTGGCACCGGAGTTTTCCACCAGCACCGAACCTTGCTTGACGCGACTGACCGACTCGTCGATCAACCCTTTGATTTCTTTCGCCGCCTGCGCGCTGCGTTGCGCCAGGTTGCGCACTTCGCCGGCCACCACCGCAAAACCTCGGCCCTGCTCGCCGGCACGCGCCGCTTCAACCGCCGCGTTCAACGCCAGGATATTGGTCTGGAAGGCAATACCGTCGATCACGCTGGTAATGGCACCAATCTTCTGCGAACTATTGGCAATATCGTGCATGGTAGTCACCACGTCACCCGCCAGCTCGCCGCCCTTGGCCGCGGTGGTCGAGGCGTCTCGTGCCAGTTGTGAAGCCTGGCGCGCATTATCGGCATTCTGTTTCACCGTGGCGGTCAACTGCTCCATGCTGGCAGCCGTTTCTTCCAGCGAGGCCGCCTGCTGCTCGGTACGGGAAGAGAGATCGTTGTTGCCTTCGGATATTTCCTGCAGGCCGATCAGGATCGATTCCGCCCCATCGCGCACGGCACCCACGGTGCCGATCAGCGATTGCTGCATGCCTTGCAGGCTGGCGAACAATAGGCTGATTTCATTACGGCCATACACCTGGATCGGCGTGGCCAGATCGCCGGCGGCAATGCGGTCAAAATGACTGCGCATGATATTCAGCGGCCGTACCAACATGTTACGCAGCCACCAGGTGGCGCTGCCGGTGACCACGATCAGCATCAGTATCGCACCGGCTACCAGCCAGCCCGACAGGGTGAATGAGCGCTGATTCGCCGTATTGGCGTCGCTGACGTTAGCGCTCACCAGTTGCAGATACTGGACAAAATCGGCTTCAAACAGGTCCTGGGTTTTCTGCGTCGGCTGGTCCATAAACGCCTGCAGATTATCATTCTCCAGGAAGCCAATCAGCTCACGCAGGGTATTGCGCAGCCGGTCATAGCTGGCCTTGGTAGTTGCGGTCAGCTGTTGTTCCTGTTCACTGTTACGCGGTACCGCCAGGAACTGGTTGAAATAGAGATCGGCTTTTTGCAGTGAACTGCGCGCATTGCCCATCAGCGCATTGACCTGATCCTGCGGCAGTTTGAGCGCCGCACGGGTACCGGCGCGATTGAGCGTATTACGCGCCTGTAGCAGCGATACCCAGCTCAGGCTGAGGGCATCGCGCTGCTGGCTGCCGAGGGTGATCAAATTCAGATTGTGGTGATCGGAGCGGAAAGCGGTGTACGACAAGCCGCTGGTGGCCAACTGCATAACACAAAAAGTCATCAACAACAGAAACAGACTGGTAGAGACGCGGATTCGGTTAAACACTGTGAACCTCCTTGCAGCCGGCCGATGGCCAGCTCACGACGGGGAATCGGCCTCCCCCCGAACAGGAAGGAGGCCTAATGCCGGTTAGAACGTTTCCCAGTTATCCTGCGGATCGCTGGCGTTCATTTTTTTATGATTGAGTACCGGTGTTACTGTTGCCTTGCTGCTGGCGGGCATTTTGAATTCATCCTGGCCTGCCGCTTTTAAACGGAATACCGCCACCGACTGGGTCAGCATGCTGGCCTGCTCTTCCAGCGCCGCCGCTGCAGAAGCAGACTCTTCCACCAGTGAGGCGTTCTGCTGGGTGACGCGGTCCATTTCTGCTACCGCCTGACCAACCTGATCGATGCCACGGCTCTGTTCGTCGGACGCCGAGGCAATTTCCCCCATGATGTCGGTGACACGGGTAACCGCATTGACGATATCGCCCATGGTTTCCCCGGCGCTTTCCACCAGTACCGAGCCCATATCAACGCGGTTGACGGAATCTTCGATCAACCCTTTGATTTCCTTCGCCGCCTGCGCACTGCGCTGGGCCAGATTACGTACTTCACCGGCCACCACCGCAAAACCACGGCCCTGTTCACCGGCGCGTGCCGCTTCTACCGCGGCGTTCAATGCCAGGATGTTGGTCTGGAAAGCAATACCGTCGATCACGCCGGTAATGTCGGCAATTTTCTGTGAACTACCGGCAATGTCATGCATGGTTTGCACCACATTGGCCACCACCTTGCCGCCTTTCTGCGCGGTTTCGGAGGCGCTCAACGCCAACTGGCTGGCCTGGCGGGCATTTTCGGCGTTCTGTTTCACCGTGGCGGTCAACTGCTCCATGCTGGCAGCGGTTTCCTCCAGTGAGGCGGCCTGCTGTTCGGTACGAGAAGAGAGGTCGTTATTGCCGGCGGCAATTTCGGAGGCACCGCTATAGATCGCGTCGGCGCCCTGACGGACCCCACTGACGGTGTCGATCAGTTCGTTCTGCATATGTTTGAGGCTGGCGGCCAATACGCCCATTTCATTGCGGCTGTTCACTGCAATCTGCTGGGTCAGATCGCCGGCGGCAATCATTTTGATGTGTTCGATCATGCGGTTCAGCGGACGCACCAGGATGTGGTGAATGCCGCTCCACACCAACATGATCACCGCCAGAACCACCAGTAACACTACCGCCAGCGTCCAGAGTGCGAAGTTGAAGGAGTTGTTGCTGTCTTCTACTGCGCTCTGATAAAGCTTGTCGTTTTGCGCCAGGTAGGTGTTGTAGATATCTTCGAACGCGTCCTGATAGCTTTGCGTCGGCTGGTCAAAGAAGGCGTTGATCTTGCCCTCACCCAGCAATACGGTCAGTTCGGTTAAAGCGCCGTGCAGGATGCCGTATTGCTGCTTGAGCTTTTCGGCTGACTGCGCGTCCTGGCGGGCATTGAGAGGGATTTTGTCATAGGCGGCGTAGTGTTGTTCTGCCACCACCAGGTTGCTTTTGGCTCGCGCCAGCAGCTCGGCCACAGTGGCACCGCTGCCAATGTTATTGGTGTCCATCATGTGACGAATACCGGCACGGTTGAGCGTGTTGCGGGCCTGCAGCAGGTTGACCCAGCTTTCGTTCAGCTCGGATTGTTGCTGGCGAATGGTCTGCAATACGGTGAAGTTTTCTTTGTCATTCTTCAGTGAGGAGAAGAACAGCCCGCCTGATACCAACTGCAAGGCGCCAAATAACACCAGCACCAGTAACAGGCTGGTGACCACCTTCATACGATTAAACATGTTTTCCCTTGTTAAACGCCCGCGCGGACAGGCCCTGATTACGTTGATTGACAGAGTTATCGGCGCGGTTGGGAAGAACTTTATGCGGGGAGGTAACTATTTTTATGTAGGGTTTGGGTTTGTCCGGTTTCCAGATCAGGGCGCGGCATGCAGCGCCCCTACGGGTAGCGGATCAGGCGCTTTTGGCCACACTGTCGACCAGCGACATCTCTTCACTGCTCAGCAATTTTTCGATATCAACCAGGATCAGCATGCGATCGCCCAGCGAGCCCAGGCCGGTCAGGTATTCGGTCGCCAGCGTCACGGCAAATTCCGGTGCCGGACGGATCTGCTCGGTGGTCAGCGACAGCACGTCGGACACGCCGTCAACCACGATACCCACCACCCGTTGGCCAAAGTTCAGCACGATCACCACGGTATTTTCATCGTAGGATACGTCCTGCTGAGCGAATTTCACCCGCAGGTCGATAATCGGCACAATCACGCCGCGCAGGTTGGTGACGCCCTTGATAAAGGCCGGAGTATTGGCGATGCGCGTAACCTGATCGTAGCCGCGGATCTCCTGCACCTTGAGGATATCAATGCCATATTCCTCATTGCCCAAGGTAAAAATCAGGAATTCTTGCCCTACCGTTTCGCCAGCCAGTTTGCTGACGGTTGCCAGTCCTGCCATGTCATTCACCCTTCAAATCAATAGATTAATTGTTATGCGGCTGCGTCGGTCTGACGCTGTTCACGGTTCAGCGTTTGCAGCGCCGAGACATCGACAATCAGCGCCACGCTGCCGTCACCGAGAATAGTGGCCGCGGAAATGCCCGGCACTTTGCGATAGTTGCTTTCCAGATTCTTCACCACCACCTGATGCTGGCCGATCAGTTGATCCACCAGCAACGCATAGCGACGACCGGCGCTTTGCAGGATCACCACAATGCCCTGGGTGGCGTCGGTTTTGGCACCTGCAACCTCAAACACCCGGAACAGCTCCACCAGCGGCAGATATTCGCCACGCACCTGCAACACCCGCTCGCCACCGGCTAACGGATGCAGGTCTTCGGCCTGTGGCTGCAGGGATTCCATCACGGCGTTGAGCGGCAGAATAAACACTTCGTCGTTTACCTTGACCGACATGCCATCGAGGATCGCCAGCGTCAACGGCAGCAGGATGCGGATCGCGGTGCCCTTGCCAGCCTGAGAGTGGATTTCTACATGCCCTCCCATCTCCTGAATATTGCGCTTCACCACGTCCATGCCAACACCGCGACCGGATACGTCGGTCACCTGCTCGGCGGTGGAAAAACCCGGGGCAAAGATCAGCATACCGACGTCTTCATCGCTCATGCTGTCACTGACTGGCAGCCCCTGCGAGGCCGCCTTGGCGAGAATCTTCTCACGGTTCAGGCCGGCACCGTCGTCGGTCACCTCGATACAGATATTGCCACCCTGATGCTCCGCCGACAGGATCAGATTACCCACCGCCGACTTACCGGCGGCGATGCGCGTGTCGGGATCTTCAATGCCGTGGTCCAGGCTGTTGCGCACCAGGTGGGTCAAGGGATCGATAATGCGTTCGATCAGGCTCTTGTCCAGTTCGGTAGAACTGCCCTGCAACTGCAGCTCTACTTGTTTATTCAGCTTGCCGGCCAGATCGCGCACCAACCGCGGGAAGCGGCTGAACACGTACTCCATCGGCATCATGCGGATCGACATCACCGACTCTTGCAGATCGCGCGCGTTGCGCTCCAACTGACTCATGCTGTTCAGCAGGTCACCGTGATTGACCGGATCCAGGTCGCCCGAACGCTGCGCCAGCATCGACTGGGTGATCACCAGTTCGCCGACCAGGTTGATCAGTTGGTCCACTTTCTCTACCGCTACGCGGATGCTGGTGGATTCACTGGCCTTGGCCCGCGGCTTCGGCGCTTCGGTCACCACAGGGGCGGGTTTGGCGACCGGCAGTGCTACAGCAACCGGCATTGCCGGCTCAGGGGGCACAACTGGCGTCTCGACCTGCGGCGGCGTGGTGAAACTGATTTGCTCCGGCTCCAGCACAAAACAGAGCACTGCGCTGATGTCATCTTCGCTGGCGGAGGTCAGCAGCGTCACTTCCAGGCTGCTTTCGGTCTGATGCGGGTTTTTCACCTCGCCCAGATTCCCCAGCTCTTCCAGCATCAGCGGCACTTCGTTCGGCTTCAGGCCACACAGGCAAACCCGCATCCCACCTTCAATCGCCGCAGGCGTGGCGGCGGCATGTTCCGTGACCGGATGCGCTACAGAGGCATCCTGCTGCTGTGCGTCCAACGCAAGCTGGCGCAGCGCCTGACAGATGTATTCAAAGCTGTCGGCGTCAGGCTTTTGCGACGTTTTATAGGCGTCCAGTTGCTCCTGCATAATGTCTTTGGTTTCCAGAAACAGGTTGATAATCTCGGTGCTGAGGCTCATTTCCTGACGCCGTGCACCGTCCAGCAAGTTCTCCAGCAGGTGGGTGGTTTCCTGCAGCACCGAAAAGCCAAAGGTGGCCGCACCGCCCTTGATTGAGTGCGCTGCGCGAAAAATGGCGTTCAGCGGCTCAATGTCCGGAGCCAACGGATCCAGCTCCAGCAGGTGTTGCTCCATGTCGGCCAGCAACTCGTCTGCTTCATCAAAAAAGGTCTGATAAAACGCACTAATATCCATGCTCACGGGATCACCTCTGCTGTGAGTCGCTGTTAATCGGTGTAGGGACAGCCACCGGCTGCTCCGGTGCAATGAGGGTGGCCGGGGCCGTCGCCGACGGAGCCAGCGACTTCAGATCGACCGGCCGGGCGACATCCATCGCGTTGCTTTCGCCATTTTCGTGTTCAATGCCCTGCTGGGTTTGTTTGTTCAGCACCAGTACGGTGATGCGACGGTTGATGGCATCGTCGGCACCGTGCTGTTTCAGACTCATGGTGGCGGCCATGCCCACCACCCGCAGCACTTTTCCTTCCGACAGACCACCGGCGATCAGTTCGCGCCGTGAAGCATTGGCACGATCGGCCGAAAGCTCCCAGTTGCTGTAACCGCGCTCGCCGCTGGCGTAAGGAATATCGTCGGTATGGCCAGACAGGCTGATTTTATTCGGCAGGTCATTGAGGATCGGAGCGATTGCCCGCAGGATATCTCGCATATAGCTTTCAACCTGCGCACTGCCGGTTTTAAACATCGGGCGGTTTTGACTGTCGATGATCTGGATGCGTAAACCTTCATCCATCATGTTGATCAGCAGATGCGGGCGCAGCGCTTTCAGACGCGGATCGGACTCAATCAGCTCATCCAGTTTTTCCCGCAATTTGTTCAACCGCAGCTCCTCGTCACGCTTTTCCAGCGTATCGATCTGCCTTTTCATCAGTCCGTCCTGCTGGGTAGGATCATCCCCACCGCCGGGGATAGGGCTGCTTTCCGAACTGCTTTTGTCGCCGTTCGTCAGCGCCACTTTCAGCGGCGTACGGAAGTATTCGGCGATTTGCGTCAGTTCCTGCGGACTGGCGATCGCCAGCAGCCACATCACCAGGAAGAATGCCATCATCGCCGTCATAAAGTCGGCATAGGCAATCTTCCAGGAGCCGCCGTGGTGGCTGGCCTGATGCGACTTGCGTTTTCTGACCAGAATAACCGGATGATTCTGCTTCATGCCTGTTCTTCTTCCGTCGCCTGCTGTGCCGGCGCTTTCACCCGACGCACATGTTCTTCCAGCTCGACGAAGGACGGACGCTCGGTGGTGTACAGCGTTTTACGGCCGAATTCGACCGCAATCTGCGGCGCATAGCCGTTCAGACTGGACAGTAAAGTGACCTTGATGCACTGCATCATTTTGACGTTTTCGGCGCTTTTCTGCCGCAACAGGGTCGCCAACGGCGAGATAAAACCGTAGGCCAGCAAAATGCCGAGGAAGGTACCGACCATCGCGTTGGCGATCAACGCCCCCAGCTCGGCCGCCGGGCGATCGGCCGAGGCCAGCGCATGCACCACCCCCATCACCGCCGCAACAATACCGAAGGCCGGCAACGAATCACCGACCATCGCCAGGCTGCCTGCCGGCACCTCGCTTTCCTGTTCAAAGGTTTCGATCTCTTCGTCCATCAACGCTTCGATCTCAAACGCATTCATGTTGCCGCTCACCATCAGCCGTAAGTAATCGGTAATAAACTCTACGAGGGTGTTATCGGCAAGAATGCGCGGATAATTAGAGAAAATTTCACTTTCCTGCGGATTATCAATATCGAACTCGAGAGACAGCATGCCCTGCTGGCGGGACTTGGCCAGCAGCCGATACAGCAGCGCCATCAGATCCATGTATAAATCTTTGCTGTATTTTGAACGGCGCATCAGCTTGGGAATGGCGCGCAGGGTGGATTTTATCGCCTTACCGTTGTTGCCCACGATAAAAGCGCCGATACCCGCGCCGCCGATAATCAAAAATTCTGCCGGCTGATAAAGCGCGCCCAGATGGCCCCCCACAATCAGGTAGCCCCCAAAGACCGCACCCAATACCACGAGATAACCCAAAATAACTAACACACGCATTCCTTAAATTAACAATGTGGATGGAAGGTGGGCTAAGCGCGCGCTTGAGACGCACCGACGCAGCAGGCTGGGCTGCGCCGATGGGTTCGGCATGCCGAACCCTGCGTTTCACAAATCGGTTTAGGTCTGGATAAACCGGCGCTGCCGCCGGCTCAAATCGCGCGTTTAACCTGCTCGTCCAGCAGTTGAGGAATAATATCGGCCAGTTGCGGCGAAAGTTTACGTCTTTTTACTGCGCGGGATGGGGGTTGGCATAAACTGCAAACAAAACTGTTCAACGGCTGGTGCGCATGGGTGATAAAAGTACCGCCGCAGCAGTTGCAGGCAGAAAGCTGCAGCATACCGCTATCGACGAAACGCACCAGCGTCCAGGCCCGGGTTAAAGCCAGCAACGGTGGCTCGCCCGGCGCGTGCGGACACTGCTCCAGATACAGGCGATAAGCTTTAATCACCGCTTCAACGCCCGTACAGTGCCCACTCTTCATCAGGAAGCTATAGGCGTTATAAAACATCGATGAATGGATGTTCTGTTCCCAGGTCATAAACCAGTCGGTCGAGAACGGTAACATCCCTTTGGGTGGCGGACTGCCGCGCAACTCCTTATACAACTTAATCAACCGCCCACGGCTGAGCTGAGTTTCACTTTCCAGCATCTGCAAACGGGCGCCCAACGTGATCAGCTCCATGGCCAGCTGAATGTCCTTGGCTTCCTGAACAATACTTTTCTCTGCCATCATCAAGCTCTTTTCTTCGTCGCACTACCGTCTTTAGCCGACAGCTCTTGCAGTAAGTGGCTTGATAGCAAAATGCCGGTATGGATTTGCTGCAGATCGTCCACGCGCGACTCTTTTGTCAGGCGTTCAATCGTATGGTGATCGTTAAAACGGAATTGACAGACCAATTGGTTGGTCTCAGCCAGTTTGACCATTTGCGGTAACGTGAGTTGAGCAAGTGCATCAGCCATGGTCTCGTCGATACCCAGACGGAACATTGCCGATGCTTTTTCATCATTAATCAGACGCTGTGCTAAAAGTAAATATGACAAATTGATGTCATAAATATGCTTAAGTAATTCAGACGTACCCATATTCCCCATCCCGACAGACTATGTTTAAAAACATACGCTGGGTGATAATTTTTATCGCCCGTGACCTGGGTTTGTTCCCTAAGTTGGCAAATGAAGCCCTAAATAACGACCGTTATAAATTTTTCAACATCACTAAATTCGGACCGTCATTCAGTATTTGATACGTGCGTAAACCAACGTGTATGGATGTACAGCATTTTGCTCCAGCAGTGTTTAATCACCGTGAAACTATTTTTACAAAATTAATAAGATTATTCCTAATGCAGCGCAACTCTACCCCCGAACCATTAGCACACACAATGTAAGTAAGAGGCAATTTTAAATACAATGTGATCTAGATCACAAAAATAAAAAATATTTAAGCCAAATATCCGCTTTACCGTCTGTTTTTCAATCTGGTTTTAGGGCAAAAAATAGCCATAAGTAAAAAAACGTCTTAAAAACAATGTATATAAGCCAAAAAAATATCTTTTTTAGATCAATTCGAACAAAAGCATTACCAAACTAAAATAACAGAACAAAAATCTGTTCGTAGCCGATAAAGACAGTATAAATAACCGTTTAATAGCCCATAAACTATCCGCATTGAAAAGTAACGCATGTAAACTATAAGGTTATGGGGTTTCGGATTTGACTTAAAACTCGAGTGATAGGTTGTTTTATTTTTCAGCTAATGATCGCTTTCGGTTAACAAAGTCTCGCTTAAGTTGTGAACAAGACAGTAGTCGTAACCATATGTTTCACGATAAGGAGAATGAAGCACTTGGTTTCGGATTTTTCTTGAGCGAATTATCCCAAAACGATTTATCGGCAGTATTAATTAAAACTTTAATAATTTTTTATCGCCCGACGAAAAATCATTTAAATCTCATATAATGTTTATTGGCCAATAAACCTCGGTGCCATTTCCCGTCACGCTTATAAATTAAAACGTAGTTTCGTTTTATTTTATACCTTGGTTTCATCTATACCCGATGGATTTCAAGTTACCGCCTGCTCGCACATCTTGAGGACGAGCAGGTACATTTCATCGCCGATTCGCACTAATTGGTTAAAAAAACACCAGCGGGTGTTCCGCTCTCGAGAATCACGCGGCAGTGCATGTTGCATGTGCGCTCATCGCAAGCAATACCCTGCCGATCTGATCACCTGGACTTTCCAAACCTGAGACTTTCCCTATTTTGGGTGCCAATCAGCAGGTTGGCATTGCCGACAACGCACGGCCATATTATTATTCTCGACGCAGGATCAACTTGCGCACAGCCATTTATTACCGTATCGAAATTTATTTATTTGAAATTAATTTTTCAGGTCACACATCACACTTTTGCTGCTGTCATGATGACAGGGTGATGTTTCTTCGTCCGGCGACAACTCTTAACAGGCTATATTTTAATCATGACTGATACCCTGGATTACCTGATGACATTCCGTAAATGCACCAGTTTGGACAGCGTGGAAAAAGTGTACGACAAGCTCAACTATTCCATTGATAATGATATTGAAATCAGCAATATGTACCGAGCCGCCGATCACCGCCGCGCCGAACTGGTTGCCGGTAAATTGTTCGATTTGGGCAAAGTGCCGAAAACGCTGTGGGCACAGGTGCTATAATTTTTTATTACACGCGCGTACCCATTTATCTTTTATTGCTAAATAACGGCAATAGTCTGTGATTTATTGACGCGCGTGATGCAAAACACATTTATTAGTTTCGCCAGGCTCTACCCTTTCCTCCAAGAACAGGAAACAGGAGTGGAAGATGGGATATCAAAACGTTTTGGTTACCGTCGCCGTGGCGGCAGACAGTCACCGCCTGGTTGAAAAAGCCGTCTCCATCGTGCGCCCTTACAACGGCAAAATCACCCTGCTGAGCATGATTGCCAATCCAGAAATGTACAATAACTTCGCCGGGCCGATGTTGGGCGATCTGCGCGCGTTGATGGAAGAGGAAACGTTGCTGTTTATGGAAGAGTTACGCCTGCGGGCCGATTACCCGATAGCCGATACGTTGATCGTCCACGGCGAGTTGGGTGACAGCCTTAACTATGCCAGCCATCAGCAAACCTTTGATTTGGTGATCTGTGGTAATCACAGTGACAGCATGATGAACAAGGTTTCCTGCTCTGCAGCGCGCTTTATCAATACCAGCCATATCGACGTGCTGATCATTCCTCTTTGAGGCTGAGCACATTAGGCCATTTCCCCTTGCCAAGGATTGTCTAGACTTAGGGCCCGTGTCCGCTTAAGGAGTCTACGATGTCCCAGTCTACGCAACAAAACCGCCGTTTTCTGTTAGCCTCACGTCCGCACGGTGAACCTACCGCAGACAATTTCCGTCTGGAAACAACGACGATACCGCAACCCACTGCCGGCCAGCTGCTGTTACGCACCGTTTATCTGTCACTTGATCCTTACATGCGCGGCCGAATGAGCGATGCTCCTTCTTATGCCCCACCGGTAGAGATCGGTGAAGTGATGGTTGGCGGCACGGTATCCCGGGTTGTCACATCGCAGCATCCTGACTTCAAACCCGGTGACTGGGTGTTGGGTTACGACGGCTGGCAGGATTACGCGCTGTCTGACGGCAGCGGCTTACGTAACCTAGGCCCGGATCAAAAACACCCTTCCCGCCTGCTCGGCGTCTTGGGCATGCCGGGCTTCACCGCTTATATGGGCCTGCTGGATATCGGTCAGCCGAAACCCGGTGAAACCCTGGTGGTGGCGGCCGCCAGCGGTGCCGTCGGTTCCGTCGTCGGACAGGTCGCCAAACTGAAAGGTTGCCGCGTGGTCGGCGTGGCCGGCGGTAAAGAGAAATGCCGCTATGTGGTAGAAGAGCTGGGCTTCGATGCCTGCGTTGATCACCGGGCGCCTGACTTTGCCGAACAGCTGGCCGCCGCCTGTCCGCAGGGCATCGACATTTATTATGAAAACGTCGGTGGTGCCGTGTTTGATGCGGTGATCCCACTGCTTAATACCCAGGCTCGTATTCCGGTGTGCGGCATTATCGCCCATTACAACGCCACCGACTTGCCTGCCGGCCCGGATCGCCTGCCGATGCTGCAGGGGCTGATCTTGCGCAAGCGCATCCGCATGCAAGGCTTTATTATTTTCGACGACTATGCAGAAGGTTTTGGCGAATTCCTGCAGCAGATGGGCGAATGGGTTGGTCAGGGAAAAATCAAATTCCGCGAAGATCTGGTCGACGGGCTGGAAAATGCACCACAGGCGTTCATCGGCCTGCTGCAAGGCAAGAACTTCGGCAAACTGGTGATCCGCGTTAGCGACGAGTAATGTTTCAGGGCGCAGTCATTGTGAACTGCGCCCTGTTATTAACTCAATGCAGCGCCCCGCCGGAAATCGTTAAGTCCTCCCCGACTGTCAAGCTGGTATGCACAATACTGCGCACCGCCTCAATCATCGTCGCTAACGCCATGCTCGGTTTGCCCGGATGATTGACCGCCAGCTCATGGCTGTACGGAATGTGGATAAACCCGCCTTTGATTGCCAGATTATGGCTGGCGATATGATGACTCAGCCCATAAAACAGCTGGTTGCAGTTGTAGGTGCCCGCCGTATGCGATACCGCGGCCGGAATGCCTGACTGATGCAAGTGATGCACGATCGCCTTCACCGGCAGCGTAGAGAAGTAACCCACCGGACCGCCCACCACCACAGGTACGTCTATCGGTTGTTTACCGGCGTTATCGGGAATACGGGCGTCGATCAGGTTGACGGCCACGCGCTCAATAGAGATTTCCCCACGCCCACCGGCCAGGCCCAGGCAGATCACCACCCGCGGCCGCAACTCTTCGATCGCTGCAATAAGTTGCTGGTTGGATAAACCCAGCACGCAGGCCAATTCGCGCACCACAACTTCCGCACCGGCTATCTGTTCCCCGGCCAGCGCCTGGGCAATCTGCCATGAGGGGTTGATCGTGTCGCCGTCAAACGGCTCAATGCCGGTCACCAATACCCTGTCCATCGTCACACCTTATGTTGTTATTGAATCAGCGTGCTCCCAGCCTAAACAACGCGGTATGATTCTGGAAATAGATTATTTGTATATAGAGTATTCATACAATAAATTTATCCAGTGCCGCCCGGCAATTTGCCGATCCCTCAAAAATTCAGTTTCTGCCGCTACCGGGTGAATTGGCCGTACCGGCCTTTCCGATCGAAATGGTTGCCGGACGACAGATAAAGCACGACCCTGCTTTGGCGTGGTTATGCGACACCCTACACCAACTCAATCTCAATCCTTTTCGCCGTTAATTCACCCCTACTAAAGCATTAGCCATTCGGTCAATCGACCCGCGTCCGCCCCCGCCCTGAGCGACTTTTCGCCCAACCAAATAGGAATCCTCCTAAATAACATTCCTTTTATTTATATATGAGATCATCTTTACCCTGCGAATGGTAAGTACATAAAACGACCTGTCACTTTATTTGCGTTAAAAAATAGTCGTTATTTAAGTACATTGGCTTAAGTGTTACATAAATATTTCATGGTATTACCAATGATCCAAAAAACATCCACACAAAAACAATTACTACATAAATACATGTTTTGTATGGTTTAAATTTAAATTGTGAGTGAGATAACGAATTGGACATTGATCCAGAAGGTTATTTTGCAAATTTGTAAGGCTATTGTAGACTGCGAAAACTCTGTTTATATGTAAACTTTGTTAAGTTTTTCGTCAGTCCATGTCTCAATTCGTGACAGATACGTCATCGGGATCCTGCGTTAATTCTCGTGCGGTAGCTATGTCTCAATCGAGAGGTTGTGCGAATTATCTTATCATTCCGCATCCCTCTCGGGCTGCCGTCAACCGCGGTTTAAACGCCTTTCCGGTGAGTGTCACTCGCTGGGCTTTTTGAGTTTACAGTTGAGTTATTGAGCCTAAAAAACCTGACCGTCACCATCAAAAAAGCAGGTTAAAACAGCCAGCAGCACAAAGATTGTGAAGTAGCCTGATATCTATTAAACCGAAAAACGGGATTGTTTTTGAGCGATGCGGCCTGGCTGTTCGCTGATATCTACGGGAAGCCTTACACACAATGAAAGCCGTAAAACCATTGCGCCCAAGCGCAGTTCATCGTCCTTGCCACGGGCAGGGAAAACATCATCCGGATGTCTCCGTTTTGGCGCTAGCCGACATCGGGGTATCCCCGCGTCTGCACCCTAAACCCGAACTGTGGCAACTGCCCCATAAAGTGTTACCGCTCGGCCACTGGGTTAATCATCAGCCCTTCACTCCCCCCACGACGAAAAAGGCATCCCGACGGATACCTTTGCCCCATGGCTGAAAGGTTCGCTGGCTACGCTGGTTTACTCGCCTCAGCCGGCAAAACACCTCTGATACGCATCCTGACCTGCCAGCTAAAAATAATGTCGCTTGCGCCTGCAGTCGGCGCTTTTATTACACAGCCGCTTCATTTCTGCCCATAAAAAGCTCAAAGAGGATATTGTGAAAACACGGATTACCTTAACGCTGTTGACCGCCCTGACGCTTGCCGGCTGCTCCACCCCGCCACCACCACCACCGGTACTCGATAACAACGCCCTGATCAGCAGCGAAGTGGACGGTGTAAAACTGCAGCACCGCGTCGCCATCACAGCTCCCCAACAGTTCAAACCCATAGGCAAGGAATACCGTAGTCTGTACGCCGCCAGCATCATGAGCAGCCCCGGCTACAACGGCACTCCGGTCGGTAGCCTGGACAATGCCGCCGCTTTCTATGCGTTGGGTGAAGTAGAAAACCACTGGCTGGCAATCTCCGAAGTCGACGGAGGCGATCTGATGGGGTACATCCAGACCAACGCCGGTGTACCGGCAACGCGTTACAAATCGACGCTGCGTAAAGATTTACCGCGCCGTACCCGTACCGCCCCGCAGGACTGCGTAAAAGTCGGCGGTGACAGCAAGGCCTGTAAAAGCGCCGGCTCTGCCACCTGGATCCTTCAGTAGTTCCCCCCAGGTTGACGAGACTTAACATGATAACCACATCCATCACCTCCCGCCGGTGCGGGCTATTGTTCCTGATATTGGGCGCACTGACGCTCAGCGGCTGCATGTCCTCTGCCAAGAGTGTGCCCTCTCGCTACAGCCTGGTCTTTGACGCCGACCGCCAGGTCAATGCCGTAGCCGGTCAACGTCCTGCACCGATTAAAATTCGCGTGCTACTGCTGCGCTCTGATGCGGAATTTATGGAGGCCGACTTCTTTAGCCTGCAGAGCGATGCGAAAAGCGTGCTGGGAGCCAGCCTGCTGGACAGTGACCAGTTCTTCCTGACTCCGGGCCAGATGGGCAAAAAGCTCAGCGGCCAAAGCACGCTGGAAACCCGATATATCGGCATCATCGCCGAATATCAAAACCTCGATGGCAAAGCCTGGCGCATTTCCTTACCGCTGCCGGAACCGACCGAGACCAATTTTTACAAAGTATGGCAATTCTCGCCGGATGAGCTGGAAGCCCACATCGTCGCAGGCATTAGTGGCCTGCGTACCCTGAAAGATCCCGACTGACCCACCGCTGTGCTGAAGCGAAGTAACCAAAGGTGTGATGATGAAAGATGCTCATAAGGTAGTCTGGACTGAAGGGATGTTTTTACGCCCTCACCATTTCCAGCAGGCGGAAAACTATCTCGAAAGCTACATGCGCAATTGGGGCCAGGCCCACCAGGGTTGTTTTTGGGGTTTCCTCAATCTGGATTTGGATCAGACCCTGCTGCGTCAGGGCAAAATTGCCCTCAACGCTGCCAGCGGCATCATGCCGGACGGCACGCCGTTTCGTTTCTCCGGCGCCCAACAGGCACCCGCCCCGCTGACCATCGCCGAAAACAAGACCGGCGAAAACGTCGTATTGGCCCTGCCGACCTATCGCGCGGGCCGCGAAGACGTGATTTTTCAGGAAGCGCCGGACGCGCTGGCACGCTATCTGGCCTATGAAAACGAAGTCGACGACCTGAACGCCGTCTCGGTCGGCAGCGCAGCACTGCAGTTTGGTCAATTGCGCCTACGCCTGATGCTGGAAAGCGACCTTAACGCTGAATGGACGGCACTAGGTGTCACCCGGGTGCTGGAAAAACGCGGCGATGCCAGCCTGCGTCTCGATCAGGTGCAAATCCCGCCGATGCTGAACTGTCAGGGAAGCCCGGTGCTGAAAAACTTTATCAACGATTTGCAGGGCCTGTTACAACAGCGCAGCCAACAGATGAGCCAGCGCCTGCTGCAACCGGGACGCGGCGGAAGTTCCGAAATGGTCGACTTCATGCTGCTGCAACTGATTAACCGCCATCTCGGCCAGGTGAGCCACGCTTACCATCTTGATCATCTGCACCCGGAACGCCTGTTCGCCGACTGGCTGCAATTCGCCACCGAACTCGCCAGCTTCTCGGCACAGCGCACGCCGGAAGCCCGACTACCGGTGTATGACCATGACAACCTGGCACTGTGTTTTGGCAAGTTAATGCTGTTACTGCGTCAGGGACTGTCGGTGGTGCTGGAAGACAACGCCATCCAATTGACCCTGGTCGAGCGCTCGCATGGCCTGAACATCGCCACCGTTCAAGACACCAAAATGATGCGCGACTTCGGTTTCGTGCTGGCGGTACGTGCCGACGTGGCCGCCGAAGTGCTGCTGACCCACTTCCCGGCGCAGATGAAGATAGCCCCGGTCACGCGTATCCGTGATCTGGTTCAATTGCAACTGCCGGGCATTGGGCTGCGTACCATGCCAGCCGCGCCACGTCAGATCCCCTATCACGCGGGTTACACCTATTTCGAACTGGAAAAAGGCAGCGACCTGTGGAAACAGATGGAAAAATCCAGCGCCTTCGCCCTGCACCTGGCCGGCGACTTCCCAGGACTGGATATGGAATTTTGGGCGATTCGCAGCCATACGGACCGGTAACTTATGACTCAGGAAAATAGCATGACGCCGGCGGGCAACCCGTTGGTAGAGGCCGCCAACCCGTTGCTGAACGCCATCTCGCAAATCCGTCAGTCGGCCACTCACGCCAACCCGGCGCAACTGCGCCAGCAACTGATTGATAAAGTACGTCACTTTGAACTCCACGGGCAGCGCGCCAACCTGCCGTATGAAGTGATTATCGGCGCACGTTATTGCCTGTGCACCGCTCTGGATGAAGCCGCCGCGCTGACCCCCTGGGGCAGCAGTAGCGTCTGGTCCGGCAGCGGATTGCTGGTGACTTTTCACAACGAAACCTGGGGTGGAGAAAAATTCTTCCAACTGCTGGCCAAGCTGTCGCAAAGTCCGCGCGAACATATCCAACTGCTGGAGCTGATTAACTTTTGCCTGCTACTGGGGTTTGAAGGTCGCTACCGGGTGATGGAGAACGGCCGTTCGCAGTTGGAGACCATGAAGCAGCGCCTGCTGCAATTGATCCGCTCGGTGCGTGGCGGTTATGCCCCACCGCTGTCACCCAATGCACTGGACTTGCCGGTGCAGCAAAAGCTGTGGCGCCCACTGGTACCGCTCTGGGCCTGCGTGGCGCTGACCGGTTTCCTGGCGTCGTTGCTGTTTATCGCCCTCAACTGGCGACTGGGCGACAATACCAGCCCGGTATTGGCCGCCATTTATCAGACCAATCTGCCTCAGGTTGCCATCGGCAACCCGGCACCGGCGGCGCCCCCGACGCTGAGTCTGAAAAGCTTCCTGCGTAAAGAAATTGCCGAAGGCCTGGTGGTGGTGCGTGACGAAGCACAGCAAAGCGTGGTGATCCTGAAGGGTGACGGCCTGTTCGACTCCGCCGCCACCACGGTACGCGGCAACTATATTCCGGTGATTGACCGCGTTGCCGCCGCCATGAACGGCGTCAGCGGCAAGATCCTGGTCACCGGCTACAGCGATAATCTGCCGATCCGCAGCGCGCGCTTCGCTTCCAACTGGGAACTTTCACTGGCCCGCGCCGAGGCGGTCAGCGCCCGGCTGCAGAAACACCTCGATAACCCGCAACGGGTGAAGGCGGAGGGCCGTGGTGAAAGCAACCCGGTCGCACCGAACAATAGCAAAGTGAACCGGGCGCTGAATCGTCGGGTAGAAATTACGCTGTTGGTTGCGCCAGAAAATACCCAGGCGGAAATCAACGGCTTGCCGCAAGGAAACGGAAAGTAATGCTCAGTACGTTATTCTCCATCATCACCAGTCGCCTGTTATGGGGCTTTGCCGGTATTACCGCGCTGGCGTTCATCATCTGGATGATCGGCCCGTTGGTGGCTATCGGCGATTATCGCCCGCTGGAACCGGAACTCAACCGCCAGTTAGCCATCGGCGCTCTCTATCTGATCTGGTTTCTGTGCCGCATTATTCCGCGTATCTACAATGCCTGGCTCAACCGTCGGTTGCTGAGCAACCTGCGTGCCAGCGAGGAAATCCCGGCAGAAAACGGCAAGCCGGTAGCCAAACAGGATGAACTGCTGGCCCAGCGTTTTGATGAAGCGGCGCAATTGCTGAAAAAAGCCCGCTTCGCACCGGGCCAGGGCGACAGCAAGCACCGCTGGATGACTCACTTCAGCCGTCAATATCTTTACCAGCTCCCCTGGTATGTGATCATCGGTGCACCGGGCGCAGGGAAAACCACCGCGCTGGTCAACTCCGGTCTCCATTTCCCGCTGGCAGATCGCTTCGGCAAATCTGCCCTACGGGGTGTCGGAGGAACACGCAACTGTGATTGGTGGTTCACCAATGACGCCGTGTTGCTTGATACTGCCGGTCGCTATACCACACAGGAAAGTCAGCGAGAAGAAGATGCCGACGAGTGGAAAAGCTTCGTCAGCCTGCTGAAAAAATACCGTACCCGTCAACCAATCAACGGCGTGATGGTGACCATCAGCATCGCCGATCTGTTGAGTGACAGCAGCGATGCCCGTGCCGCGCAGGCCAGCGCGCTGCGTAAACGCCTGATTGAGCTGCATGAGCAGTTGGGGATCCATTTCCCGGTTTACGTACTGGTGACCAAGACCGACCTGCTCAATGGTTTTATGGCCTATTTCAACGGCTTTGATAAGGCGCAGCGCGACCAAATTTGGGGATTCACTTTCCCCTATGAGGCTTCGCGTCAGCCGGATTTCAACCTGAACGCCACCTTCGAACAACAATATACCTTGCTGCAGCAACGGCTGGATGCCGCGTTGCCTGAGACTTTGCTGGTTGAACATGACGCCCGCCAACGCGCCGAAACCTATCTGTTTCCGCAGGAATTCGCCGCTCTGCGTCCGTTGCTGAGCCAGTATCTGGATCAGGTGTTTGCCACCTCCAGTTTTGAGACTCGTTTTACGCCGCGCGGCATTTACTTCACCAGCGGCACCCAGGAAGGTCTGCCTTTCGATCGGGTGATGGGCGAACTTAACCGTTACCTGCAATTGCCGACCGCAAACAGCCAACAGCATGCCAACCCGGCCTGGGACAATGTGAACCCGACCGCGCCCATCCCGGCGACCAAGGGCCAAAGCTTTTTCCTGAAAGACACGCTGGAATCGGTAATTTTCCAGGAGTCCGGACTGGCAGGCAGCAACCGCTGGTGGGAATACCGCAACCGCGCCCTGCATTGGGCAGGCTATATCGCGCTGGCGGCTTGCCTGGCGATCCTGGCAATTTTCTGGTTCACCAGTTACAGCAACAACAAGGCCTATCTGGCCGAAGTCGCCGCCAAAGTGCCCGGCGTGGAACGTCAGGGATTGGGTTTGACGCAGTTGGGTAACGGCGACATGTTATCGCTGCTGCCGTTCCTCAACAGCGTGCTGCATTTGCCGGATAGTCAAAACTTCTCGCTGGAAGATCCCCCGTTCACTTATCGCATGGGGCTGTATCGTGGCGATCAGGTCAGCGACGCCAGCGACTCGCTGTATCAGAAAGCCCTAAAGGAGTTGCTGCTGCCGCAGGTGGCGCAGCAGATCGCCACTACGCTGCGTAACGACAACCACGGCGATGCCGACTTCAGCTACGAAGCGTTGAAGGCCTATCAGATGTTGTATCTGCCGAAACAGTACGACGGTAAATTCCTGCGCGCCTGGGTAATGCTCAACCTGCAGCGCAACCTGCCGCAGGGCAGTACGCAAAAACAGTTGCAGCAGATTGAGTGGCACCTGAGCCAACTGCTCGACGTGCAGATCCAGGCTTCGCCTTATGCCAAAGATGAACCTTTGGTCGAGCAAGCGCAGGCCGCGCTGAACCGTGCTCCCCTGTCGCAACGGGTGTACGGCCGCCTCAAGCGCCTGCTGTTGAAACAGACCGAAATCAAACCGGTCAGCCTGGTTGACCTGGCCGGCCCGCAGACCGAACTGGCTTTTTCGCGCAAAAGCGGCAAGCCGGTGACCGACGGTGTACCGGGCCTGTTTACCTCGCAAGGCTACTGGAAAACCTTCAACGACAATATTGATCCGGTGACCGATACCCTGCGTCAGGAAGATGTTTGGGTGCTGAACAGCAAAACGCCGGATCAGAAAAACGCCGATCTGATCAAAACCATTCGCCAACTGTATATGCAGGACTTTATCAGCGCCTGGGATGAACTGTTGGGTGATATTCAATTGGCCAATATTGGCAACCTGAGCCAGCGCATCAGCAGCGCACGTTTGTTGTCCGGCAATCCTTCGCCAATGCGGAACCTGCTGGTCAACGTCAGCAAGAATGTCACCCTGCGCGATGAGAAAAATGACGCTGATTCCCGCTCATTGCTGGATAAAACCGAGGATCGGTTGAGCCAGAATGCTAACCACCAACTGGAAGCCCTGTTCACCAACCGCCCTGCCAACGCTGACGGCGACGTCTCTGCCCAGCCGGAACAACTGGTGATGGCGCACTTTGCCGCGTTACTGGAACTGGCGCAAAGTCAGGGGGAAGGCAACAAAGCGATCCCGTTCGACAGCGTGCTCAAACAGGTTGATGAGCTATACAGCTACCTGACTGCGGTCCAGGGCGCGGCCAACAGCGGCATGTCGGCCCCTCCGAGCGATATCATCTCACGCCTGCAGGCCGAATCCGGACGTCTGCCAGTGCCGTTCAAACAGATGCTGCTGTCGCTGGCAATCGGTGCCAGCAGTGACACCCAGCGCAAGGAGATGGAGAACGTCAAGAAACGCATCAGTGTCGAAGTCGGCAGCTTCTGCCGTCAGGCAATCGCCGGACGTTACCCTCTGGCCGCCCGGGCACGGCAGGAAGTGACGCCGGACGACCTGGCACGTATGTTTGCGCCCAATAGCGGACTGATGGACAGCTTCTTCCGTGACAACCTGCAGGGCAAGGTCGATACCACCCGCGCCAACTGGCGTTTTACCCCTGGGGTAGACGGCAAGACGCTGCCAGGTGGCGAAGGCATCCTGCGTTCATTCCAGCAGGCGCAACGTATTCGTGATGCCTTCTTCGCCAACGGTACCGCCGCGCCGTCTTACCGCGTGACCGTACGACCAGTGCGGATGGATAACGACATCCTCAACCTGACGCTGGATATCGACGGACAGTTGTTCAAATACAGCCACGGTCCGCAGGTTCCTCTGGTGGTCAGTTGGCCGGGTACCCGCAACACCAATCAGGTGCACCTGCAACTGGCGCTGGCCAACGGCTCCACCGCCAGCCTGGTGACCAGCGGCCCTTGGGCGCTGAACCGTTTGGTGGATACGGCACAGTCCTCCACTGGCAGTAGCAGCCTCGGCCGTCAGGCAACCTTTAACCTGGATGGCCACCGCGTCACGTTGGAGTTCACGGCCAACAGTATCCGCAATCCGTTCCAGTTGCCGGCATTCTCCTGCCCGTAGCCCCGAAAGGACAAGATGATGAGCAATGACCCGAGCCCGACCACAAGCATTGGCTGGTATGGCAAGATCCCTTCCGCCGGAGACTTCCTGCAGCGTCGCCTACCCGACCTGGTGGTCAATAATTGGGCCCACTGGTTTCACAACGGTTTGGTGAACCTGCAACGCAATCCACCGGGGCCGAACGGCCACCCTTTCAGCAACGCCCCGGTATGGAATTTCGTCATTCCGGCCACGCTCGGCAGCCAGTATGTCCAAATGGGCTGCCTGCTGCCCGCCCGTGATCGGGTGGGTCGTCATTACCCAATCTGTGCTCTGCGCCTGTTCTGCCAGCAAGACTGGCGAATGCAGCAATTGAACATGGCGGCAGAATGGTACAACCAGCTCGGGCATCGGTTACTGAATGGCGTGCGCAATGGTTTTTCTGCCGAGCAACTCGACCGTTCGTTGCTGGAGATCCCTGTTCTTGCCAGCCCACCCGTTGAGACAGATTCCGAGATCCTGTCGATCATCGGTTTCCAACATCCGGACGTGCCCGGCCTCGGCTGGCAACAGGCGGCCGACTGCTTCGACCCGGCGCAGTACACCAGTTTCTGGTGGACCAACCAGGCCGATGGGCATCCGCTCTATACCCATGTGCACAGCGGCAACCTTACCGTGCAACTGTTCTCTCTGCTGTTTGAACCCAATGGCTGGGCACGCCCCGGTCGTGGCGGTCACTATCCGCAGATGTTTGATTAACCTCGCCTGTTGAAGGAAATTTTATGGCTATCGACACCCTGTTAGCCCCGGTTGACGCAGAAAATCCCTGCGGCGAAAACCTGGAGTACGACACCGATTTTCTGGCGATGGAGCAGGCTGCCACCGGTAAGAGTGAGCAGCAGTTCGGCAGCACCATTATCCCGGCAGAAGCACCGGACTGGGTGCAGGTTGAACGACTCGCGACCACGTTGCTGACGCGCACCAAAGATTTACGGGTGATGCTGTGTCTGACCCGCGCCTGGACGCAACTGCGCGGGCTACGGG
This sequence comes from Serratia sp. BW106, assembly GCF_002607755.1. NCBI lineage: Bacteria > Pseudomonadati > Pseudomonadota > Gammaproteobacteria > Enterobacterales > Yersiniaceae > Serratia > Serratia sp. BW106. Next base: position 68,541 of record NZ_MCGS01000030.1, read on the forward strand.
GTTACGCCGACGGCCTGATGCTGATCCATCAGGCGCTGGATCGCTACTGGGATGCATTGTTGCCACTGCTGGAATTCGACGGCGAGGCCGACCCGCTGTTTCGCATCAACGTGCTGGCCGATCTCGGCGATAAAGCCACGCTGACCGCCAGCGTGCGCGCCGCGCCGCTGCTGAAAGGGGCCGCTGGTGAAATCTCACTGCGTGATGCCGGGGCGCTACTCGACGGCAGCAAGCTGGAGTGCCCTAATTTCCCCGGCGGCCGAGCGCGCCTGCAGGACGAACTGTCGCAACCGGACCGCCCGGAAGCGCAGTTGGTGGTGCACATCGCCGAAACCCTCGGTGCTATCCGCGCGACGGTCATCCGCCATTTGGGGGAAAGCGCCCTGCCGGAAATGCACAACCTGACCAAAATCTTTGCCCTGGTCGCTCAGTTCGGTCAGGACATCGCCCCGGTTACCGAAATGGCCGAACAGCCGGCTGACGTTGCCGCCCAACCCACAAACGCAGCCACAGCGCCATCGGGTGCCACGCTCAATTGGCGCAGTGCACAGATTCAGTCGCGCGATGACGCCCAACTGATGCTGGACAAGGTAAAAAGCTATTTTCGTCTTCATGAGCCAAGCCACCCGGCACCGCTGATGATCGACCGGGTACAACGGCTAATTGCACTGGACTTTATGCAAATTATCCGCGATTTGGCGCCCGATGGTCTTAACCAACTGGAGACCATTCTCGGTCGTCCCGATAACGAGGAGAACAACTAGCCGCCGATCCCTTTGTTCTCTTAACGATAGTCATACCTGCATTTGAACCTGACTCTCCAAGCCGGAAGAGGCGCGTTCCCAATCGCCATAAGATGGAGTAAATCATGCCAAACTCGAAATCCCGCAGCGGGCAGAAATTTATCGCCCGCAACCGCGCACCGCGCGTACAGATTGAATACGATGTCGAAATTTATGGCGCAGAGCGCAAAATCCAGTTGCCGTTCGTGATGGGCGTAATGGCCGATCTGGTAGGGAAATCGGTTGATCCGCAACCGAGCGTTGATGAGCGCAAGTTCCTGGAGATCGACATCGATAACTTCGATGAGCGCATGAAATCGCTAAAACCGCGCGTGGCCTATCAGGTTGACAACACCCTGACCGGCGAAGGCAAGCTGAACATCGACCTGACTTTCGAAAGCATGGAAGACTTCTCCCCTGCCGCGATCGCCCGCAAGGTTGACGCGCTGGACAACCTGCTGGATGCCCGTACTCAGCTTTCCAACCTGCTGTCTTATATGGACGGTAAAAACGGTGCCGAAGAGCTGATCTCGAAGATCTTGCAAAACCCGGCGTTGCTGCAATCCCTGACCGATGCGCCGAAACCGGCTGCAGAAGACGACAACAATCAGCGTGAGGATTAATTGATGAGCAACTCGCCTCAGCAACAAAAAGCGCTGCAGACCACCGAAAGCTTCTCCAGTGATGAATTCAGTGCGCTGCTGAACAAAGAATTTCGGCCTAAGACCGACCAGGCCAAGGAAGCGGTTGAAAATGCGGTAAAAACCCTGGCGCAGCAGGCGCTGGAAAATACCGTCACCGTCTCCTCTGACGCCTACCGCACCATTCAGGCGCTGATCGCCGAAATCGACGAAAAGCTGTCGCAGCAGGTTAACCAGATTATCCACCACGCCGAATTCCAGAAGCTGGAAGGCGCCTGGCACGGCCTGCACTATCTGGTCAACAACTCCGAAACCGACGAAATGCTGAAAATCCGCTTTATGAGCATTTCCAAGCAGGAGCTGGGCCGCACGCTGAAACGCCATAAAGGCGTGGGTTGGGACCAGAGCCCCATCTTCAAGAAGGTGTACGAGGAAGAGTACGGCCAGTTCGGTGGCGAGCCGTTCGGTTGTCTGGTGGGAGATTACTACTTCGATCACAGCCCGCAGGACGTAGAGCTGTTGGGTGAGATGGCGAAAATCAGTGCCGCCTCCCACTGCCCGTTCATCGCCGGTACCGCACCGAGCGTGATGCAGATGGAGTCCTGGCAGGAGCTGTCCAACCCGCGCGATCTGACCAAGATTTTCCAAAATACCGAATACGCCGCCTGGCGCAGCCTGCGTGAATCGGAAGATGCCCGCTATCTGGGCCTGGTGATGCCACGCTTCCTGGCGCGCCTGCCCTATGGCATTCGTACCAATCCGGTCGACGAATTTGACTTCGAGGAAGAAACCGACGGTGCCAACCACGGTAACTACACCTGGACCAACGCCGCCTATGCCATGGCCGCCAACATCAACCGCTCGTTCAAAGAGTTTGGCTGGTGTACTGCGATCCGTGGGGTGGAATCCGGCGGTGCGGTAGAGAATCTGCCGTGCCACACCTTCCCGAGCGACGACGGCGGCGTGGATATGAAGTGCCCAACCGAAATCGCCATCAGCGATCGCCGCGAGGCCGAACTGGCCAAGAACGGCTTCATGCCGCTGGTGCACCGGAAAAACTCCGACTTTGCCGCCTTTATCGGTGCCCAGTCGTTGCAGAAGCCGGCGGAATACTACGACGCCGATGCCTCAGCCAACGCTCAGCTCTCCGCCCGCTTACCGTACCTGTTCGCCTGCTGCCGCTTCGCGCATTACCTGAAGTGCATCGTCCGCGACAAGATCGGTTCTTTCCGCGAGCGTGACGATATGGAACGCTGGTTAAACGACTGGATCATGAACTACGTGGATGGCGACCCGGCCAACTCCTCGCAGGAAACCAAGTCGCGTAAACCGCTGGCCGCGGCGGAAGTGCAGGTGGAGGAGATAGAAGACAACCCGGGCTACTACAGCGCCAAGTTCTTCCTGCGCCCACATTACCAATTGGAAGGCTTGACCGTCTCCCTGCGTCTGGTATCGAAGCTGCCTTCACTGAAGCAGAACGACGCATCCTGATGTGCTGAAAGTCAGGCCGTGGAAACACGGCCTGACTGATCTGAATTTTTTATAACAATAATCTAATAACGTTAATAGTAGGGACCAATGATGGCAACCAGCTCACCAAGAGAAATTGCCGATGGCATGCTGAAAATTTTCGATACACGGAAGAAAAGTAACGCTGAAATCTTTGCCAAGAGTGCCGTCAGTGGATTTATAGAGATCCCAGAAGATTTATGGATGCTTACCAGAGATTTTTTTGACTCAGACAATCGTTGGCGCAATCAAACGGACCGAATTCGATTAATCACACTGATAAAAAAGGGTTTAACTTCAGAAGATGTTCGACGCTTACTTAACATTGTGATCAGAAAATACCTCACAGGGTTAACAGAAGAACAATCTAAAGATTTGTTGTTGAAAAAGGCAGGTCGTACATCAGGTAATATGGCATTTAAAATGGTCTTCGTTAATGAATTAATTTCTTTGTTTGTATCGAAAATCATCCCTCGTTTTTTGGTTTCCGCTGGCATGACAGGGGTTTTAAGTATTGGCGCATCAGTTTCACGTTCTATTTATTCATCGTACGAACTTAGAAAATTAAATCAAAATATCTATAACGAGCTAAGAGCTGCCGGGGATTTAGATCTACTTTACTTTCTGGTTGACGATAATATAAAACCATTCATTGATGCAATAAACTATCAAGGCTCGCACGGTGCTTACGACAAACAAATATTTGATCGCTTTTTAGCGGGAGTGCCACGTGATTGAAAAAACCATCAAATACTCACTGGTATACATATTAATTTTCATCTCCTCAGTGACTTTTTTTTCAACCTTAGGCTACTACATCCTTGTCTTTGACTGGAAGAGTGAAAATTCCAGCTTGGCGATAAACACTGGAATGTTACTGCTATTAGTCCTCACATCTATCGCCATTTATTACATTGCGGAAAAAATAAAATCAAAAATTTAATTTTTTTTGTAAAACTTACAAGCAAATAAAAAAATAGCAACCATAACTATAAAGAAGAGTGTTTTACCAAAAATAACCCCAATAGAACTTCCGGTCAAAGACTCATATACCAGAACATAGTAAGCAGAACGAATGACATCAATAAGTGCATAAACACCAATGATGAACGAGGCGGTTAAAAGTACTACAGCGATAATTTTTTTCATTTTCAACCTTTTTAAAATCACAAAGCCAATCATGGGAAGTGATTCTAGTGTAACGGGTAGATTAATGTCTAGCATTTCATCCGTGCTTTGTGGTTAACCTATTCGAAACGGGAATCTTATATCATCGTTTCGAGTTTCACTGAACTATGGAAGTAGTTCACGCCGAGGCAGAGGTAAAATATGGACGATTTTATTCGGCCCCATGCTTTCCTGTTTGCCATATAAGTGCTTTTTCGAAAGCAGCAATGTTATTTATCCCTAAAAAAGAGTAGATACTATGGCTATTGATATGTTCCTGAAAGTTGAAGGTGCCAGCGGTGAATCTAAAGATTCAAATCACAAAGGCTGGACCGACATTACTTCTTTCTCCTGGGGCGCTTCTCAACCAGGCAACATGAGCGTGGGTGGTGGCGGCGGTGCCGGTAAGGTTTGCTTTAACGATCTGCATGTCAATGCGCTGGTCGACAAATCAACCCCGGCGCTGCTGAAACACTGCTCCAGCGGTAAACACCTGACCAAGATTGAACTGTCAGTCTGTAAAGCCGGTGGCAGCCAGGTTGAATACGTCAAAATCACCCTGGACGACGTACTGGTCACTGCCGTGCAATACACCGGTGCCGGCGGTGAAGACACCGTGGGCGTGACTTACTCGTTCCAGGCATCGAAAGTGAAACAGCAGTACTGGGAGCAGAGCGATAAAGGCGGCAAAGGCGCAGAAAGCAGCGCAGGTTGGAATATCAAGGAAAACCGCGAAGCTTAATCTGTTTCCCCCGGTTCCGGCCGGGGGTCTTCAAACATACTGATAAGGAGAATGGATCATTCGTACCTGAAGTTGTCTCACTATGGATATTAAAATGAAAAATTCACACGCTGCCTTCATTCTTTTATTTTTACCAACATCTTTACTTGCAGGGAATATTAAAATAGAAAATCTTCCACAAGAGACAATATATAATAACTGGTTGGTTAGCCGATGCATTGGAAAATCCACCGACTCCGAAAAGACCCGTGAAGATGCATTCCGCTCAGCCAGCGCCTATTTGGAGTTCAGCAAGTTACCTATTGATGCTTTCGACAAGGGGGAGGAATTGGTTAGTCAAACTTTGCAGAAACACTCGCAGGGTTCGGTTAAGGGGAGCTACCATACAATGGAATGCCTCTCACTTCCTCAATCCGCAGAAGCCAAAATTATTTTCAAAAAATATGAAAAAAATGAATAGGCAGGCAAGGCTGAGATTGTTGCTCATAATTACAAGCTTAATAGCATCCCCTTCAGGGCTTGCTCAGTTTAAGCAAATGTATAGCCCAGAGTCACAGCTTGAAAACTACGCACTCAGCGTCTGTATTGCCGAAGGCTATTCAGCAGCAGAGGTGAAAAATGACGCCGCGGCCGCCGCTCGAGGTTATACCGAGTTTGGTAATTACTCCCTTGAAGCGCATACCGCAGTTCGTAATCTCGCTAAACAGTTTTTAGCACGTCAATACGACAGCATGTCGGGCGAACCGATGACGATGGCAAAATGTATCGACCTTTACCATAGCCAGGAACTAAAACAAATAATCAGCAAGTACAAAGATAAAGATGACAACTAGGTTTTATAACTGACCTCAAATCCCAATTGGCCTTTAAATATTTGAAAAAAACCACAGCATAAACTGGCTTACCAAAATAACCGCCGATTTTGGTAAGCCAGACACCGAAATAATAATTAACTGCAATATCTCCTAATCAGCAGGAATGCCTTATGCGATTTTCTATTGTGAAAAATAAAAGTGGCCAGGTTGCGCCACAGAGTAGCTGCGACTTTTTGCCGCCCGGCGGCACCATTGGCCGTAGCGTGGACAACAACCTGGTGCTGCCGGACGAAGAGCGCGCCATCTCCCGGCTGCAGGCGATCGTACATATTTCTGCTGACGGCGAATGCCGCGTGACCAACCGCGGTAACGTCACCCGTGTGCTGCTGAACGATATCCCGCTGGAGCGTGGCCGTCAGGTCGAACTGCAGGATGGGGACATTCTCGGCATCGACGATTACCAGATCCAGGTCACCTCCTTACAGCAAGCGGCTGCACCGCAGGCTCAACCGGCAGTGAAAACCGCCGACACCGCGCCAGTGACTACGCCGGTCGCCAAAGAAAAATCGGCTGCCCCCATCCCGAATGAGATCTGGGACAGCCTGGTAGAAGAGTTCACGCCAGCCGCAGCGGTAAATCCGCGCCCGGCTCCCGTCATTAATCAGGACAGCCATCCGCTGCTGGAAACCCCGGAACCTGAGATGAACCCGGCCGATCCGCTGGCGCAATTGGCAGGCGGTGTCGAACTACGTCAACTGCAGTCGCAGCAAACCGATCCGGCTATGTTGTTCAACACCGACACCACCTTCGAACGCGATCCAATTTTGGCCGATACCACCCCGAGTGCGCTATTGGCCGAACAGCGTCCGACCACCAGCCAAGCTGCGCCGATCAAACCCGCTGAGCTGAAAAAAAATGAGCAGGAGCTCGATCCGTTGGCGTTGTTTGGCGGTTCTTCCACTCCCGCATCGCCGGAGGCATTAAACAGCAACGATCCCCTCGGTCTGCTGATGGGCAGTGCCGTCCCTCTGACACAGCCGGAGGTACCCCAGCCACCGTTGCAACAGCCGGCAATGGTAGCTCGCGAGGAAACACCTCAACCCAAAGCCACGCCGCAGCCGGTCGCACAGCCAACGCCGCTACCGCAACCAGAGCCACAATATTCCCCCCCGGTTCAGCCAACCACCGCTCAGCCGCGTCCGCGTCCGGCCAACCGCCTGGGTATCGATCCGATCGCCTATCAGTCCGCACGCACTCAACATGGTTCAGTAACTAGCGGCGAACGGTTGGAAGGCCCCCTGTTGGCGGCACTCCTGCAAGGGGTCGGTCTGGATGATCTACAGCCACAGCCGCACTTTGATGAGCAACAGCTCCGTCAGGCCGGTCGGTTGCTGAGCCTGTTTTCTCAGGGCACCGTCGCTCTGCTGTCTTCACGCTCGATCCTTAAGCGTGGCGTGAAGGCCGAGATGACCATGATCCTCGATGAGGCCAATAACCCATTCAAACTGCTGCCTTCGGGCAAGACGGTGTTGATGCAGATGTTCGGCAGCAAAATGCCGGGGTTTATGCCGCCAGAACAGGCGGTACGTGACGCGCTGATCGACCTGCAGGCACACCAGCTAGGCATGATCGCCGGTATTCGCGCCATCATCGCCGCCATGTTGCAGTCGTTCAACCCGGATCGTCTCGAAGAAGAAGCGCGTAAGGAAGGTGCGGCCCCTCGCCTGTCGCTGCCCGCCAGCCGCAAGGCGGCCCTGTGGGATTACTTCGTAAAAAGCTATCAGCAGACCTCTGGCGAAATCGAGGACGACTTCCACACCCTGTTCGGCGAAGCCTTCCTGCACGCCTATGACGTTGAAGTGAATCAATATAAAGACTCACAGACCCAACCGGATGCGTAATGAATATCACTATAGCCTCTACCTCCAATCAGGGCGGCCGCGCCTCTAATCAGGATCAGACCGGCGAAGTGGTCGGCAACCGCGCAGCCTGTTTCGTGGTTTGTGACGGCATCGCCGGTTTTCCCGGCGGGGACATCGCCGCCAAGCTGGCACACGACACCATCCTGCAAAACTTCGACGGTGAAAAGCACCTGAACGCCCAGAGCATTCGCCAACACATTTCCAGTGCCAATGCCGCCATCCACCAGCAGCAGCGACAGGCGCATGAGTACAGCAAGATGGGCACCACGCTGGTCAGCCTGTTTATCGATCGTGATTACCAACTGGCCTATTGGGCGCACGCCGGTGACAGTCGTCTGTACCTGTTCCGCCGCGGCTATTTGTATTCGGTCACCACCGACCACAGCCTGATCCAGCAAATGCAGGACGCCGGCTACCAGACCAGCGGCATCAACAGCAATTTGCTGTATTTCGCTCTGGGCCTGAATGAAGAGCGCGACGCCACCTACAGCGACGTGTTGCAACTGGAAGATGGCGACGTCTTTCTGCTGTGCACCGACGGCTTTTGGCACAGTTTTACCCAGTCGGAACTGGAGCAATCGCTGCATATGGTCAACTCCCCCAGCGAGTGGATTGCCCTGATGGAGCAAGCATGGAAGAAAAATAATAACAGCGATAACTACAGCGCTATCGCCGTCTGGATTGGCTCACCGCAGGAAACCACCCTGCTGCATTCGCTGGCGGATGCAGAGCGGTTTTTGTCCCGCGACTGAGTCAGGTACACATTTACAGCAAGGTTCCCTATGAAATACTGGATGCCCGGATTTATCGCCCTGATGGCGATACCGGCCGCGCAGGCGGCGAATTATCGCTTGGTCTACTCCCCCAGCCAGAAGCTGGAGGTGTTTATCGACGACGTCAAAAATAGCCAACCAGCCAGTTGGTGCAGCAAAACCATCCCGCTGCGCATCGTTTCGGCGCAGAGCAAAGATCCCGCCGTGCTGGATGACTTCCTGCCCCGCGTCGGCAATCTGCTGGCCAAGCAATGCGCCAGGGCCAGCCAACTGCCCTGGACGCTGACCGACAAGCGCGGTGAAAAACTGGCGTCTGGCGAAGCCAGCAAGGTACGGGGCTGGAAGCCGGTGCAAAAACAGCAGGCCGTCGAGCCGATGACTCCCCCAGCGCCGGTGATCCCGGCTGCCGTGGCAATCACCTCGCCGCAGGCAGACAGCGCACCGGTACCCCAATTTGACCTGCCGCAAGGCTGTCATTTCCGCACCTACTGGAACGAAGAAACCAACGGCAGCGCGCTGTTCATCCCGAGCGGCGACGCACTGCGCTGTGGTGAGGACGGCGGGTTAAACGGCAATAGCAGCGTGACACTGCAGCAAAATGGCAAAACCGCTTCGCCGGCGCTGTCGTTCTACCAGGGCTACCCGCTGGTGAAGATCAACGTCGGCGATCACCCCTTGAGCGTGATCAGTGCCAACGTGCAGCGGCTGGTGCTCGGCGCCAACCCGCAGGCTCCGGGCAGTTTCCTGCTGCTACCTTTCGCACCGCAGCTGCACGCCTGGTCGTTTAATGGCGAAGTGATCGTCGAAATGCCCCGTGAACAAGCCGCAGACACCAACAAAATCAAACAGCGCATTGAACAGGTACAACGTGCCTGGCAGCCGCTGCTGACCCACCCGGCCACGCCGCTGAGTTTCAAACTGGTGGAAAAGCTGGCCGGCGATCGGGTCGATCCTGCCAGTGGCAGCTACCTGTCGGTTAACGACGCCACTCACTGATTATTAAGGAAAGCCCCGTGAAATCATTAGCAAACATGTTGCAAGGCGGCTCGGTCAGCGCGGCTATCGGCGCAGTGGAAAGTGAAATTAAAGCGCGACCGGCGGATGCCGATCTACGTGCGGCGCTGGTGCAACTGCTGTGCATCAGCGGTAACTGGCAGCGCGCCAACGCGCAACTGAAATCCTGGCAGGCTCTGAAGCCGATCGCCCAGCCGACCACTTTGCTGTTAATGCAATCGGTCAATGCGGAACAGCAGCGCCAGGTGGTGTTCGCCGGCGAGGCAGCCCCCGCGCTGCTGCAAAAAAATCAGCCCTGGCTGCAACAGATGATCCAGGCGTTACGTCACGATGTCTTGGGTGAAACTGAACAGGCGCAGGCATTGCGCGATAGCGCGCTGGAAGCGGCACCGGCCAGTGCCGGACAACTGACCCTGGATGAACAGCAACAGCCGGTGGCGTTTGACTGGCTGACCGACGGTGACGGCCGCCTCGGCCCGCTGTGCGAACTGGCATTGAACGGCACCTATTACTGGCTGCCCTTTGCCGATATCGCAGAAATTCAGTTCCAGGCACCGCAAAGCGCCATTGACCTGGTCTGGAGCCATGCACTGGTGCGGCTGAACGACGGTCGTGAACAGGTTTGCCAACTGCCTGCTCGCTATCCGCTGGCCGCAGACAGCGACGATGCCCTGTTGCTCGGCAAACGCACCGAGTGGCTCGCGCTGGGCGAGGGTCCGCACTACGCCGGACTGGGCCTGAAAACCTGGCTGAGCGAGAACGATGAGTTCCCGCTGCACAGCCTGCGCCACCTGAGTTTTAACGCGAGCGCCTAATCATGAACAGCAAGCGGCCAACCCAACATGATGATGGCGATCTGCGCCGTCAGGGCTATCGCGCCCGTCAGGACAGCGAGCGCCTGACGTCACGCGACAAAATGCAGCCGGTGCTGCTCGACATGCTGACCGACGACCAACCGCTGAAAAAACAGGAAGCGCAGGTGCGCAATCTGGTCTCGCACAGCGAACTGCGTCGCCGGGTGCTGCGTGACCTGCAGTGGCTGTTTAACTGCGTGAACAGCGAATCCAGTCTCGATTTGGGCGACTTCCCGCAGGTGCGGCGATCCACCCTGAACTATGGCATCGCCTCGCTGGCCGGCAAGCGCATGTCGGATATCGAATGGCAGGATATTCAGCAGGCGCTGACCGAGTCCATCCTCAATTTCGAACCACGCATCCTGCCCGATGGCTTGCAGGTGCGCTGCATTTCGGACACCGGCTCGCTGGAGCTGCACAACGTGTTATCGATTGAAATCAAGGGCCGCCTGTGGTGCGTGCCCTATCCGCTTGAGTTTCTGTTCCGTACCGACGTGGACCTGGAAAACGGCCACTTCGATCTGAAAGACATAGGGTAAGGCGATGGACAGTAAACTTTTAGATTATTACAACCGCGAGCTGGCCTATCTGCGCGAGATGGGCGCGGAATTCGCCGAGCAGTATCCGAAAGTGGCGGGCCGCCTCGGCATGCGTGGCATCGACGTGGCGGATCCTTATATCGAGCGTCTGATGGAGGGCTTCGCCTTTCTCACTTCGCGCGTGCAACTGAAGATGGACGCGGAGTTTCCACGTTTCTCCCAACGCCTGCTGGAGATTATCTACCCCAATTACCTGTCGCCGACGCCGTCGATGGCGATTGCCGAACTGCAACCGGACAGCAACAAAGGCGACATCAGCAACGGCTTTGTGGTGCCGCGCGGCACCATGATGGACAGCCAGTCGCTGAAAAAGAGCGGCATCACCTGCAGCTATACCACCGCGCACGACGTCACGCTGCAGCCTGTGCGGCTGAAAAGCGTCGAGCTGGGCGGCATTCCGGCTGATATCCCGTTGGCCAGCCTGGGGTTGCAGCACAACGGCTGTGTCAGCGCGTTGCGTATCCGGCTGGAATGTTATGACAGCGTCACGCTGAACAACCTGCAGTTAGACCAGTTGATGTTCTACCTCGCTGGCCCGGATTTGCAGGCGCAGCAACTGCTGGAACTGCTGATGCAGCACAGCGTCGGGCTGATTTGCCAGACGGTGGAAGCACAACCGCAGCGGAGAGTGCTGGCGCTGGATGGGTTACGCCAGGAAGGCTTTGCCGCCGATCAGGCACTGCTGCCGAACGATCTGCGCAACTTTGAAGGCTATCGCCTGCTACAGGAATATTTTGCCTTCCCGGCGCGCTTCCAGTTCTTCAGCGTCAACGGTATACGCCCGCTGTTGCAAAGCGTACGTGAAGGCAAAAAAACGCTGCGGCAGTTTGAGATCCTGGTGTTGCTTGACCGCCAGGATGCGGCGCTGGAACGGGTGATCGACGTCAGTCATTTGGCGCTGCACTGCACGCCGGTGATTAATCTGTTCCCCAAAGTCGCCGAACGCATCACTGTCAGCGAAAAAAGCCATGAATATCATCTGGTGGTCGATAATATTCGCCCACTTGATTATGAGGTGTTCTCTGTTCAACGGCTCGGCGGCAGCGCCAGCGAAAAACGCTATGAGCAGGAGTTTCGACCGTTTTACAGCACCCTGAGCGCGGATGACGGCAACTATGGCGCTTACTTTTCACTGCGCCGCGAACAGCGCACGCTGTCCGAACACGCCCGCCGCTACGGCACCCGCACCGGCTATGTCGGTTCGGAAGTGTTCGTCTCGCTGGTGGATGAACGGCAGTCACCCTGGCATAGCGACCTGAAATACCTCACCGCCGACGTGCTGTGCACCAGCCGCGATTTGCCGCTAATGCTGTTGCAACAGGATCAGGGCAATTTCGTGATGCCGGACTCGATCCCGATTAAACAGGTGTCGCTGAAAAAAGGCCCGACACCGCCGCGCCCGGCTCTGGCCGAAGGCATGATCACCTGGCGGCTGATCAGCCAGCTGCAACTGAACTACCTCAGCATGATGGACGGTGACCCGGAACAAGGTGCTGCCAGCCTGCGCCAGTTGCTCGGGCTGTACGGTAACCTGAGCGAACCGGCAATCACCAAGCAGATCCAGGGCGTGCGCCACTGTAACCTGCGCCCGGTTTACCGCCGCGTACCCGAGCCAGGCCCGATCGTATTCGCACGCGGCATCGCCATCGATCTGACCGTTGACGAGCAGTCGTTCTCCGGCAGCAGCCCCTACCTGTTGGGCAGCGTGCTGGAGCGGTTGTTCTCCCGACTGGTGGCGATGAACACCTTTACCGAAATGACGCTTTCCAGCCAACAACGCGGCGAGATCGCCCACTGGCAGGCGCGCATGGGCAAAAGGACGCTGATTTGAGCCCGCATCTCGCCGGGGCGGAACTGACGGCACCGCCACAGATTAATGCCTTGCACCGCCTGCCGGAGGATTTCTGGCTGCGGCTGAGCAATGCGCCTTATAAACACGATTTATTTCAGCTGCTGCGCCGCCTCGATGCTCAGGGCGGGCAAGCTTACCTGCTGGGCCGTGCCCCATTGCCACGCCATGAAATGCTGCGGTTGGGGCAAGAACCTTCTCTGTCGTTCGCCCCGTCGACGCTGGCACAGGTCAGCCCACGGCCGCAAAGTCCGTTACACGACGTTTCGATTTTCAGCTTTGGCCTGTTTGGTCCCAATGGGCCGCTGCCGCTGCACCTGACCGAATACGTGCGTGAACGGGTCCATCACCATCAGGACACCACCCTGCTGGCCTTTGCCAACCTGTTTCACCACCGGCTAACGCTATTGTTTTACCGCGCCTGGGCCGATGCACAACCCACGGTATCGCTGGATCGTCAGGATGACCGGCGTTTCGACCAATACCTTTCCAGCCTGATTGGCATCGGCCAACCGGCGCAACAACAACGCGACAGTATCAATGCCCACGCCAAGCATTTTATGGCCGGTCATCTGATTCGCCACAGCCGCGATCCGGAAGGGTTAAGCAAAATCTTGCAGCAGTACTTCAAGGTACCGGTGCGCATCGTGGAAAACGTACCGCACTGGCTGCGGGTAGAACCACGCGAACAGGCTCGCCTCAAGGCGGGTCGCGGTGCCCCCCGGCTGGGAGAATCCTCGTTCCTTGGCATTGCAGTGCGCGATATTCAACACAAGTTCCGCATCGAACTGGGGCCAATGTCACAACAAAACTATGAGCGTTTTCTGCCCGGTGCCGAACTGTGCCGTCAGTTGCGTGATTGGGTGCGCCAATATCTGGGCATCGAGTTTGTTTGGGAACTGCGGCTGATTCTGGCGAAAGATCAGCTCAGCGGCACCCAACTCGGCGGTACTCAGCGCCTGGGATTAAGCAGTTGGTTGGAAGACGCCCGCCACCAACGCGACCTTGACGATCTGATCTTCAGCCCCGAACCGCTGGAAAACCCGTTCTGACTTTATTCTGGCCGGAGCCATACAGCGCTCCGCCACTCTGAGACCTGAGGAAAACCATGTCTGAAATCAGCCGCTCGGTATTATTTGGCAAACTGGATAGCCTGTTATTCACCTCTCTGGAAAGTGCGACGGCGTTTTGCAAGCTGCGCGGTAACCCTTACGTTGAGCTGGTGCACTGGCTGCATCAACTGATGCAGGCACCGGATGCGGACCTGCAACAGGTGATCCGCCACTTTGCACTGGATGAGGCGCAACTGGCGCGCGATATCGTCGAGGCGCTGGACCGTCTGCCGCGGGGTGCCAGCGCGATTTCCGATCTGTCCGAGCATATCGACAGCGCCGTAGAGCGTGCCTGGGTTTATGGTTCGCTGAAGTTCGGTGCCACACAGATCCGCGGCGGCCATCTGCTGCTTGGCATCCTGAAAACCTACAGCCTGCGCCACCTGCTGAAGGCCATCTCCGCACAGTTTGAACACATCAACGCCGATTTGCTGATGGAGCAATTTGCCACCATCACCGCCCACTCGGCAGAAAACAACCTGACGCCGAGCGCCCAGGCCGAGACTACCCCGACGGCGGCGCAAAGCGGCGGCAGCGTGCTGGCGCAATATGCTCAGGATTTGACCGCCAGGGCGCGCAACGGCGAGATTGACCCGGTGACCGGGCGTGACGAAGAAATCCGCCAGATTGTCGATATTCTGATGCGTCGCCGCCAGAACAACCCGCTGCTGACCGGTGAGGCCGGAGTCGGCAAAACCGCCGTGGTCGAAGGGCTGGCGCTGCGTATTGTGGCCGGTGACGTCCCGCCGCAGTTGCGCGATGTTCAGCTTTATCTACTGGATATCGGCATGTTGCAGGCCGGAGCCGGGGTTAAGGGCGAGTTCGAAAAACGTCTGCAGACGGTGATTGATGAAGTTCAATCCAGTTCGACTCCCATCATTTTGTTTATCGACGAAATCCATACGCTGATCGGTGCCGGTGGCGCACAGGGCACCGGTGATGCCGCCAACCTGTTGAAACCGGCGCTGGCACGCGGCCAGTTGCGCACCGTTGGTGCCACCACCTGGTCGGAATACAAAAAATACATTGAGAAAGACCCGGCGCTGACCCGCCGTTTCCAGGTAGTGCAGGTGCATGAGCCGAGCGAAGACAAGGCGTTGTTGATGCTGCGCAGCACCGTCAGCCCGCTGGAGCAACACCACCGCGTGCTGCTGCTGGATGAGGCGGTCGACGCCGCCGTGCGTCTGTCGCATCGCTACATTCCGGCCCGCCAGTTACCGGACAAGGCCGTAGCGCTGCTGGACACCGCTTGTGCACGCGTCGCGGTCAGTCAACATGCGGAACCCGCACAGGTGGAAGACTGCCGCCACCGCATTGAAGCATTACAGATTGAATTGGAGATCGCCCAGCGCGAAACCAAGGTCGGCATCGGCAATCCGCAGCGCCCGCAGGATATCGAAGCTCAGTTGGCGCTGTTGCAACAGCAACTGGAACAGCTCACTACCCGCTGGCAGGATGAGCTGGCGCTGATCCAACAGATCATCGATCTGCGTGCCGAACTGCACGGGGAAGACGCTGTAGCTGAGCCAACTGACGAGGCCACAACAGATGAATCACCAACCGTCCCAACTGCCGAAGAACTGCGCGCCCGGTTGGCGCAATTGCAGCAACAACTGAGCGAGTTGCAGGGTGAGGCTCCGCTGATTTTCGCCGCTGTCGATGCCAACGTGGTAGCCGCAGTGGTATCCGACTGGACAGGTATCCCACTGGGTCGCATGGTCAAAAATGAGATTGACGCGGTACTGCAACTGGCGGATACGCTCAACCAACGGGTTATCGGCCAGCGACATGCGTTGGATCTGATCGCCCGCCGGGTACGTACCTCTCGGGCACGGCTGGACGATCCGAACAAGCCGGTCGGGGTCTTCCTGTTGGCAGGTCCCTCCGGCGTCGGGAAGACCGAAACCGCGCTGGCGCTGGCGGAAACGCTGTACGGCGGCGAGCAGAACGTGATTACCATCAACATGAGCGAGTTCCAGGAGTCGCATACCGTTTCAACGCTGAAAGGCGCCCCGCCAGGCTATGTCGGCTACGGCGAGGGGGGCGTGCTGACCGAAGCGGTACGCCGTCGCCCTTACAGCGTGGTGCTGCTGGACGAAATAGAAAAAGCCCATCCGGATGTACACGAGATCTTCTTCCAGGTGTTCGATAAAGGCTGGATGGAAGACGGCGAAGGCCGCCATATCGATTTCCGTAACACCATCATTATTCTGACCTCTAACGTCGGTACCGATCTGATCGCCGGACTGTGCAGCGATGCGGATCTGATGCCGGAACCGGAGGCGCTGAGCGGTGCCCTGCGCGAACCGCTGCTGTCGGTGTTCCCGGCGGCGCTGCTTGGCCGCCTGCTGGTGGTGCCTTACTACCCGCTGACCGATGCCACGCTGGGCAACATCGTGCGGCTGCAACTGGGACGGGTACAACGCCGGCTGGCGGAAAACCACGATATCGTCTGTACCTTCGACGACGCGGTGATCGAGCAAATCGTCAGCCGCTGTACCGAAGTGGAGTCCGGCGGCCGTATGGTCGACGCCATTCTGACCAACAATCTGCTGCCGCAGATCAGCCACACCTTACTGACCGGCAGCGCCAACGATCAGCGTTATCGCCAACTGCATATCGCGCTACAGCAAAACGAATTTATTTGTCAATTTCAGGCATAACGCCGCGGCCGCCGGCACGGCGGCCATTGTTCACAGAGAGTCATCATTATGTCGGGAACCGGGGTAATCAAACCGAATTCAAACAGCCTGCCGATCGGCTATCGGTTTAATGAGTTCGAGATCAAGGAAGCTATCGGCGAAGGCGGTTTCGGCATCGTCTATCGCGCCTACGATCATCAACTGGAACGCACCATCGCCATCAAAGAGTACATGCCGACCTCGCTGGCCATGCGTAATGACGATCTGAGCATCGGCTTGCGCGGTGAGCGTTTCAGCAAAACCTTCCAGGCCGGATTAAACAGCTTTATTCAGGAAGCCCGTCTGCTGGCCCGTTTCTCACACCCAGGGCTGCTGCACGTGCTGCGCTTCTGGGAAGAGAACGGTACCGCCTACATGGGCACCCAGTTTTACAGCGGCACCACCCTGAAGAACCTGCAGGCCCAACAGCCGGAGAAAATCGACGAGCCCTGGATCCGCAGGCTGCTGCCGCCGCTGTTCAGCGCCATCAACACCATCCATCAGGAAGGTTATCTGCACCGTGACATTTCACTGGATAACATTCAGATCCAGGAAAACCAGTTGCCGGTGCTGCTGGACTTTGGTTCGGCGCGCAAAGAGATCGGCAACCTGTCAGACGAAACGGAAATCATGCTGAAGCCGGGCTACGCGCCGATTGAGCAATACACCGAGAACAGCGACGGTGAACAGGGCCCCTGGACCGACATTTACGCTCTGGGTGCCGTGCTGCATACGTTGATCGTCGGTTCACCGCCGCCGGTCAGCGTGGTGCGCAGCATCGAGGACAGCTATCAACCGCTGACCGAGCGCCGCCCGACGGGCTATTCACTGGAGCTGCTGCGCACTATCGATCATGCGCTGGCATTGAAACCGGAAGATCGGCCGCAAACCATCGACGAGATGGCGGAACTGTTGCACCTGCCGATTGCCGATGAAAACGAAATCATCAGCACCCCGGCCGCCGCCCCGGAAAACCTGCTGGTGGCCACCAATCCGGCAGCCGGCGCCGCAGCGGCAGGCACCGTCACCGCACATAGCATGAAGCTCACACGCCCAATGATGGCAGGCGCTGGCGTAGCGGCTCTGCTGGTGGTTGGCATCATCGCCTGGCTGAGCGGCGACGACAGTAACCCAACGCCGATAGCCGCCAATACCCCGGACAATCCACCGGCGGATCAGCCCTTGGTGCCGCAACAGAACGCGTCGCAGACGGCGGCCAATCCGTCGCCCGAGCAGCCGCCTGCGGCCCAAACCGCCCCGGTGCCTCAGCCGGTGGCGCTGGTGTATTTCAAACTGCAACCCGGCGAACAGGTCAGCCTGGACGGCAAACCCCAGCAGGTGAGCGCGGGCAATAACGGTTTCGCCAGCCTGAATCTGGCACCGGGCAGCTATCAGTTGGAAATCCGCCATAACGACCAGTTGCGCCGCCAGCAGCTTAGCATCGATAACGCCGGCACCTGGCTGGTCAACCCGGCCGTCGCTGGTTAACCCCGACGTCTCCAGCCCGCCACGGCGGGCCACACCATTTTCATGAGATTGACGCATGCGTCATTCACAGAGGACGTTCTCATGCTGGATCGTATTATTGCGCATACGCCACTGGGCCCGGAGCCATTGCTGTTCCGTTCGCTGGAAGGGACCGAAGCCCTTTCTACCCCCTTTGATTTCAGCATCGAGCTGCTGAGCAAAAATGCCCGCCTCGACCGCAAGGCCTTGCTCGGCCAACCCCTGACGCTGGAGATCCCCACCCAGGGGTTTCTCAGTACCCCCCGCTACCTGAACGGCAAGATCACTTCGATCGCCGTCGGCAGCGAGGAGATCGGCGGCACCCGTTATGCAGTGTATAACCTGCACGTGCAGCCAGACCTGTGGCCGATGACCAAGGACCGCAACTTCCGCATCTTCCAGGAACAGACGGTACCGCAGATCGTCAAAACCCTGCTGACTGAACATAATGTTCAGCTGGAAGACCAGCTCACAGGCGACTACCGCCTGTGGGGCTACTGCGTGCAGTACAACGAGAGCAGCTTCAACTTCATCAGCAGACTGATGGAGCTGGAAGGCATCTATTACTATTTCAAACATGAGATGGGCAAGCACACCCTGGTACTGGGCGATGCGCCCCACCATCATCAGCCCTATCCCGGCTACGAGATGATCCCTTACCATCTGACACCCTCCGGTGGCAGTACCAGCGAAGAAGGTATCAGCCAGTGGACCTTGTCCGATCACGTGACGCCGGGCATTTACAGTCTCGATGATTACGACTTCCGCAAACCCAACGCCTGGCTGTTTCAGGCACGTCAGAACCCCGCTTCACCGACGCCGGGTCAGATTGACGTTTACGACTGGCCGGGCCGCTACACCGAGCATCAGCAGGGGGAGTTCTACGCCCGTATCCGTCAGGAAACCTGGCAGGCCGAGCATCAGCAGATTGAAGGCACCGCCACCGCGCTGGGTATCGCCCCCGGCAGCACCTTCACGCTGTATAACGCGCCGCATGCGGACGACAACCGGGAATACCTGACGCTGCAAGCCAAATATCACCTGAAGGAAAACCGCTACGCCAGCGGCGACGATCAGCACAGCGAGCACCGCATCGATTTCACCGTGTTACCGGCCGATATTCCCTGGCACCCGGCACAGCAGGCCAGTTGGCCGAAAACCCACGGCCCGCAGACCGCAAAAGTGGTCGGCCCGGCAGGCGAGTCAATCTGGACCGACAAATACGGCCGCATCAAGGTGAAATTCCACTGGGATCGCTTCGGACCCAAAGACGATGGCAGCTCCTGCTGGGTGCGCGTTTCCAGTGCCTGGGCCGGACAGGGTTACGGCGGGGTGCAGATCCCACGCGTCAACGACGAAGTGGTGGTGGACTTTATCAACGGTGACCCGGACCGCCCGATCGTGACCGGTCGCGTGTATAACGACGCCAGCATGCCGCCCTGGGCACTGCCCGCCGCCGCGACCCAAATGGGCTTTATGAGCCGCACCAAGGACGGCACCGCTGACAACGCCAACGCCCTGCGCTTCGAAGATAAAGCCGGTTCGGAACAGGTGTGGATCCAGGCGGAACGCAATATGGATACCCAGGTAAAGAACGACGAGAGCCATAGCATTGACAAGAACCATACTCACCTGGTCGGCGGTAACCAGATGAAACGGGTGGTGCTCAACCAGGCGACCGGGGTTAAAGGCGACGCTTCGTCGCTGACCGGCAAAACGCGCGCCGACAATGTGGTAGACGCCTTCACCCTCGGATCCGGGGAGTCACTGCGGCTGGAATGCGGGGAAAGTGTCATTGAGCTGCGGGCCAATGGCCAGATCAACATCACCGGCACCAGCTTTAACATCACGGTCAAAAACGACGGCGAGATCAACACCGGCGGCAAGCTGCAACTCAATCAACCGGGCGGTGCCGCGCGCACTGCCGCCCCAGGGCCGGATCACAAAACGGCAATCCAGGGTGCCGTCGACCAGTTGTTCCCAAAATCCTGACCGCTGAATTTTTCGGTCCTCAATATCTTTAGAGAATACCCATGAATTATCTTTTCCAGGAAGGTCATTTCACCCTGCCCGCCGGCCCTTGGCAGGACTGCACCGTCAATATCCTCAAAAACCCGCAGACCGGCGCTTCGCTGGTGATCACCCGTGGCGCGATCCCGCAGGACAGCACGCTGGAAGACGAGTTTGACAAACAGTGGCAGGCGCTGCTGCCGCAGATCACGGATTTGCAGCAGTCGCCACGCCAGCGCATCAGCGCCGGGCCCAACCACCTTATCCGGGCTATCGAGGTCACCAGCAATTTTATTCGCGCCGGACACCACCACCATCAGCATCAGTTAGCGGCCCAACCCGAGGGAAGCCAGACGCTGCTGATCGTGACTTATTCCTCAATGAAATCTTTCACCGCTGAGGATGACCATGAATGGCAGCAGGTGAAAGCCTCGCTGGCATTGACCGGACAGGATGACCGATAACCATGAGCGATATTTGGGCGGCAAGAAAGGATGACGAACTGATCCATACCAGCCCGCTGGCGGACATCGCCAGCGCCGTTGCCGAGGTCGCGGTTTACTCACTGGCGACAGCCGCCGTTGCGGCCGCAGCGGCAGCGGCAGCCCCGGCACTGGCGGGTGTGGCTGTGCTGGGGGCTGCGGCGACGGCGGCTTCCGGCTGTGTCGGTGCCGGTCTGATCGTCGGTTTCACCGCCAGCCTGACCGGCGTCGGCGAGCATATCAGCAACGGCTGCGACACCGTGGCCAACTGGCTGTTTCCTCCCGTGGTCTCCGGTGTGATCCTCACGGGATCTGCCAACGTTTTAACCAACGCCAAACCGGCCGCACGTGCCGCCGGTCGGTTGCTCACCGCTGATGAGATCAAGGCCCTGCCCGCGCCGCAACCGCCACAAAGTTTTTGGGATTACGGTTCTGAGCTGCTGGCCGCTGGCGGTAATATCATCTCGCAGTTGTGGCAGCCCAGCGTCGCCGGTCCCAGCCTGCCCAGCCAGGCGCTGGAAGAAGACAAGATCGCCTGCGACAAGCACCCCAGCCCGCAATACCTGGCGGAAGGTTCCGGCAAGGTATTCATTAACGGTCAACCGGCCGTGCGCAGTAACGACCGTTCAACCTGTGAAGCCAAGGTCTCGACCGACGTTTCAAAGAACGTGCTGATCGGCGGTGACGCGGTTGTGGTACGGGATATCAAGAGCGGCAAACTGCCGGGTATCGGCCTGGCGCTGACCGTGCTGCCCTTGTTGCTAGGCAACCCAGCCAAGTTGGTTAAAAACCTGCCCTGCATGATTGGCGGCGGCCTGGCCGCAGCGGGTGCCAATGCGTTAGGAGAAGCGATCCACGCCGCATTTAATCCAGTGCACGCTGCCACCGGTGCCAAGGTACTGAACGGCGAAGAGGATATCGATCTGCTGCTGTCGGCACGCTTCCCTTTGGTCTGGCAGCGTAACTACAACAGTCGCAACCGCTATCAGGGCCTGTTCGGTCACGGCTGGCGCACGCCGTTTGAAACCTGGGTCGATCTGGCTGACGACGGTAAAGGCAACGTCGAATGTTGTCTGCATGATGAAACTGGCCGCGAACTGCGCTTCCCTCTGCCCGAGGTGAATAAACCCAGCTTCAGCGCCGGTGAAGGGCTGATGTTCCGCAGCGGTGAAGAAGGCCAACTGGTCATCGCCGATACCGACGGCAGCGTGTGGCGGCTGTTTGTCCCGCTACCACAGGATCCCTCTCGCCTGCGGTTAATGTCGCTCAGCGACGAATATGATAATGCGCTGCTGTTGAGCTACGACGAACAGCAACGCCTGAGCCAGATCAGCGACAGTGCCAACGCCATGACGCTGCAACTGGAATACGCTGACGAACGCTTTGCGGACCGCGTTACGGCACTGCGCCATAACGATGAGACGCGAGTACGTTATTGCTATAACGACACCGGCGATCTCCACCAGGTGGTTGACGCCGGTGACCTGATTACTCGTGAGTTCCATTATAACGACCAGTCTCTGTTGACCCGTCATCAACAGGCCGGTGGCCCCTATTTCGAGTATCGCTGGGCGATGTTTGACGACTGGCGAGTGGTGGAACACCGCGATGAAGCCGGTAGCGGCTGCACCATTGATTACGACCTGGCTGCAGGCCTGACCACCGTCACCGAATACGATGGTCTGCAACACAGCCACCGCTGGAACGCCCAGCAATTAATTACCGAATACATCGATGAGCGCGGCGAAATCTGGCGTTACCAGTGGAACGACGAAGATATGCTGGTCGCCACCCAGGATCCGCTGGGTCATGGCTGGCAATTTCGCTATGACGAGGCCGGTAATCTGGTCGAAGAAGAAGACCCGCTCGGCCACATCCGCCTGACTCAATGGCTGCCACAGCGTGCGCTGCCGGTCAGTATCAAAGCGCCAAACGGTGCCGCACAGTATTTTTATTACGATCAACGCCACGCGCTGGTAGCCGACGTCGACGCACTCGGTCACACCCAGCGCTATTTGCGCGATGACTACGGCCAGGTCGTGCAGTCGGTCGACGCCAACGGCGGCATCAGCCATTTCGCCTATGATGAACACGGCCAGTTGATCCGCGCCCGCGATTGCTCCGGCAAACAGACCACCTACCGCTACCTGCCACATGGCTGGTTAACCGAAGTCACCGACGCCGCCGGTGAGAGCACCCACTATCATTACGACAAAGCCGGCCGCCTGACACAGTTGCAACGTGCCGAAGGTTGGCAGGAGAAACTGGGCTGGAACGCGCAGGGTCAGTTGATTCATTACCAGGGTGCCGATGGCCGCCTGACGCATTATCGTTACGACAGCGTCGGCCGCCTGCTGGCGACCCGCAACCCGCTCGATGGCGAAGTGCTGCGCAGCTACGATACTCGTGGTCGGCTGACCGCCCTGCGCAATGAGAACGGCGAGAGCTACGGCTTTCAGTGGACAGCAGCCAATTTGCTGCAGGAAGAAACCGGGCTGGACGGTATCAGCACCCGCTATCGTTATGACGAATGCCGTCGGGTTATTGAACGCACCTTTGCGGCCAATACGCCGGCCGCTTTTTCACACTACTTCAGCCATGACGCCGCCGGACAACTGTCGAACAAACAGACACCGGACGGGGAAACCCGCTATCGCTACAACCCGGTCGGCCAGTTACTGCACGCCGCCTTCTATCGCGGCGATGTGTGGCGGGATTACCAGCCGACAGCGGAAAGCGAAGTCAGCTTCAGCTATGACCTGCTGGGTCAGGTGCTCAGTGAGCAAAGCACCCAGGGCACGCTGAACTATGATTACGACCCGATGGGCAACCGCACGCAGATTGCCCTGCCCGACGGCCGCACCCTGCGCTCGCTGTATTACGGCAGCGGCCACCTGCTGCAGGTGGCGCTGGATGACGTCACCATTAGCGAATTCGAACGCGACAACCTGCACCGTGAACTGAGCCGCACTCAGGGCCGACTGACCAGCCGGCTGCACTATGATCGGCTCGGACGCAAAGATCGCCGGGAAATTTTTAACGATAACCGCCAACGCCCTGCCCCGGCCAGCAGCTCGCGGCAGTGGTTCTACGACTATCAGAACAACCTGACGCGCGAAGAACAGAACGCCAACCCGTTCGCCTATCAGCGCTATCACTACGATGCCGCAGGCCGCCTGCTAAGCCAGGACGGCACCTTACCGGACACTGAGCGCTACCGCTACGACCCGGCCTCCAACCTGTTGGATGAAGGTCAGTTCCGCCAACAGCATAACCGTGTGATGCACTATCAAGGCATCGATTACCGCTACGACACCTTTGGCCGCACGGTGGAAAAGCGCAAGGGCAACTCACGCTGGCAGTACCGCTACGACGCCGAGCACCGCCTTTGCGAAGTGGTACGCTATAGCCTGCACCGTAGCGAACCCTTGCAGCATGTGCAGTTCCGTTACGATCCGCTCGGGCGACGCACGCAGAAACAGGTGTGGCTGCAAAGCCAGGATCTGCGCCAAACGACCGGCAAGCACCAGACCACCACCTTCCTGTGGGAAGGCTTCCGATTGCTGCAGGAAACGCGCGACGGTATGCCGCTCACCTATGTGTATGCCGATCAGGGGAGTTACGAGCCGCTGGCACGTATCGACGGCGGGCCGCAGGCGCAGGTGTTTTACTTCCACACCGCGCCCAACGGCGAGCCGGAAAGCCTGACCGACCGCGATGGCACTCTATGCTGGCAAGGTCACAGCAGCGCCTGGGGCAAAACAAAGTATGAGGAAAATCAGCAGCATCTGGATTACTCCCAAAACCTGCGCCTGCAGGGTCAATACCTGGATCGCGAAACCGGATTGCACTACAATCTGTTCCGTTATTACGACCCAGATATCGGCAGATTTACCCAGCACGACCCGATTGGGTTGGCGGGCGGGATAAACCTTTATCAGTATGCGCCGAATCCTTTGGGGTGGGTGGATCCTTGGGGATGGAAACCGCGATGTGCTCCAACCAAAGACAACGATCATAATCAGGCTGCTTTTGGTCGACAGTGGCAAGGGCGTGGTATCTATAAAGGACGGGATTCATGGTCAAACACAATGCTAAAAGAAGGTGATATTGTTTATGGTGGCGCTCCTGGGCAGTCAGGTTTCTACTTTGATAAGGCCACATTAAATGCCGCAGGTGGAAGTCGACAGAAACTCTGGGAGAGTTTGCAAGTGCTTCCACATGAAAAATTTGGCTTTAGATCAAAAATACAAGCATATAGAGTTAAAAGAGAAGCAGTAGCTGGAACAGGTAAAGCGCTATCACAGGATCAATCGAGATTCGGTAAGGGGGGAGGAACTCAATATTTTCTCTCGAATTATAAAACTGTACTTGAACCGATTGGAAAACCTTTTGAACTTGGACTTTAAGATGCAAATAAATACCCATAATGGTGAGTTAGAACTAAACAAAATAACTGTAAGTCCGACCACAACTAAAGAAGAGTTAATGATAAAGCCTGTATCTTTTGAAGGGTGGCCAGAGAAATCAGATGGCAGTACAACTTCATACAGAACCATAATAAATTCAAGCAATAAAAAACTAGGTAAAATATATTTAATAATTGATTTTTCCGAACCATTTTCAAAAAATGCTTTACTTTGTAGTTGGCGTTTTGCTCCGGAGAAATTAATGATGGGAGAACAAAGTAAACCTGAGGGTAAAGTTACCAAAAGTCTTCGAGCATGGTTTAAAAGTGAAACCTCAATACAGCTGCCCGTTAGTGGGCCTTGGGGACACATTGACGCTGCCTATGACCCTCATAATTTAACCGGAACCATAGTATGTAACTATCGAAGCAGCTTTCGTGATGAAGGAGAATGGCAACGTTATTGCAGAAGAAACAAAATAACTTACTGAATTAACGGGGACTATCTCTTCGATTGGGTTTTAATCCAAAGTGTCTTTTTGGTTTTAGATCGAAGTCGTACGCTGTACCGTAAAGATCCCCTGCCGCCTATACAGATCCGATATAATCCTTTCAGGCTGACGGGATTAACACGCATCAATATATTCCGAAGCAACCTGCGTTGATAAATATAGAGAAAAGCACATTATAAAAATAGATAACCACTCTATCTAATCAATAATAGTTTGATAAAAAGCATTCGTTAATTGGCCCCTAAATTTAAAAACCTGCGGTAGTGCTACTTCTCTGCGCTGCACAACCAAAATCACCCTAAAAACCAAAGGAGAGATACCCACCCATAGCCGTTGCAATCACCATTGATATTTAGTTCAAGTTTAATTCTGGGTGTATTAACCCATGCTATCTTTGCCCAGAAGTGTCACCTCACTTATTGGCTTTGACGGACATAAGTTCGCTTTACCAATGCAAATTAATCAATTTCATATAGGTACCAAAATGGCAATTGACTCATTTTTGAAGGTTGAAGGGGTTACTGGCGAATCTAATGATTCGAATCACAAAAATTGGACTGATATTCTGTCATTCAACTGGGGGGCGACCCAGTCTGGCAATATGGCCGTAGGCGGTGGCGGCGGGACAGGGAAAGTAAACTTCAAGGATTTGGAGGTGCAGGCACTTATCGATAAATCCACACCGGCCATTCTGAAGTTTTGCTCCAGCGGTAAACATGTAACCAAAGTTGAACTTTCTATCTGCAAGGCCGGGGGTACCCAGGTCGAATATACCAGGATCGTGCTGGAAGATGTCCTGGTCAGTATGGCGGACTTTACCGGTGTTGGGCACACCGACAATATCCTGGTTAAATATCGCTTCCAGGCTTCCAAGGTCAACCTGCATTACTGGGAGCAAAGCGCCAGCGGCACCAAAGGTGCAGAAACCAAAGCCGGTTGGGATATTAAACAGAATAAAGAGATTTAAACGAGGGCAGCACTATGGCAGACCCAACGCTGGCGATAGACAATCTGCTCAACGATCTCTCGGTATACAATGCTGCCGAGCTGCGGATAATTATCGCCTTTGTTAATGAGCTGGATAATACAGCGCTCAACCAGTATGAGAATGACTCCGAACGGGCAATCATGTCCAGTTTCGAACGATTGCGCCAGAGCAGTGATGCTCAGCGCAATGGTGAAGAAGATGACACCGACGTGATGGAAATGGGGCTATTAAATCATGGCAACAATACCACTCTGCGAGAGCGCTCTGGTTTCTTCCAAAAATATAAAACCTCGCTGCGGGGTTATGGGGGCAACGTCTATAACGACAGGCAAAAGAGTAACTATGATTATGCCGCCAAGGCAGTAGGTGCCGTGGGGGCATTATCGGGCGCAGGGGCTACCTATGCGGCGATCGCCGCCGCTCAGGCAGCAGACACGCTGATGACCAATATCTATGTCCGGTATGCCATGACGACGATCGGCGCGACCGGTATCGTCAGTGCCGGCCTGTTGATGCTCAGAAACACCTTGTCTGAGCGTCAGCAGACGGATAATAAAGACTTGCTGGAAGCAACCAAAAGAACGGCCAAGGCGAGGATCAAGCTAATTGAGTTCGTTAACGAAACGCGGATAAAAATAATCAAGGATGAAGAAAAATGCCGCAGTAATGCCGAGCTGTATATGGGCAGACGTTATACGGACCAGGCCAGGGGCAATGCGGATCCAAATCTGGATCGCATTGAAACTCTGTTATTTACCACCCTGAATGAACGATCCGCGCCGTTACAAGCCAAAATCCTGTTAACCAGTGAGCAGCAGTATGTCTCGGTAATCAGTGATAGGGGCACGACGGATATCTCAAAGGCGCATATGAAGTTAATGTATGAAATCGCCAGTACCTTCTAGCAGCTAATATAGGGAACTGAGCCCGGTATTCGCCGGGTTCAGCCCCTTTCCTCTCCCTGAAACCTCAGCATTTCCCCTTCCCCGCACCGCAAACTCAACCTTTCTTCACCGTCTGGTAAATATCCAGGTCAAAGTAGCCGTCTGCCTCACAGTCGTTAAGGTAGTGCTCATAGCACACGCCCTCTACCGGCTGGTAACCGCTGGCCGGCAGTTCCCGCTGATAAAAATCGCCCCATACCCGCTCGAAATCCCCGTCGCTGACACGAACGTTGTAAATCGCATATTGCCCGGCGGGCAGCGTTTGCAGTACCACCCCTTCACTGGCCGACGTCGGCAATACGAAATCATCCGCCACGGTAAACACCACGTCGGCCCGCAGTCGCTCGGGGGCGACTTCCGACGGATCGTCCCAGTACAGCACCAACCATTTCCCTAATGGAACCTTGTGTTGCTGCTGCCAGGCCATCAGCCGTTGGCAGCCCTGAGGGATGGTTTGCGGGTAAGGGCCGCGACCCGCAAGCCCACCACGGTTTCTGCCGCTTTATCTTCAATTCTTATCGCCATCACGACCCCCTCGCACTGTTACGGGATAAAGCTTAGGCACCAATCTCGGTGCGCACATCCAGCAGTTCCGGGAAGAAAGTCAGCTCGAGCGCCTTTTTCAGGAAACTGACGCCGCTGGAGCCGCCGGTGCCGGTTTTAAAGCCGATAATCCGCTCCACCGTCTTCATATGGCGGAAACGCCACAGGTGGAAGCTTTCTTCTATATCCACCAGCTTCTCGGCCATTTCATAGGCTTCCCAATACTTTTGTGGATGATCGTAGATCTCTTTAAATGCCGGCAACAGGTTCGGGTTACGCTGGTAAGGCTGCGTCCAGTCACGTTCGATACACTCTTGCGGAATAGGCAGGCCGTGGCGTGACAGGTAAAGCAGATATTCATCGTACAGGCTCGGTGCTTCAAGGATCGCCTTCAGCGCAGCGTGTTTTTCCGCATCGTTGCTGAACACCGCCAGCATGGCGGCATTCTTGTTGCCCAGCAAAAATTCAATCGAGCGGTACTGATGGGATTGAAAACCCGATGAATTGCCCAGCACATCGCGGAATTCAACGTACTCCGACGGCGTCAGGGTTTCCAACACGGCCCACTGTTCAAACAGCAGCCGCTGGATCTGTTTGACCCGGGCCAGGATTTTGAAGCAGTGGCTGAGTTTATCCTGCTGCACCAGTGCCCGCGCCGCCTGCAGCTCGTGCAGCATTAATTTCATCCACAGTTCAGAGGTCTGGTGCTGCACCACAAACAGCATCTCATCATGATGCTGTGGGTTCGACAACGGATGTTGGCAGTCCAGCAGTTGATCCAGGCACAGGTAGTCACCGTAGCTCATGCGTTTGGAAAAATCGGTGACAATCGCGCTTTCTATTTCCCGTTTGTTCATCTGTTCTCTCCGCTGCGCCCACGACCGGAAGCGGTGTGTAGCGTGCTGCAAACAGAAAACATAGTACAGAACCCCCAGGCCTGAAGGACTATCAGCCAGAGTTGCCACGCAGATCTCAGGCTGGGTGGCAGCACATTCAATTCAATGGTTTTTTCTGCTCATCCCCGCTGCGGTTATCAACGGGAATGAGTCGCCCTGTCTAATCCCGCGCAGATGAAGATTGGGCGGCAATATACTCCCGGCGCAGCACCATAAAGGATCTTTCGAAGGTGATCACCGTTTCGCCCGTGGATTTGATGCCCAGGGTTTCTACCGTGATAATGCCTTTATTCGGTTGGGATTTTGAAGGGCGTTTTGCCAGGATTTTGCTGGTGGCATAGAGCGTGTCACCGACAAAAAGCGGATCTTTCAAACGCACTTTTTCCCACCCCAGATTAGCGACGGCCCTGGCCGACAGGGCTTGTACGGTCATTCCGCTGACCAGCGCCAGGGTAATGCTGCTGTTCACCAATACGCGGCCATATTCAACCTGGGCGCCATAGGCCTGATCGAAATGCAAAGGATGCTGGTTCATCGTCAGCAAGGTTAGCCAGGTATTGTCGGCCTCGGATAACGTGCGCCCCGGCCAGTGTTTGATGGTCATTCCCGGCTCGAAGTCCTCGTAATCCCCACCGTGTTCTTCAACATACTCGTTTTCGCCAACTCGTCTTAGCATGACCTTTTCTCCCTGGATGGATACAGTGCAATCGCCGCTGCCGTGTCTTCAATCGCCAGCCCCACGCTGCGAAACAACGTTGTCTGCCCTTCTCTTGCCGCAACCTCGCCAAGAATGACGGCGCCGAGTTCATTTAGATCTTCAGGTTGAATGTAGCCCTGCGTGAGGGCGGTGCGCACTTCTCCTGCGTCTTCCTGAGCGGCAGCGGCGGTTTCCACCACCACAAACGCCGTCTTCAGCAAGCTGGGCTCAACCTCAATAGCCTCTTCGTGGGTCCCACCAATAATGTTCAGATGCGCCCCCGGCGCTATCCAACCGGCCTCGATCAGCGGCTCACAAGCGCTGGTGGATGTGGTCGTACAAATAATCTCCGCCCCCTGCACCGCCTCGAATGCGCTATTGCACAGAGTGACTCTGGCTTGCGTCACCGAGCGTGCCCACCGTGCAAACTCTTCGGTTCTGGTCGGCGTGCGGGAAAAAATCCGCACCCTGCGGATCGGGCGGACGGCAAGCATCGCCAACAGCACGGCCCGGGCCTGCACTCCTGCGCCCAAAATGGCCAGATCCCCGGCATTTGCATTGGCACACAGCTGGGTCGCCAAGCCGGCAACCGCACCGGTTCGTACGGCGGTTAAGCTCGCCCCATCAAGTAATGCCAGCATCTGGCCACTATCGACGTCGGTCAGCACCACCACCCCGTGGATCAACGGAAGGCCATGTTCGGCGTTCCCCGGCGTGAGGGTGGTGATTTTGACACTGGCAACGCCGCGCTTCATCCAGCTTGCCGGGCTGATCAACATTTCAGAACGACCGTGGTTCAGCAAGGTTCGCGGCGGAGATTGTTCTTTACCGCTGCGTAAGTCCTGGAACACTTCACTCAGGGTCGCCATCACCTGCCGAAGTCGGTCCTCACCCGCCATTTCGGCAGCATTTATCATTTGCATCGTCACAAGATTGCCCTCTTCAACTCGGCAACAACCTCAACGATCAGGTCTTCCTGGCCGGCAATAACCTGTCGTCTTCCCAGTTCGAAGAACACGTCGCGCGCATCCACCCCGGCGCTGCCAGCATGATTCAGTACCGGGTTTTTGAAGCCGGAAAATACGCCGGCCAGCCCGCTGACGATGCCCAAAGAGTCAATCATCGGCGGAACCACCATTAACTCCCGGGCGGCAAGATCGGCGGCATCCAGAAAATGATAGAGATCGATGCCGGTGTTATACCCCAGGCGTTCCAATACCGGGATCAGCACTTCCAGTTGGGTATTACCCGCCCCCGCACCAAACCCGCGAGCACAGCCATCGATAATGCCGGCTCCCGCCTGAGCGGCAGCCACCGAATTCGCCACCGCCATGCCCAAATTATTATGCGCGTGGAAAATCAGCGGCACCTCTACCTGCATGCGCATCGCAGCAATACGTGCAGTGACATCCTGCGGCAAAAGACTGCCTGCCGAATCCATGATGCCGACCGCCTGAGCCCCATAACCCACCAATAACTCAGCCTGTTCGGCTAACTCGGCAGGGGTGGCCATATGACTCATCATCAGCACCGCATGCGCCTCCGCACCCTGTTCACGCAGCCAGCCCAGGTGACGTTCAGCCAGCGTAGCCTCGGTACAATGCGTGCCGATACGCACCACATCGGTGCCGCAGACCAGGGCTTTCGACAGGTCAGCGCTGGTGCCCCAACCGGGGAGCATAAACACCCCCATCTTGCTGTTTTGCAAAGACTCTCGCACCGTAGTCAGCATGGCTTCGTCACTCAGTGCCGCACGGCCCACCTGATAGGAGGAAGCCCCCAGCCCGTTACCGTGGCCGACTTCAACAATCGCCACGCCGGTTTTGTCTGCCGCGGTGGCGTAGCTTCGCAACTGCGCCGCAGTAAGTTGGTGTTTTACTGCATGTTGCCCATCGCGCAGGGTTGAGTCGTTAATGAGAATAGTCATTGGCCACCTCCGCTTTATTTCGAGAGTGCGCATACTGTTCGGCAACCAGAATGGCCGCGGAATTAATCAGGTCCAGGTTACCCGCGTATTCAGGCATCACCTTACTGCTGGCGATCACCTCCAAAGAGACAGACACTCGCCCTTCGGTGACCTTGATCGCCGTTAATCGATAACCCGCCGAAAATTCCCGCACTGCCGCCGCCGCCGCGGTGACCACCGGGGTTATCTGTTCTGCCGTCACGCCGGGGATCTCGGCAAAAATAGTGACCCTAAACATGGCAGGCGGGGTTGCCGGGCTGATATTGAGGATCGCCTTGGTGTTTGCCACGCCAGTGAAAGCGCTGAGCGCAATCTGCGTAGTCTCTACGTATTCATCGATGTTGATACGCGTTGCTCGCCCCAAAATATTGCTGGCGACGGTCGCCACCACCTCGATGTCGTTAATTTGGAAATGCCGGCTAAGGGCATGCAGGATGGGGATCGACGCCTGCCCGCCACAGCTGATCAAACTGACATTGCGATCGGCCAGCGCTTCGATGCCGGTCACCGTAGGAACTATCATTTTGCCCAAGTGGCTGGGGGTCAGGTCGATCAGCAACGTACCCAGTGGGCGAAGCAGCTCCCAGTGTTTGACGTGCGACATCGCATTAGTGGCATCAAATACCACATCGAACGGCTTGGGTGCGGCCAGAATAGCGTCAATCCCTCCGGCACTGGTCGGGCAGCCCAGCTTGGCCGCGATTTCAAGACCGGCAGAATCCTTGTTACGCCCCGCCAGCAGCCCACAATAAAGCCAGGGCGAACGATGAATTTTATTGACCAGATCCATGCCGATGGCTCCGGTCCCGATGACGGCAACGGAGAGAGTCATGAGTTCCCCCGGTTGAAACGTTCAGCCCAGGCTTTGCCTAGTTGCAACGTGGTGTGGGCCATACGCGCAAAAGGTGGCCCCACCATATGTCCGTCCAGTAAGGCAATGCCTCCGGCGGCGGCCTTGACCGCGTCGGTGATCCGGGATGCGGCCAATAGCGCGCCCTCATTGGGTCGCAATGCTAAATTGATCGGCTCAAGTTCGCTGGGGTGGACGGTAGCTTTACCGTGGAAACCCAGATCCTTGATGTTCTGAATTTCGCTGGCCAGCACCTCCGGCTCGGAAAGCCGGTAGTTGGCGGTATCAATACAACCAATACCGTGTCTCGCACTGGCCAAAACCATCGCCTGACGCGCCGCCAGCATTCCGGACCAGGTGATTGGCACGCCAAGCGTAGCCGCTAAATCCGCAGAGCCAAAAACCAGGCCATCGGCTACGGCCGCGACATCATCGAGGTCGGTAATGGCTTCAACCGTCTCTATCGTCAGGTAAATTTCCGGATACTTGCCCGCTGAGGCAAAAGTCTCACGCAGAAAAATAACCTCGGCAGGTGACCTGACCATCGACATAACGATAAAACCCGGCGTGGCAACGCCGGTGCTTAGCATCACCAAATCATGCAAAGCATCAATCGTACCCAGCGCGTTTATGCGCACAGCTATATTCGCCGACGGAGGGGCACTATCAAGGGCGGTGCGGCAGATGATCCGCCCTTCCGCTTTCAATGGGCCCGGGACCGAGTCTTCCAAATCGATCAGATGAACATCGGCGTCATAAGTCAGCGCCTTGACCACCCGGTTAAGTGATAAGGCCGGGGTATACAGAATGCTGCGTGGAATAGCGCGTGTGATATCCGTCATTGGGGAGCCCTTACTTCAGCGAGTATCTTGCACAAACGGCGAATCTGATCTTCTGTTTGCCCGGCACGCATCATCACCCGCAGGCCTGCGGTGCCTTTCGCAACGATCGGGAAGAATACCGGCGAGACATAAAAACCGGCCTCTATCACCTTGCGACCTTCGCTGATCACCGTTTCATCGCTCATCGGCACCAGACGGATCGGGTAGCTGTTGCCGCTCTGCTCTGTCGGAACCAGTGAGTCGAACAGGGCAATGTTGTCGTACAGCTTCTTCTGCAACATCGGCAATTCAGCCGTGCGGTGAATTTCGGCCGAAGCCAGGCTGGCACCGATGGCCGCCGTGTTCAGATTTTGCGAATAGTTGAGCCCACCGCCAAAGCGTTCGACCAGGCGCAACATCGGCTGTGAATAGCCGTTGAGCAGTATCGCCGCCCCGCTGGTGCCGAAAGCCTTGTTGAGCGTGACCACCATAACGGTGTTCTCATTCAGTGCCGGGCTGTGTGAACGAACATAACCGACTCCACGTTCGCCATAGGCGGAAATAGAATGTGAATCATCGTAGAACACCATCAGGCCGTATTTGTCCTGCAGTTCGGCCAACTCTTTAACCGGCGCATAGCCGCCCAGGCTATCGCTGCCGTCAACCACGTAGCAGACCCGTTCATATTTCTTACAGCAGTCCTTAATGAACTCCAGATCGTGGTAATTGCAGGTGACGACCTCGGTTTCATCGGCACAGGCGGGTTTGGCTGCGGCCAACGACACATGAGCGTGCTTATCGAAAATCATTAACGGGCGAGCACCGTTGCCCAAATGTCCGGAGGCGATCAGCGGCAGCAGCCCGCCACTGATGCTGCTGGCCGACACGCCACTGAGAACATCGGCCTGGAACAGTTCACCAAGCGATTCCTCCAGCTCCTTCAGTACCGGCAGTTGAACCCGGCTGCGGGCGATGCAATGATCCAGCACGCCATAGCGACGTACCGCGTCGATGGCCCCTTCTACCACCTTGGGATGGGAGTCCAGGTTCAGGTAGGAGCAGCAGCTAAAATTGACAAATTGATGACCATTCGGGGTGGACAGGAGATCGTTTTCAAGTCCGGCGACGATCCCTGCGAGTCCGTTCTGCTCTGACATATCCCAGAAGGGATTACCAATACCGATAGCTTTGTCGTTGTTGCGATAGTGGTTGGTTGGCATGATCTTCTTACGGCTGGTCATCAAATTCCTTCCTTCTTGGCAGGTTCGGGTTGATAGTTATAAATACCTTTGAACTTACGGTAGGCGGCCGTGTAGAGCGCGGAATACAAAACATAAGGCCTGCGCAGGATTTTCAGATCCCACAGCCAAAAATTAACGTTGATATTCAGGTCGTCTAACGACTCGGCCTGGTGCCACCATCCCAGCGGCAAATACAGCATTTCACCGGGCTCCAGAATAAAATCGCGACGCTGCGGGGATTTCGCTGCCAGCCGTGGGAAACGCTGTGGGTCAATATTGTTAAAATCGAAGGCCTGCGATTTGTCGCCAAACCCCTTTAAGATAGAACGCGGGTAATAATCGCGTCGGCCGGGTGGGTAAAGGATGAATCGTTTTCTTCCCTGCAGGGCGATATTAAAGTTCTCGAGTTCATCGAAGTGGCTTTGGGTAAATACACCGTGGTAACTTATCCATAAATTGGCCGCGTTCAGACCACGACGGGAAGCCAGTAGCGAAAATGCATCGAAGCCGAGAAGAGTATTGATGTCTTCTGGCCGGTGCATAATATTGGAAACCACGCGATACCAGGTGCTGTTGTCTTGCTGGTATTCTTTATTTTCCAGAAAGCCACGCAGTTGGATCTTCATGGTCTGCCATCGTTCGGTATTTTCCTTATTACTGGCTTCCCGGAACAAGGTGACATTGTCATCACCTAACCGTTGAGCAATAAGGTCATTAGCGCTACGGCTGGTATCAAGCGGCAGATCGGTAATAATCACAGGAACGTCGGCCCGGAAAACAGCCTCAACCCCCAGCGCGACAAATTCATTAAAGGTAATACGTGGTACGGGAATACCCGTGGTTAACTGATTCACGATGGCCGTTTTCCTGTCTCGGTAATAATAATGAGAGAACCCGCTTAAATCGGGCTGGGTATTGATTTCTTACTGAGTAGTGACTGGCTGAACAGACTGGCTAATAAGGCGAGCATGCCAGCGGCCAAAGCGATCCAGGCGACCTGAGCAGCCCCGGTTTGATCTGAAAGTTGCCCGCCGACCGACACTCCCAGGGAAAACCCCAGCCAACCCGCACTGGAAAGCCAGGAGAAGCCTTCTGACAGGCAACCTTTGGGCGTTAACGATTCCAGCAGGTTACTGCAGGTGATTAATAACGGCGCCACCGATAAACCGGCAATAAAAGCGGAGAACCCCATGACGATCGGGGAACTGGTGAACACCAGGGGAACAGTACCGGCACACAGCGTGGCAGAGGTGAGTAACAGCAGCCGTGGCTGCGGTATAGACCAGTTCATGGCACCATAGCAGAGCCCTCCCACCAGGCTGCCCGCGGCACAAATAGACAACAACACGCCAGCCAGCGTGGGATTACCTGCCTCTTTGGCAAAGGCGATCATCATCACATCGATCGAGCCAAGAAATATCCCCACTGCTGCATAGGAGATCATCAGGCTACGAACCCAGGCCATGCTAATGGCTCTGCGGTTTTTTTCATCGACCCTTTGCACAACAACCGGTTCTGAACGCCGATGCAGCACCAGCGCCATCGAACCACTGAAGGTGAATACGGCGCATAAAACCAACCCCGCAGCGGGGTGTAATACCGTGGCTAAAACAATGGCGACCAGCGGCCCCAACAAGAAAATAATCTCATCGAGTACGGTTTCTAAAGCATAAGCGGTTCGCAGAGCCTCATCGGTGACCATTGCCGCCCAACGGGTGCGAATAAAGCCATCTACCGGCACTGACGAGCAACCAATACCCATAGCGGCGGCCATGATTGTCCATAAGTGGGCATTAAGAAAGACCAGGGCAATCAGTAAAGCTATGGCCATAACGTGACAACAACAGGTAACAATAAGCACTTTGCGTTGGCTGAATCGGTCGGCAAAGCCCCCGAGTATCGGGCTGGCCAAAGCCTGGGTAATCATTAAGGTTCCGGCGACGGTACCCGCGATCCACAGCGAATTGGTAGTAGCAGATAACAACATAATGCAACTTATAGAACGCATCGCCACCGGAAAGCGAACTAATAGCCCAAACAAAGAAAGCACGGCATGCCCGGGACCAGACAGTAATCGGGTATAGGAACCAAAACTGAATTTAGACTCAACGGCATTTGTTTCCATAAAGTACTCTCAATAATAAAATCGCTTATGCCCAAGCAACTGAATATATCAACAACAATATATCCCCTCACTTATCAGGTTAGGTTTTCGCAATAGAGAAAATAATTTCAAATTTTATTTATGCGTGACGGCGCGAGTGTCTAATAACACGCTAATAAATTAAAATTATCCGTTTAAAACTTGGTTATTTATGCATCGTTAGCATTGAAATTATCGTGATGAACAATGATTCATTCACTACTGTGTAAAAGTAAAAATTCCTTATAAATTTATTTAATACGATGGGCATTAACAATTAGCAACGCTAATCATTATTTACAAGAGCGTTTTTGCATCACATTGATGCGTTATTGCATTATCAAGTAAATAGAATCAGTTACAGATAGATTAAGGGGTAAATGTAATTTTTGGTTCGCCCGCAGCGCCTTTTACAGCAGAATCTGTCGGGTAAAACGAGGACACAACATCGCCGAAGGTAAAACTGTGCTGTAATCGGCATCTTTCTTATCTATTGGAGCCAAGTTTTGTCGCTGCGGTTTATTTATGATGAAGGTTTGGCGCGCTGGGACATTGGCCCTGACATTGAACATTATGCGAGGAGAAAAACATGGCTACAGGCATTGGCGGTTGCACGGCGCAACAGGCCCTGGAACAACTGCAACCGTTAACGGATAATCCGCCTGCAATCGCCGCCGGAGAGTATCGGCAACGTATTCAACACGCACAGCGCCTGATGCGCGAAAACGGCATTGACGCCTGCTATGTCAATGCGGGCAGCAACCTGCTGTATTTTACCGGAACTCCATGGTCACCGAGCGAACGCATGGTCGGCGCAGTGATCCCGGCCGAAGGTGAAATCGCCTATATCGCCCCCTGGTTCGAGATCGGCACCTTCAAAGACGCACAGGTGATTGAGGCCGAAATCTTTAGCTGGCATGAGGAAGAAGACCCCTATCGACTGTTCTTCAGCGTGCTGGCTTCTCGCGGGCTGACAGGTGCTGGCCGCCAGCACAAAGTGGCGATTTGCGAAACCGCTTCGGTCACGCTGTTCCTCGGTCTGCAACAGTATGCCGGGGACAATAAACTGGTCAGTGCCCTGCCCATCACCGGTGGCTGTCGCAGCCGAAAATCGGCGACGGAAATCGCGCTGATGCAAACCGCCAATAACATTACCTTGCGGGTACAACAGGCTGCGGCCAGTATCTTGCACCCAGGGATCACCGCCGACCAGCTGATCGACTTCGTCGATAAAGCCCACCGTAAAATGGGCACCAGTGGCTCTTATTTCTGTATTGCGCTATTCGGCTCCGATAGCGCGTTTCCGCATGGCGTGAAGCAGCCCAAGCCGCTGCAAAACAACGATATCGTGCTGCTGGATACCGGTTGCCGCTACAAGGGTTACCTGTCCGATATCACCCGTACCTATGTGTATGGCGAAGCCAACGAACGGCAACGCTTCGCCTGGCAGGCGGAGCATGAGGCGCAGGCCGCCGCTTTTGCCGTTATCGCACCGGGTGTACCCTGCCATAAAGTGGATGACGCGGCGCGCGATGTGCTGGTTTCTCATGGCTTCGGACCGGACTATCAGTTGCCGGGCCTGCCACATCGCACCGGACACGGTATCGGGTTGGACATTCACGAAGCACCGTATCTGATCCGCAAACAGCAGCAACAGCTCGATGTTGGTATGTGCGCCAGCATCGAACCTATGCTGTGCCTGCCGGGCGAGTTTGGTATCCGCCTTGAAGACCATTTTTACGTCACTGAAGACGGCGCTCGCTGGTTTACCCCGCCGGCAAAATCCCTTGATGATCCATTTGATTTAGCTGGCTGATCATCCCCCGGGCGGCGTTGCCGCTCGGATTTAAATATAATATTAATATCGACCATGTTTAATAAAATCATTTAATTATACAATTTAGTGCAATCACTAATTAATTAAAAATTTTTTATCTGTCAGATAAAATAACTCTTGATATAAAAATAGTTGTGAGTTAAAAACTAACCGTCCCATTCAAAGGTGAATATAACAATAAATTATACATTCAAATGGAATTGATGATGAAAACAATTGATGTAGCCTTGTTAGACTCGATCGCCGGTGGCCGTGGCAATAATGGCGGCGATCGTGTAGATAATGGCGGCAGAAGCAGAGGCAGAACCAGCAACACCAGTGGCAAGGCTGATAATGGTGGTTATTATAAGAAACAGAGTCAGGAGACAACAAACTGTAGTGCTGGCATTATCGGCGGCATGATTGCAGGAGCTGCTGGCGGACCGCTTGGTCTCGGATTAGGACTTATTGGTGGATCACTTGCTGGTGGGTGCTTCACGAACAAAGGTTCTAATGGTGATAATAATAGCAATGCCGGAAATAAAAGCTCTAATTGTAATGGTTCAATTGGTGGCTCGTGCCGTATCTAGACTAAAAATCATAGGCGGTAGTTTATTACTACCGCTCTATATATTAGAGCCGCATTATATATGACAAAGAAAATTAGGCCGTTACTTATACTTTTAGCTATAGTTTCCAGCAGCCCTTTTCTTAGCGGTGCTGGAGTGCTTAATCCTGGTTCAGGCTTGGCCGCGCCGGCAGGTATGTCTCAATTAGTCATTATCATTGCCACCTTCTCTTTTTTCATTTCGTTATTTTTTAAATTATTCGATATTTTTACAAAGTCTTCAGCATGAAAAGAACATACTGGACAATATCAGTTTTAATTGTGATGGTTTTATCCTCTATTTTATTAGCGGGTGCAGGCATCGGCGTTGATTATCTTTACTCTGCGCCAGAAAAAATATCAAAACTTATCGTTGCCATGTTCTTTTCACTTTCCATTATTGTTTTTATATACAAAATCATCTGTGTGATTTTCAAAAAAACATAGATAAAACCGCCCCGCACATGAGAATATACGCGGACGGTTTATTTTTTATGCTGAATAAATTAATGGAGTGAAACAAATGAGGAAAATAATCAGACCCGCAATTATCTTCTTGGCAATCATTGCCACGGCACCTTTTCTTAGCGGTATCAGGGGCGAGACTTCTGCTTTAGGTTTCTCCGCCCCCTTAGGCGCATCCACATTTGTCATTACTCTCGCCACCTTTTACTCTTTTGTCACCCTTTCATTAAAAATATTTGATTTTTTTGAGAAAAAATAAATTAGTGAATATTATAAAAGGTACACTTATTTAATATTCAATCGCTTGGCCAATCGATGCAAGTTACCGCTGTCCAGGTTCAATTTACGTGCGGTCGCCGCCCAGTTCATCTCACATTGCGCCAAGGTTTTCTCAATCACGCTGCGCTGGAAATGTTGCGTCATCGTCGCGAGATCCGCCTCAATAGCTGTCTCTGGCAGTGCTTCATCGCTGATCCCGGTCGGCAAAGAGCCGGCCTTTATAGTGAAATGCGCCGGCAACAGTTGTAGCTCGCTGCTGTTTTGCTCCGCGCGAGCTAAAATCGCCGCCCGATAGATGACATGTTCCAGTTCGCGAATATTCCCCGGCCATGAATACTGCTCGAGCGTGAATAATGCTTCTGCGCAAAGCGTTAACTGCACCAAACTCAGCTTGATACGGCAACGTTCGCAAAAGTACCCCGCCAGCAGGGCAATGTCGCTGGCTCGCTCGCGCAACGGTGGCACGAACAGCGGAAACACGCTCAGCCGATGGTATAAATCCAGCCGGAATTCCCCATCAACCGCCGCCTGTTTGAGATTACGATTAGTGGCCGCTAAAATTCGTACATTAACGCGCTTGACCCGATCATCCCCCACTCGCTGGAGATCGCCGTATTGGATCACCCGCAACAGCTTGGCCTGCAGCGACAGTGAAAGCTCACCAATCTCATCGAGAAACAGAGTGCCATTGTCCGCCATTTCAAATTTGCCGGCGCGGTGCTGAATGGCACCGGTAAATGCCCCTTTGACGTGGCCGAACAGTTCGCTTTCCGCCACGCTTTCCGGCAGAGCGGCGCAGTTAAGGTAGACCAGCGGGTTGGCAGCCCGCGCCGATCCCTGATGGATCGCCCGCACCACCAGCTCTTTACCTACCCCGGTCTCTCCGGTGATCAAAACGTTGAGTTCGGAACCGGCAACGATGCTGATTTCCTGCTTGAGTTGCTGCATAACCGACGAAAGTCCGATGATCTCATCATTTTCTCTAGGCGTGCTTACCCCTTGCGATGCCAGCGGAGACAACGCCTGCCTCTCCAGGGCTTCAACCAATAACGCATTGTTTAGCGCTCCCGCCGCTAGTGCACTGATTAACCGTAGTTCTTCATCGCTGAAGCGATCAAATTGCAGCGGGTCCAGACTGTCAAAAGTCAACGCACCGATTAAATCCTGGTCGGCAAACAAGGGCAGTCCAATACAGGCATGAACCTTAAGTTGGTCATGGCCGGGGATCAAACCATCGTAGGGGTCCGGTAAATCGCTATCCGCGGGGAAACGCACCACGTCACCGGCGCGGGCAATCGCTTCCAGGCGCGGATGGGCATCCAGCGCAAAGCGTCGCCCCAGAACATCCTGAACCAAACCGTCAATCGCCAATGGGCGGAACTGCTGCCCTTCAAAGCGCAGTAAAGCCGAAGCATCACAGCGCAGCAGGCGGCGCAGACTGTTGATCAGGCGTTGAAAGCGGTCGCCTTGTGTCAGGCCGCTTTGTAATTCGATAGCGATGGTGGCAAGGGACTGTATGGAGAGGGTCATAATGTCATTCCGACACTTAATTGTCATATTGACAATGTTACGCCCATGTCACAATGACATCAATGAATAATTATCACATAAAAAACAACAACATAAAAACTGGCACGCTGTTTGCTCATTACAAGTATCGAAACCCAGTAAACGACAATAAGGTAATGAGCATGGCAATTCAGGTGAAAAATAATATCCAGTGGGTCGGTCAACGTGACTGGGAAGTGCGTAATTTTCATGGGACAGAATACAAAACCTTGAAGGGCAGCAGCTATAACAGCTATCTGATCCGTGAAGAGAAAACCGTGTTGATCGACACGGTGGACCACAAGTTTAGCCGTGAGTTTGTACAGAATCTGTCAGCGGAAATTGATCTCAAAACGCTGGATTACATCATCATCAATCACGCAGAAGAAGATCACGCCGGGGCGCTGACCGAGTTGATGGCGCAGATCCCGGGAACGCCTATCTACTGTACCGAAAATGGCATTGATTCAATCAACGGTCACCATCATCACCCAGAGTGGAACTTCCACGTAGTCCACACCGGTGACAGCCTGGATATCGGCAATGGTAAACAGCTGATCTTCGTTGAAACGCCGATGCTGCACTGGCCGGACAGTATGATGACCTACATGACTGGCGATGCCGTGCTGTTCAGTAATGACGCCTTTGGCCAGCATTATTGCGATGAGCATCTGTTTAATGATGAGGTTGATCAAAATGAATTGTTTGAACAATGTCAGCGTTACTACGCCAATATCCTGACCCCGTTCAGCCGGCTGGTGACACCCAAAATCAACGAGATCCTCGGCTTCAACCTGCCGGTAGACATGATTGCCACCTCACACGGCGTGGTATGGCGCGATAATCCGACGCAAATTGTGCAGCGCTATTTAGAGTGGGCGGCGGATTATCAAGAAGATCGCATCACCATTTTTTACGACACCATGTCCAACAACACCCGCATGATGGCGGACGCTATTGCACAGGGCATCAACGAAGTCGATCCACGGGTGGCGGTGAAGATTTTTAACGTGGCGCGTCATGACAAAAACGAAATCCTGACTAACGTGTTCCGTTCCAAAGGCGTATTGGTGGGTTCGTCGACCATGAATAATGTGATGATGCCAAAAGTTGCCGGGCTGTTGGAAGAGATCACCGGGCTGCGTTTTCGCAATAAGAAAGCCTCGGCCTTCGGCAGCTACGGCTGGAACGGTGGCGCGGTAGACCGTATTCAAACCCGTTTGATGGACTGTGGTTTTGAAACCACGCTGGCATTGAAAGCCAAATGGCGTCCCGATGGCGATATGCTGGCAGTCTGCCGTCAACATGGCCGGGATATCGCTCGTCAATGGGCTTTAACCTGCTTGCCTTTGACGACGGCAGCCC
Source organism: Serratia sp. BW106 (assembly GCF_002607755.1). Lineage (NCBI taxonomy): Bacteria > Pseudomonadati > Pseudomonadota > Gammaproteobacteria > Enterobacterales > Yersiniaceae > Serratia > Serratia sp. BW106. The sequence goes on from NZ_MCGS01000030.1 coordinate 111,088, forward strand.
CAGCGCCTGCAGCTGCCGTCGCTCAACCACAACCTGAAGTATCCTGCGCCAATGTCGATACCGATACCAACGCCGATGCCGATCTCGGGCCGCGCATGCAATGCAGCGTCTGCCTGTGGATCTACGATCCAACGTTGGGCGAACCCATGCAAGATGTGGCCCCCGGAACCTGCTGGCAAGACGTGCCGGATGATTTCCTGTGCCCGGAATGCGCAATGGGCAAAGACGTGTTCGATCCCCTCGCTTCGGAGGCAAAATGAACCCTGGCATTCTGATCGTTGGCTCCGGCTTTGCCGCCCGACAGCTGGTAAAAAATCTGCGCAGGCTCAATAGCGACGTCCCGATTCGCCTGATTGCCGCCGACAGCTGTGATGAATATAACAAACCTGAGCTGAGCCATGTGATCAGCCAGAATCAAACAGCAGATGCCTTAACGCGGCAAACCTGCGGCAGCTTTGCCGAACAGTTCCAACTGACGTTACACCCAAACACGCGGATCACGGATATTGATACTCAGCATAAAAGGGTGTGCAGCGGCGAGCAAAGCTGGCAGTACGACAAACTGGTTTTGGCGGTCGGTGCTTCGGCTATCGTACCGCCGGTGACCGGCAATGAACTGATGCTGACGCTCAACAGCCAGCAGGAATATCGCGACGGCGAATTGACACTGCTTCAGGCGCAGCGAGTGCTGATCCTGGGCGGCGGCCTGATCGGGTGTGAATTGGCGATGGACATGTGCCGGGCCGGTAAACAGGTCACCCTGGTGGACAGATCCGGCAGCCTGCTGTCGGCACTGATGCCGATTGAAGCCAGCAGCCGTTTGCAGCATTGTCTGCAACAGATGGGTGTCGAAGTGCTGCTCAACCAGCAACTGAGCGCCTTGATACAACAAGACGGTGGCATACAGGCAACGCTGGGGAATGGACGTCAATTATCGGTTGATACGGCGATCGCGTCGGTCGGACTGCGCCCGAACGTTGGGCTGGCGCGCCAGGCTAATCTGCAGGTGGATCGCGGCATCCGGGTGAATAATCGCTTACAGACCTCGCAGATCGATGTGTACGCCCTCGGCGATTGCGCAGAGATTGATGGCCAACTGCTGCCATTCCTCCAGCCGATACAGTTTAGCGCCATGGCCCTGGCGAAAAACCTGCTGGGTGCCGAGGAAGGCGTGAAACTGCCAGCCATGCTGGTCAAGGTGAAAACCCCCAGCCTGCCGCTGCACCTGGCAGGGGAAACCCATCGTCAGGATTTGAGCTGGAACATTGTCGCCGAACAACAGGGCATGATTGCCAAAGGTTTTGATCGGCAACAGCAGTTGCGCGCGTTTATCGTTAGCGAAGACCATATGAAACTGGCCTTCGGCTTACTGAAAGAATTAAACGCCCTGACAGCAGAAAGTTGATGATGACCCACCTGCACACTCTGAGCATTTAACGATGCCCTACGCCAACTGGGGTTAATCAGTTGGCGTAGCCCTTAAAATAGATTAGTTTTAAGCTCTGACTTACTCCGGCACTGGATGCTATGACTATCAATTCCCCCCTACCACAAGCTGTTTCCAGCCCTGTTACGCGCCACGCTATTTTCCTGGTTGCTACCTTGTCACCCGACCCTGCACAGCTCGCAACGGTGCGTGGTTGGTGCGCTGATATCAGCGGTGTGATCCGTTCCGTCGGCAAAAGAGCCCCGGCAGGAAACTTGTCCTGCGTCTGCGGATTTGGCTCAATGGCCTGGGATCGGTTATTCGGCCAACCCCGTCCGGCACAACTTCATCCCTTTAGCGCAATAGGCTCCGGCGACCGCGTGGCTGTCTCAACCCCCGGCGACATCCTGTTGCATATCCGCGCCGACGAGATGGATCTGTGCTTCGAACTGGCCACCCAGTTAATGAACAAACTCGGCGACGCCGTGACGGTGATTGAGGAAGTGCACGGCTTCCGTTACTTCGACCAGCGCGCGATGATTGGCTTTGTCGACGGCACCGAAAACCCGGAGGGAAATGATGCAGTCAACTACACGGTGATCGGTGATGAAGATGGCGCATTTTCCGGCGGCAGTTACGTGCTGGTGCAGAAATATCTGCATGATATGAAAGGCTGGAATGCCCTGCCCGTCGAAACGCAGGAGGGCATTATTGGCCGCCACAAGCAATCCAATATTGAACTGGATGAAGACGTGAAACCTTCGTCATCCCACAGTTCGTTGACCACGCTGGTGGATGAGCATGGCGATGAAGTCAAAATCCTGCGCGACAACATGCCGTTTGGCAAACCCGGCATGGGCGAGTTTGGCACCTACTTTATTGGTTACGCGCGCGCTCCCCAACCGATCGAGCAAATGCTGGAAAACATGTTCATTGGTCGACCGGCCGGCAATTACGATCGCCTGCTGGATTTCAGCCGTGCGGTCACCGGTAGCCTGTTCTTTGCCCCTTCGGCGACTTTGCTGGAAGAACTGGCCGATCGTAATACCTGAGACTTGCACATAACTCTTGCACGATAACTTTTGCACGATAACTACAGCAGCAGCGCCAACTCCATCGCCGTGCGCTGCAGCCGTGGCAGCACCCGTTCGCGCAATTCCGCCGCCGAAATTTGCGAGGCATTGACGCCCACGTTCATCGCCGCCACCACACCGCCCTTGCGTGAATGCATCGGCACCGCTATCGAACGCAGGCCAATTTCCAACTGTTGATCGTTGATGGCGTACCCTTGCCGCCGCACCTTGGCCAGTTGTTCACGCAATTGATCGGCACTGGTCACGGTGAACTCGGTCAAGGGTGCAAAACTCACCCGCGAAAGATAGTCGTCCAACTGTTCTTCATCCAGCGCACTGAGCAACACCAGCCCCATAGAGGTGGCGTAGGCCGGCAGACGACTGCCGCGTCCCAGATCAATCGTCATGATGCGCTTCACCGAGGCGCGGGCGATATACAGGATGTTGTCACCGTCCAGCGTCGCCACCGAGCAGGATTCGTTCAGCAGCTTACTGAGATAATCCAGCGAGTTCTGCGCCGCTTTCGCCAGTTCGGAAGAAGAAAGATAGGCATGTCCAATAGTCAGCACTCGCGGCAGCAGCCGGTAATGGCGGCCGTCAGGGCAATGCACAAACCCCAGCGCACGCAGGGTGTACAGGCAGCGACGCACTGCTGCACGCGGAATACCGGTAATTTGGCTGATTTCAGAAACCGACATTTGAGAATACTGTGGCTGGAAGGCCTGTAGCACCTCCAGTCCTCTGGCCAACGACGCCATAAAATTGGGGTCGCCCTTATACTGATCGTTGCTTAAATCCCCGATCTCCTGCAGCCGACGCAACTCCCCAGCACCAAACTCAGATACATCACCCATCCTGACCTCCGACTCACATAGAGTTATCTGCATCACAGAATTAACAGCCAAATGATTAACGCTTCGATAATCGCACAACATGCTGATATTCGCACTTGCTGCTTGAATTTTCATCCCATAAATTGATTCAAGACCCATTACTGCAGCGCTGACAGCTTCGCAGCGTGCCGAGGAGAGCAAATGATCGATAAGAGTGTGGCATCCGCAGACGTCGCCGTCGCTGATATCCCTGACGGCGCGACCATTATGGTCGGCGGCTTTGGCCCCGCCGGTCAGCCCTATGCCCTGCTGGACGCCCTGATCCGCCACCGGCCCCGCGGGTTAACGCTGATCAGCAACAACGCGGGCAACGGGGATTTTGGGTTAGCGGCGCTGCTGAAGGCCGGTTGTGTGAGCAAAGTCGTCTGTTCCTTCCCGCGCCAGTCGGACTCCTGGGTATTTGACGATTTGTACCGCCGTGGCGAACTGGAGCTGGAGCTGATCCCGCAGGGTAATCTGGCGGCACGGATCCAGGCCGCCGGTTCCGGTCTCGGCGGTTTTTACACCCCAACCGGCTACGGCACCGAACTGGCGCAAGGCAAAGAGACTCGCGAGATCGACGGCAAACACTATGTGTTCGAGCTGCCGCTAAAAGCTGACTTCGCACTGATCAAGGCCGACAAAGGCGATCGCTGGGGCAACCTGTTGTACAACAAAACCGGGCGTAACTTCGGGCCGATCATGGCTATGGCGGCCGCCTGCACCCTTGCCGAGGTTAATCTTATGGTGCCGCTGGGGGAGCTGGATCCTGAAAATATCATTACGCCGGGCATCTTCGTGCAACGTCTGGTGACCGCGCCCGATCACTCAGCGCCACTGTCGGCTTAAGGAACGCACCTATGACCAAACTCACTCATCAGCAGTTGGCCGAGCGCATTGCGCGCGACATTCCGGAAGGTGCCTACGTCAATCTGGGTATCGGTATTCCAACCCAGATCGCCAACTACCTGCCGGCGGATAAAGAGATCTTCCTGCACAGCGAGAACGGCATTCTCGGCATGGGCCCGGCACCGGCGGCCGGCCAGGAAGATCCCGAACTGATCAACGCCGGTAAACAGCCGGTGACCCTGCTAAAAGGCGGCTGCTTTTTCCACCACGGCGACTCCTTTGCCATGATGCGCGGCGGCCACCTGGATATCTGCGTGCTCGGCGCTTATCAGGTCTCCGAACGCGGTGACCTGGCCAACTGGAGCACCGGCGCACCGGGGGCGATCCCGGCGGTTGGCGGCGCGATGGATTTGGCAATCGGCGCCCGTCAGGTGTTTGTGATGACCGAACACCTGACCAAAAAAGGCGAATGTAAAATTGTCCGCCACTGCACTTACCCCCTGACCGGCGTCGGCTGTATTGATCGTATTTACAGCGATCTGGCGGTGATGGACGTCACCCCACAGGGCCTGGTGGTGCGCGAAATATTCAGCGGGTTGACCCCACAGCAGTTACAGGAAGTCACCCCGGTCGAACTGACCTTTGTCCTTCAACACGGAGAACAGCCGCATGAATCCCGCCTACCTTTGTGATGCCGTCCGCACGCCTTTTGGCCGACTGAACGGCAGCCTGGCCAGTGTCCGCGCCGACGATCTGGCCGCCCTGCCGCTGAAAGCGTTGCAGGCGCGACATCCGCAACTTGACTGGGCGGCGGTGGACGACGTGTTGTTCGGCTGCGCCAACCAGGCTGGGGAAGACAACCGCAACGTGGCACGCATGGCGCTGCTGCTGGCCGGGCTGCCGGTGCAGATCCCCGGTTGCACCCTCAACCGCCTGTGCGGCTCCAGTCTGGACGCAGTGGCGATGGCGGCCCGGGCGATAAAAACCGGCGAAAGCGAGCTGATGATCGCCGGTGGTGTCGAAAGTATGTCTCGGGCACCCTTCGTGATGGGCAAGGCGGAAAGCGCCTTTAGTCGAATGATGAAACTGGAAGACACCACCATGGGCTGGCGGTTTATCAACCCACAGATGAAAGCGCTGTATGGTGTGGACTCAATGCCACAAACCGCCGAAAACGTCGCCCTAAAGTTCGGTATTAACCGTCAGGATCAGGACGCCTTTGCCCTGCGCAGCCAGCAGCGCACCGCCGCCGCGCAGGAAAGCGGTTTTTTCGCCGACCAGCTAATTGAGGTCAGCATTGCCCAGAAGAAAGGCGACCCGTTGCGGTTCTGTCAGGACGAACACCCGCGTGCCACCACGCTGGAAGCCCTGGCGAAACTGAAGCCGGTGGTGGATCCGCAGGGCACGGTAACGGCCGGTAATGCCTCCGGGCTGAACGACGGGGCTTGCGCACTGCTGCTGGCCGGCGAACTCGGAGTGACTCGCCACGGGCTGCAACCGATGGCACGCATTGTCGCCAGCGCCGTTACCGGAATCGAACCCTCAATCATGGGCTTTGCCCCGGCGGAAGCGGTGCGTAAGGTGTTGAAAATTGCCGGGCTGAGCCTCGACCAAATGGACGTCATCGAGCTTAACGAAGCCTTTGCGGCACAGGCGCTGGCGGTGACCCGTGACCTGGGATTGCGTGACGACGCCGCTCAGGTGAATCCCAATGGCGGCGCTATTGCCCTCGGTCATCCACTGGGCGCATCCGGTGGCAGGCTGGTGATGAACGCCGCCTGGCAATTGCAGAAAACGCGTGGCCGCTACGGCTTATGCACCATGTGTATTGGCGTCGGCCAGGGTATTGCGCTGATTATCGAACGGGTGTGAAACGGGGAAAGAACATGGATATCGATTATCGCCTTGATGGCCGCGCCGGGGCACCCTTGTTGGTGCTGTCCAACTCGCTCGGTACCACCTTCGACATGTGGCTGGCACAGTTGCCGGTGCTGAGCGAACACTTTCATCTATTGCGCTATAACCAGCGCGGACACGGTGCTACGCCGCTGCCAGCGACCCCGCTGCGGCTTGAAGATCTGGGCCAGGATGTGATTGCCCTGCTCGACCATCTGGACGCGCCAAGCGCTCATTTTTGCGGTATTTCGATGGGCGGCCTGACCGGGTTGTGGCTCAACCGCTACCATCCGCAGCGCATCAAGCGGCTGGTGGTCGCCAATACCGCCGCGCGCATCGGCAGTGCCGAAGGCTGGCAACAGCGCGCCCAACAGGTGCGCAACTCAGGGCTGACGCCGATCGCCGCAGCGTCCCCCGCTCGCTGGTTCAACGAAGCCTTTTTGCAGCAACATCCTGAACAGGTTGTCCCACTGGTCGCCGGGCTGGCGGCCGGCAGCGCCGAGGGTTACGCTGCCTGCTGCGATGCGCTGGCGGTGGCCGATCTCCGCGCCGAAGTGGCGTCCATGACGCGGCCAATGCGAGTGATCGCCGGAGAACAAGATCCGGTGACGACGGTGGCGGACGCCGAATTTCTGGTCGCCAACGCGCCGCGAGCCGAACTGTTGCGGCTACCGGCTTCGCACATTTCCAATATTGCCTGCCCGGAGCTCTTCAACCGCAGCGTTGTCGCGTTCCTGACGGGAAAACACATAAAGGATTAATCCGCCGCGATCCGCCGCCCCTGCGCATCAATCACCGCTTCGCCATCTTCTTTACTGAACGGGCCCTGCTGCGCATCCGGAAGAATATCCAGCACCACTTCTGATGGGCGACACAGCCGGGTTCCCAGCGGGGTCACCACTATCGGCCGATTAATCAAAATCGGTTGCTGCAGCATAAAGTCGATCAGTTGATCGTCGCTCCAGCCCCTATCCGCCAGCCCCAGAGTTTCGTAAGGCTCGACATTTTTGCGCAGCAACGCACGAACAGAGATCCCCATGTCGGCAATCAGCCTGACCAGTTGTTCGCGACTGGGCGGAGTCTCCAGATATAAAATCACCTCTGGCTCCAACCCGCTGTTGCGGATCAGCGCCAACGTATTGCGCGATGTGCCGCAAGCCGGGTTGTGGTAAATCTTGATGTTGCTCATGACGGTTCTCTCTTGAGTTAAGCCTAAAGCGACAGGCGCAACGCCAGGGCGCTCAGCGCGACCAGCAGCACCGGGATCGTCATCACGATGCCCACGCGGAAATAATATCCCCAGGTGATGACAATGTTTTTCTGTGACAGCACGTGCAGCCATAACAATGTGGCCAGACTGCCGATTGGGGTAATTTTCGGCCCCAGATCGCTGCCTATCACATTGGCATAAATCATCGCCTGCTTGATCACGCCCTCGGCGTTGCTGCCGTCAATTGACAAGGCCCCTACCAGCACCGTCGGCATGTTGTTCATAATAGAAGACAGAAATGCACTCAGGAAACCGGTACCCAGCGTGGCCGCCCATATTCCCCGATCGGCCAGATCGTTGAGCACACCGGCCAGCATGGCGGTTAACCCTGCGTTACGCAGACCGTAGACCACCAGATACATCCCCAGTGAGAAAATCACGATCTGCCAGGGGGCACCTCGCAGCACTTTACCGGTGTCGATGGCCTGGCCTCTTTTCGCCACCACCAACAGGATCAACGCGCCAACGGCGGCGACCAGGCTGACCGGCACCCCGAGCGGTTCCAGGCCAAAGAACCCCACCAGCAGCAATACCAATACGCCCCAACCGGCTTTAAAGGTCGGCAAGTCACGGATTGCCTCACGAGGCGGTCGCAGCAACGTCAGGTCATAACTCTGCGGAATATCTTTACGGAAGAACAGGTGCAGCACCCCCAGCGTGGCGACGATGGCGGCTATGTTCACCGGCACCATCACCGCCGCATACTCGGTGAACCCCAGTTGGAAGAAATCCGCAGAAACGATATTTACCAGGTTGGACACCACCAGCGGCAGGCTGGCGGTATCGGCAATAAACCCCGCCGCCATCACGAATGCCAGGGTGGCTCCCGGGCTGAACCCCAGCGCCAACAGCATCGCAATCACAATCGGCGTCAGGATCAGCGCCGCGCCGTCATTGGCGAACAACGCCGCCACCGTAGCCCCTAACAGCACAATATAGGTGAACAGCCAGCGTCCTTTACCCTTGCCCCAGCGCGCAATGTGCAGCGCCGCCCACTCAAAGAAACCGGACTCATCCAGCAGCAGGCTAATCACAATCACGGCAATAAAGGTGGCGGTAGCGTTCCAGACTATCTGCCAGACCAGTGGTATATCATTGATGTGAACTACCCCGGTCAGCAACGCCAGCACCGCCCCAAGGGACGCACTCCAGCCAATGCCCAGACCTTTAGGTTGCCAGATCACCAAAATGAGAGTCAGGATAAAAATTGCCCCGGCCAGCACCATCACAACTCCTTAGCGGCTCACGCCAAACATATATGAAATTTCGAATATATATGGTTAAATTTTTTATCGTTAACGACAGATAATCCCATTACCGGCAGCCCGTTGCGCCAGCTCGTTCACCTGTTGCTGTTGACTAAGGTAAGCCTGTTCAATAATTGCCGCCGCCCAGGCCGGCATGTGTAGCGACAGCCGGTAGTAGATCCACTTGCCGTCACGGCGATCAAGCAGCAAGCCACTTTCACGTAACATGGCAAGATGACGGGAAATTTTAGGCTGTGACTCGGCCAACGCCCCGGACAACTCACAAACGCACAGCTCCCCCGCCTGGCGCAACAGAAGCACCAGCGTCAGACGAGTCTCTTCCGACAAATTTTTAAACAGTTGTAACGGTGTCAGTGATGTCATGCACGCGCTCCTTGAGTCAAGACCGTCATCATAATTCGTCTGCAGAGAATGTCAAAAAAACATATTCGAATTATCGAATATAACCAGGCAAGCAGCAAAGTCTCGATGGAGGATTATAATTACCGCAACGCTGTTTCTCTGAGGGATGAACTATGCCGTTAGCATTCAAACGCTCGCAAAGACTCTCCATTGGCACAGAAATAGAACTGCAGTTGGTTGATATTGAAAGCTACGATCTCACCGACAAGGCCGATCAGGTGGTAACGGATCTTGGCGACAATAAACGCATCAAGCATGAATTGACCAAATCAATGGTGGAACTGAACAGCTCGGTGCACACCAATATTGACCTGTTGCACGACGAACTGCGGGAACTGACCGCCAGCATCCGCCTTAGTGCACAAAACTTCGGTTGTGACGTTTGTGGCGGTGGCCGCCATCTGAGCAATGACTGGAGAAAACAGGTCATTACCGATGCCCAGCGCTATCAGCAATTAGCCAGCCGCTTCGGCTATCTGTCCAAGCTGGCCTGCGTGTTTGGTCAACATATTCATATCGGGGTCAATGACGGCGATGAAGCCATGTATCTGTGCCACGCTTTAACCCCCTACTTCCCCCATTTTATTGCCCTCAGCGCCTCTTCTCCGCTCTACCAGGGGGTAGACACACTGTTTGCCAGTTCGCGTTTCAGCGCGCAAAACTCCTTTCCCAACTATGGCTGTCTGGAGCAGATCTACAATTGGGAGCAGTTCAATGTCTATTATGAACGGCTGAGTGCCGCCGGCGTGATCGACAGCATCAAGGATATTTATTGGGATGCCCGACCCAAGCCGGAACTGGGAACGGTGGAGATCCGTATCTGCGATACGCCACTGCATATCTCCCACGCCGTGCTGCTGGTAGGTTACTGCCGCCTGCTGGCCGGCTTTTTGTTGTCGCACCGCACTGAAATAGCCCCGGAATATTACGCCTTTACCAACTACAACAAAATCAATGCCTATCGCAACGGTTTTGACGCCGACTACGTCGACGCCACCACGTTGAAGCGCAGCAGCCTGACCTCACATATGCTGACCACACTGGCAGCGCTACGCACTGACGCTAACGATCTGGAAACACAAAGCTTGCTGGACAAGATTGAGCGCCATGTCAGGCTCGGGGTGAACGACTCGGAACGAATTCGGCAGATGCTGGATAACGGCCTGTCGCAAAAGCAGATAATTCAACGACTGTGCGACGAGCTATTGCAACCGGCGAGTTAAGTTTTAGCTATCGATTCCATACGCCAAAGCGTCTGTTCATTATGTGCTCTTTGGTTACAATCGTTAGCACTGAAATCCACCGTATCGAGGGCTACTATGTACAACTTCTCACGTTATCAGGCAAAAGAACTGGCGCTGGCTTATATGAGCGGCAAAAAACACGACCTGTCACCGCAGGAATTTCTGCAGCAGTTGAAAAGCAGCGAAAAATCGTTCGACTATTTGTTGAAGCACGGCAGCGAACAGCCGCGCGAAGTGTTGGTACAAAGCTTCTGAAGCACGCAATACCGCCCGCTTCGCCGGTGGCGAGCCATCTGGCCCGCGTATTCCCGGCTTAACGGCGAGGGGTTTCATCACCGACGCGGTAGGTCCCAATAAGGTCGTTCTCCACCAAGCTGAGCCAGCAGGAAATCGACGAAGGCCAATACTTTAGCCGGCAGGTATTTTCGCTGCGGGTACACCGCATAAATGGCATGCTCCGGCAGCCTATATGCCGACAACACTTCAACCAACCGCCCCTGCGCAATATCATCCCCGACAATGAAGGTCGGCATCTGGCAAATGCCCAGACCGCCAAGCAGTGCTGCGCGCAAAGCCTCGCTGTTATTCACCTGGTAATTCCCCCGCGGCTGAAAACGCACCGCGCCCATAGGCCCCTCAAACTGCCATTCACTGCCACCACGGAAATAGCTGTAAAATAAACAGTTATGCTGGGCCAATTGTTCCAGATCTGCCGGTGTTCCACAGCGCGCCAAATAAGACGGTGCCGCGCACAATACGCTGTGACAGGGCGCGATACGCCGGGCGATCAAGCTTGAATCGGCAAGCCGACCGATGCGGATCGCCAGGTCATAACCCCCTTCGACCAAATCGACCAATTGATCATCCATCATCATATTGATCTCCACCTCCGGGTAAGCCGCCAGAAAATGGGCGATCAACGGGGCCACATGCAAACGGCCAAACACCATCGGCACACTGATCCGCAGACTGCCCTGCGGCTGTCCCTGTAGACGGGTGACCGCATCTTCCCCCTCTTGCGCCACCACACAGGCATTACGGGCGTAGCCAAAATACTGTTCACCCGCTTCGGTCAGGCTCAGGCTGCGGGTCGTGCGCTGTAACAACTGCACGCCAAGCGAGCTTTCCAACTGGGAAATTCGTTTGCTTACCGCTGATTTTGTAATGCCCAACCGTCGGGCGGCAGCTGAAAAACTTTCGCATTCCACTACTGCCACAAACACCGGGATCGCTGCAAAGTTATCATTCATCTATCGTCAACTTTTACTCAACAATGAGTTTCTATTTTAGTGGATTATGTTTAAAACAAAAACAATATAGCCTGTTCGCCCATCTAAACATAAAACGGACACCAAGATGCGCGAACATTTTTCCCATCCCCTGCTGGCATTGGTCGCCGGCGCATTGCTGGCCCTGATGATCAGCATCAACAGCGTGCTGGCCAGCTATAATTCTCCGCTGCTTGCTTCATGGGTCGCCCATGGCGTCGGTGCAATCACCGCCTGGCTACTCTTGCTGTTACTGAGTCGCCGTGCCCCGGGGTCTTCTTCGACATCGGCCGCGGTTCCCCGTTGGGCCTATTTTGGCGGCATTCCCGGTGCCCTGACGGTGGTGTTGGCGGCTATCACCGTTAACAGCCCACTGGCGCTTTCCGGCAGTCTGGCACTGATGCTCACCGGCCAGGTTTTATTTGGCATGTTGTCCGACAGCTGCGGCTGGTTTGGCGTGCTGACACGCCGCCTAAGTGCCAACGACATTATTGCTACGCTGCTGATCCTCTCCGGCTGCGCCCTGCTCATCTTCCTGAGATAATCCCCATGATCACTTTGGTACTCCTCGCATTGTTCAATGGCGTTTGCATCAGCATCAGCCGCGCGGTCAACGGCCGTCTGGCGTTGGATCGCGGCGCTTTCTCGGCCTCACTCTGCAACCACATTGTCGGTTTTCTGTTCCTCAGCCTGCTGCTGGCAATGGTCGGCGGCTTCAATGGTGACTCCTTTGGCCAGGCTCCCTGGGGAGCCTATCTTGGCGGGCTTATCGGCGCGCTGTTTGTCGCCCTGAACAGCTATGTGCTGCCGCGTCTCGGTACCCTGCGCGCTGCACTGTTGATTATCAGTGGCCAGATGTTGGCAGGGGTCGTTATCGACCGCCTGCGCGACAGCAATGGGTCTGCCGGGTTGCAGATACTCGGCGTGGGCCTGATCCTGCTGGGTGTCTATTTGGCCAGGATGGAAAAACCCCTGATGACGCTGATACATGAGCGCATTAAATTACTGGGATAATTTCGCCTCTGGAGACGAATAATCATTAAATTCGTATTGAGATACGAATAATTGACATATTCGTATTTAGATGCGAACTTTACGGATAATTCATCGCTTCAGAGCAGAAAAAGGCATGGCAGCACAAGTCAGCGTAATCACCGGCGATTTGGTTAACTCCCGTCGGTTAGACACCACTCACTACATCAGCGAGTTAAATGCCCTGCTTGGCCAACTGCAACAGGCTAAGCTTATTCAGGCGTTCGAGATTTTCCGCGGTGATGCCTTTCAGGCCGTGGCGGAACCGCAATCCGGTTTGCTGCTGGCGGTATATATCCGCATTGCGCTCAAAGCCATGGACTCGCCACACTGGGATGCCCGCATCGCCGTAGGTCTGGGCACTGCGCAGGCAGATACCGCCGGCTATGGCACCGCCTTTGTGAATTCAGGTCAGGCGTTGGACGGCCTGATGAAAAATTGCCGGCTGGCTCTGAAAAATGATAATGACCAGACAAATGCCATTGTCAGCGATCTGTTGCCAATGTTAGATCATGTGGTTAGCCGTCTCTCGCAGACCGAAGCGCAGATCGTCCAGGCACGCATCTTCGCCACCACCAGCCAGGAGGTGGCGGAAAAATTGCAGAAGGCCGCCTCCACGGTCTCCGCAACGCTCAAACGCGCGGCCTACGAGGAAATCATGCGATTTATTAACGCGATTAACAGGATTACCTGATATGGATTTGAGCTACGCGCCGTTGCTGGTCTGGTTGCTGATCGTCCACTTGCTTGCCGATTTTCCGCTACAGTCGCCTCGTTGGGTCGAGGATAAGATCCGTCACCGCGCTGGTTCCCGCTTTCTGCTCGTACATGCCTTGCTGCACGGCATACTGGCTGCCTGCGCCGTGGCTGGTTTTGCCCTGTGGCATGGCGGTCTGTCCGCTTCCCAGGTGTTAGCCACCCTGCCGGTTATCGCCATCAGCCACTGGCTGATCGATCTGCTGAAAGTCACTCTATTGACGCGCCTCAGCCAGGCCAGTGGTTTTCTGCTCGATCAAGGCCTGCATCTGATGGTGATTGTTCTGCTGTGGCTGTCTTTCACGCCGAACGCTCACGGCCTGCTTAGCGCACTGGCGGCCGCCGTCACCGGCTGGCAATCAGGGCTGGTACTGTTGGCTTATTTATTGATTTATATGCCGATGGGCATTCTGATTGGCCAATTACTGGCGCACTGGACGCCACAGATGCCGCCCTCAGCCAAAGCGGATAACGATTCACTGTTACGTGCGGGCAAACAAATAGGTTATCTGGAAAGGACGCTGATCCTGACTTTCGTGCTGATCGGGCAGATACCCGCGGTCGGTTTTTTGCTGGCGGCCAAGTCGATCTTTCGCTTTGGCGACTTGCGGCAGAGTGATGACAAAATGCGTACCGAGTATGTGCTGCTCGGTACGCTGTTTTCTTTTACGCTGACCATCATGCTCGGTCTGCTGGTGAAAAAATTACTCTAGGGGCGAAGCTATTCGCCCTTTTCTGCAATAATTACAACCACTCGCCGAAGCGACGAATATAGAAACGCTTCATCAACTGAGCCACTACGCAGTAGCTGACCAACGTGCCGGCCAGCCATGGGAAGTATTCCCACGGCAGCGGCTGCAGCCCAACCAAAGCGCCAAGCGGTGAGAACGGCAGATAGATACCCAGTGCCATCACCAATATTGTGGTCAACAGAACCGGCAATGCGGCGGTGCTCTGAATGAACGGGATCTTCTGGGTACGCAACATATGTACCACCAGCGTTTGCGACAGTAACCCTTCAATAAACCACCCGGACTGGAACAAGGCCTGATGCTCTACGCTGTTGGCGGCAAACACGAACCACATCAACGCATAGGTAGTGATATCGAAGATGGACGAGGTCGGCCCAATCCACAGCATAAAGCGGCCAATGTTTTTCGCATCCCACTTGCGCGGTTTACGCAGGAACTCTTTGTCCATCTTGTCCCATGGCAGCGACAACTGGGAAATATCGTACATCAGGTTCTGGATCAGCAGATGGATCGCCAGCATCGGCAGGAACGGAATAAATGCGCTGGCGACCAACACCGAAAACACGTTGCCGAAGTTGGAGCTGGCAGTCATGTTCAGGTATTTGATGATATTGCCGAAGGTCTCACGTCCCTTGATCACCCCCTCTTCCAGCACCATCAGGTTTTTTTCCAGCAAAATGATGTCCGCCGACTCCTTGGCGATATCGGTACCGGTATCCACGGAAATACCCACGTCGGCATCGCGCAGCGCCGGCGCATCGTTAATACCGTCGCCGAGGAAACCAACGGTATGGCCATTCGCCTGCAACATCTTCAACACGCGCGACTTCTGCAGCGGCGTCAGTTTGGTAAACACCGTGCGCTGTTCCACTTCACGTGCCAGCGTAACGTCGTCCATTTCGGCAATTTGCGGGCCGGAAAGCGGCTCGCCGGGCTCCAGTCCAACATCGCGGCAAATTTTGCAGGTGATCACCGGGTTATCGCCGGTCAACACCTTCACTGCCACGCCGTTTTCCTGCAGGGCAGCTATCGCTTCTTGCGCACTCTCTTTCGGTGGATCGAGGAACGTCAGTACGCCCTGGATCACCATATCGCGCTCATCGGCTACGCTCAGTGGCAAGGCGTTTTTCTGTTCCCCCAGTTCGCGGGTCGCCAACACCAACACGCGGAAACCATCCTCATTGTACTGGGCGGCCAGCGCTTGCAGCGCCTCACGCCGGGCCGGATCCAGCGGGACAATCTGCTGCCCTTCACGCATATGGGTAGCGATTTCCAGCATTTCCTCCACCGCCCCTTTGCAAATCAGGCGCTGCTGGTTGTTTTCATCTGCCACCACAATTGACAGACGGCGACGTACAAAATCAAAGGGGAGCTCATCGACCTTGCTGAAGCGGCCCAAAGCTTCAATACCCGGCTTGCCGCGCCCAAAGCGGATCACCGCCTGATCCATCAGGTTTTTCATCCCGCTCTGGTGGAAGCTGTTCAACCAAGCCAGATGCAATACCTCATTATCTCTGACGCCGCTGACGTCCAGATGGTGTTCGAGGATGATGCGATCCTGAGTCAAGGTGCCGGTTTTATCGGTACACAGCACGTCCATCGCGCCAAAGTTCTGAATGGCATTCAGCCGTTTGACCACCACTTTGCGCCGTGACATGGCAATAGCGCCCTTCGCCAGGTTAGAACTGACGATCATCGGCAGCATCTCTGGCGTCAGCCCGACAGCAACCGCCAGGGCAAACAGCGCCGCTTCGCTCCAGTCACCTTTGGTAAACCCGTTGATCAGCAAGACGATGGGCACCATCACCAACATAAAGCGGATCAGCAGCCAACTGACGCTGTTCACCCCGCGATCAAACGCGGTTTGCGAACGGGAACCGACAATCGACTTTGCCAGCGAACCAAAATAGGTGTGGCCTCCGGTCGCCACGACTACCGCGGTGGCCGTCCCGCTGGCAACGTTGGTGCCCATCAGGCAGATGTTCGACAATTCCAGCAGCGCATGCTCACTGGAGACTTCGTCCTCGCTCGATTTTTGGCTGACGTTGCCCATTGCATCGTATTTCTCGATCGGGATCGCCTCCCCGGTGAGGATCGCCTGACTGATAAACAAATCACGTGAGGCCAGCAAACGCACGTCCGCCGGTATCATATCGCCGGCAGAGAGCTTAATAATATCGCCCGGCACCAACTCGCGGATCGGTACTTCCAGCGTCAACGGCTGCGCGCTGTAGCTGCTGCGCCGCAGGACCGTGGCGGTGGTGCGCACCATGGATTTCAGCGTTTCAGCCGCTTTGTTGGTTCGGTATTCCTGCCAAAAACGCAGTAACCCACTGAGTGACACCATCACCAGTATGATGATCACACCGGTAAGTTCAGTTTCTTCACCACGCTGAGCGGGCAACCAGTAGTCGGTAAAGAAACTGATCGCAGCCAGCACCATCAGCACAAAGATAAACGGGTTATTAAATGCAGCGATTAGCTGCACCAGCGCGTGTGGCGCTTTCTCATGAGCGACCTGATTAACACCAAACTGCTCCAGACGTTCGACCGCATCGTCCTGAGTTAAGCCATTGCGGTTACATTTTAAATTGGCCAGCGTTTGATCAACGCTGTTTTTCGCCTCTTGGGCGATGGCATAAGACGTCGCTTTTTTATCACGACGACGTACGGTTTCGTTAATATAAGTCATAACGCTATTCTCTTATTTTACTCTGCGCACAGGGTTACCCCGCCCGATTAGCAGGTGAATAAGCACAGAGTGGAATTTATTTTATTGGCGTAATTAACGCGCTTTATTTACGCGCCAGATACGCTGAGTCATTAAAATTTCGGGGTCACCGTCCATGACGCCTCCTTATCACTGAATACAGTGAATATTAATCAATACTTAAACGGGTAATTCAGAAGCGATACGCCAGCGTACCGCGCTAACGCTCTTTTCCAGACTGACGCGGCAGACAATGCCCTCTATTTCCTTTTGGACTGAGGGGTTTGCCGTTATTTCTGCACAAACCTCGAGTTGGCCCGGAATGGAAATATCTGCACTGCGCAGGGATTGTAATCTTAATGCCACGCCATTCAGCGCCTGCAATATCAGGGTACGTACCAGTATTTCATCCTGCTCGCCGCAGGTAACCTGAATGCGGTAGCAGACCTCCAGATCGGTTGCCTGTTGCTGGGGTTGCAGATTGATGCGCTGCGCCGCTTCACGCAGCAGGATATTCGCGCACAGGATCACCAGCGTCGCCAACACGGCATTCCAATACTCACCCAGGCCGCACAGCACGCCAATTGCCGCCGAGCACCACAACGTAGCGGCGGTATTCAAACCGCGAATATTCAGCCCTTCACGCATGATGACCCCGGCCCCCAAAAAGCCGATACCGGAGACAATTTGTGCGGCAACCCGCCCGGCGCTGGAAGGATCGGTAGACATGGAACTGAGAATAAACACCGCCGCACCGGTGGCCACCAACGCATTGGTTCGCAGGCCGGCCATACGCTGGCGCCACTGCCGTTCAGCGCCAATAACTGCGCCCAGGCTCATCGCCAGTAATAAATTTAAAACAAAAGGAGTCATAGCCATGACTTTCCCCTTAAATAACTGCAGGAGATAAAATCATGTGCTTTTTAGCACACGCGAAATCGCGCTGATAATAGATCAGCGGTTGAGCGTATCAGTGCCTGGAGGGAATAGGCTGTGGCTGAAAATGGCCATAATAGCGTCCAAATCAATTCACCCGATGCCATTAGGCAGCAGGGACAACAATAAAATTCGGGTTTGCACAGCTCGGAATAACTTGAGAGGGGTGCTGCCCGCCGTTTTCGGCAAGCAACAAATCAGAAGAGGATTGGTCAGCTTGCCTTGTTTATATCACTGCAACTAAAACTGTCCAATTGTGTTTCCTCACTGAAATTTTGGCTGAGTATAGTGACGTGGGGTGATGATGTAAAGGCGAATTTATTAAACGGAAATTAAACTCAGTAATTCCGTATATTTGAAGCGGCACACGATTATAGATATTTAGCATTGGGCCGTCCGTTAATTACCGATAAAATGAAATCTCAGCAGGACAATCATCCCTAAGGACAACCTATTAGATGAACACGCTTCGCCTCTCCTTCAGCCTCGCCCTGCTTGCCGGTTTCCCTGCTCAGGCCCTGCTTTTACAGCAGGGAGAAGCCCGTTTCGACATTGATCCTGCCACGTTGCAGGTAACCACCGATAACATCCTGGCCAACCAGGCGCAGAGCAAGCAAGCCGTGGCTGGTCTGCAGAGCACGCTCACCCAGGCAAGCTGGCAATGGCCCAATAGTGACATGCAGATCACCGCCAGGCTGGAAGGCGGCGATCTACGCCTGAGTTTCAGCAGCAGCCGGGCGCAAACACTGGACTGGTTCACCCTGCCGCCACAGACGGCCACTCTGCTGTTACCGATTGGCGAAGGCAGCCGCATTCCATTAGATAACACCGTCTGGCAGCACTACCTGGTAAAAGAGATGACGCCGCTGGACACCAACTGGGATCTGAAACTGCCGCTGTGGAGCCAACAACAACAGGCCAAGGTATACAGCTGGTTATTGCTTACCCCATTCAGTAATCAGGTCAGCTTCGCCAGCGCCAAAGATCGCCTCACTATGCGCAGCAGCCATCAGTTCAACCGTTTTAATCAACAGCAGGCCTTCGAGGTCTTGCTGCACGTGGGAGATACCCCGCTGTCCGGGGCTCGCCGTTATCGCGAGTATTTGCAGCAAAGCGGTCAGTTCAGCAGCCTGCGCGATAAAATCCGTATCGCGCCAGAGGGTGAGAAACTGATTGGTGCCACGCATATTTATCTGTGGGGCGACAAGCTGTTGGCACCGGCCGACGTGAAGAATTGGCCGGGGCTGCTTGCCTGGCTGGTATCGCCAACCGGTGAAGTCCTGTGGCAAAAAATGGACGCCGATAGCCAGAAAACCGTGCAAAAACTGGCAGGGAAAATACCAGAATCCTGGCAACAGCAAGCACTCGTTGACGCGATTAATCAGGCATTGGTGGCGCTGACGCCGCTCAAGGCGACACCGGATGATGCCGATTTCCTGCAGGCACAACGCCAACAGGCCACTCACGTCAGGGAATGGGCACAGCGACAGCTTGGCGATTACCTCGCACCGGCGGATAGCTGGGGTCAGGGGTTGGCAAAACCTCTGGTCGAAGCGCTGCACCAGGCCGGCCTGCCCCGTCTGTGGCTGGGTACCGACAACTGGACCGCCGAATTCCTGCACCCACAGGCCGTAGAGAGTGCCAAAAAATCGGGCTACCTGATTGCCAGCTACGACTCTTATGACACCGCCATTCCACGTGGAGTCAATGACAGCTGGCTGACGGCCCAACTGCCGACGACGCTGCGTGAGGAATGCGCCATCGTGCGCGCCGACGGCAGTAAAAAACCCGGTTTCGGCAAGCAGGGCTACTACCTGAATCCGGGTTGCGTGCTGCCTTATTCTCAGCAACGCATGCGCGAACTGGTGCAGTTAGCCGGGCTAAACAGCCTGTTCCTTGACGTTGATGGCACCGGGATGGTCTCCGACGACTATCAACCCGGGCACCCAACCGGTGCAGCGCAGATGGCACAGGCCCGTAATGCTCGTCTGGCCTGGTTCAGCAATACGCTTAAACTGCCACTCGGCTCTGAGGATGGTAATGCGGTAACCGCACGCCACATCATGTTTGCCCACGGCATGGAAACCTGGGGTTTTGGCTGGGGTGATAAGCAGATGCATCAGGATAAATCCTCGCCTTATTATCTGGGTGCCTGGTGGCCCAACGCCCAGCCAGCCTTCTTCTTCAGCCCGGCCAAGGTAAAAGAACCCTATCGCACCGTGGAGTTCGATCCGCGTTATCGCCTGCCCATGTATCAGGCGGTGTTTCACGACGCGGTAATCAGCAGCCACCACTGGAATTACGATAATCTGAAATTCAGCGACGTTAAAACCACCCGCAGCCTGTTAAGCCAACTGTACAACACCGCACCGATGTTTCATCTCAGCCGCGCTACTCTTCAGGCACGTTTGCCACACATTAAACAGGCTGATGCCGCCTTCCGTCCGTTGCATCAGGCGCTATGGGATAAGGCGCTGACCGATTTCCGTTGGCGAGATCAGGCTGGATGGGTGCAGCAAACCACGTTCAGCGATGGCTCAATCCTGACGGCCAACTTTGGCCAACAAGCATTCGACGGCATAGCTGCCCATAGCCTGCGTGCCAAACTGGCGGACGGTCGCATCCTCAACATCACGCCATAGCAACTCCAGTCGGGGTGAACTAGGCTAGACACAGTCTCCCCGACCGGCAACCTGGAGTTGATGATGGATAGCCTTACTCAAACACTGCTGGCAGAGATCGGGCAAAGCCTGGGCCACAGCGCAATCCCTGAGATCCCGTTGACCATCAGCGGTGAAGGCGCGCTGAACAGCGCATTCCCGGTCACCGAACTGGCAACCGCCTGCTGGAGTGCTGCCGGGCTGGCCTGTGCCCAACTGCTGCAACAAAATCAGGGCGGTGTGCCGCAAGTGTTTGTCGATCGTCGATTGGCATCACTGTGGTTTGGCTGGACAGTGCGGCCACTGGGATGGCCACTACCGGCCGCCTGGGACGCGCTGGCGGGTGACTACGCTACCCGTGACGGCTGGATCCGTCTGCATACCAATGCCCCCCATCACCGCAAAGCCGTAGAACAGGTACTGGGTCCGCATCAGGATAGAAACCGACTGGCGCAAAAAGTGCAGACATGGGAAAAAGGCCAACTGGAGCAGGCAGTCATAGAGGCCGGTGGCTGTGCGGCAGAAATGCGTTCGACCGAGGCATGGCGACAACATATTCAGGGAAAGAGCGTTGCGCTGGAGCCACTGATCCATCAGCTGCAGCAAGCGGAAGCGCCCCCCGCCGGCTGGACACTCCCCCCAGCCAGACCGCTGCACGGCGTCCGCGTGCTGGATCTGACGCGAATTATCGCCGGACCGGTAGCCACCCGTTTTCTTGCCGGGCTGGGTGCCGACGTATTACGTATTGATCCTTACGGTTGGGATGAACCCGGCGTCGAACATGAAGTGATCCTCGGCAAGCGCTGTGCGCGCTTGAACCTGGCGAATGCTCACGATCGCCACACCTTTGAACATTTACTGAAAAACGCCGACGTTATCGTTCACGGCTACCGCGCCGGCGCGCTGGAAAAGTTGGGTTATGGTGCTGAGCAGCGACGCGCGCTGTCGCCGGGGTTGATCGACGTTTGCCTGAACGCCTATGGCTGGAGCGGCCCGTGGCGAGGACGACGCGGTTTCGACAGTCTGGTGCAAATGAGCTGCGGCCTGGCAGAATCGGGCATGGCATGGAAAAATGCCGCCATTCCGGTGCCCCTGCCGGTACAGGCACTGGATCATGCCACCGGCTATCTGATGGCGACGGCGGTGCTGCACGGCCTGCGTCAACGCCTGCAACAGGGTACCGGCTACAGCGCCCGGCTGTCTCTGGCACGAACGGCACAACTATTGTCCGATCATCCCTATCCGCAACACTATCCGTTGACCCCGCTGGCGGCGGTCACTCCTGCAGATGAAAACCTGGAAACCGAAGTGACCCACTGGGGCCCAGCACAACGCCTGCTCCCACCACTGCAGTTAACCGGCACTTCACTACTCTGGGCACTGCCCGCAACCCACCTTGGCAGCTCGCAACCCGAATGGCTACGCCGCTGATCTCAGGCCAATTGGCGCTGCAACCAGTGTAATAACGCCTCGACCGCCGGCGTCAACCCGGCGGTCTGCGGCCAAACCAGATAAAAATCCACCTGATCCAGATGCCGTGGCAGAGCCAGTGCCACCAATCGGCCTTCTGCCAACGCATCGCTCACCAACAGCTTTTTCACCAACGCGATGCCAAACCCCTGCTCGGCGGCGCGGATCAATAATCCCGCGTCATTGAACAGTGCCAATGGCCGAGCCTTATCTCGTTGCTGATGCGCCGGGAACCAACTGCGCCAAGGCGTAACATCGTGTTCCAGCAGCGGCACATCTGACGCCCCACTGTTGAAAGCCACCTGCCACTGATGAGCCAACGCCGGAGTCGCCACCGGCACCATCTCCCCGGAGGCAATACGCTGTGCCTGCATATCGGTCCATTGACCATTGCCAAGACGAATGGCCGCGTCGAACCCTTTACGTACCAAATCCTGCACCGCCAGCGATGCATCAATATCCAGCGCAATATCGGCGCAGGCCGCGTGAAAAGACGGCAAGCGCGGCATCAACCAGTAATGCGCGAAAGAGGGCAGTACGCTGATACGCAGTGCCTGGCTTTGTGCAATTCGCCTGACCCGGTTAACGCCCTGCTGCAACGCCTGCAGAGCCGGCTCTGCAACCGCCAACAGCTCACGACCGGCAGTATTCAGACGCAATCCACGGCCCTGCCGTTCAAACAACGGACAGCCGATCGCCTGTTCCAACTGCTGGATCTGCTGGCTGACGGCGCCATGGGTAAGATGCACCTGCTGGGCGGTAGCGCGTAGATTTTCCAACCGGGCGGCAATCACAAAGGTCGGCAGGATGTGCAGTGGAATACGTTCATTGAACATTGGTTAGTCCTGCTATCCAAAAGGGGTATTTTTCATCGATTTTCGTTGCAAAGCAAATGATCTAGGGTGTCACCCTTAGCCTTTGATAACCGGAGTCACCCATGCACCCACGTTTACAGCAGGATCTTGACCAGTTTCCACAGATACTCGAACGTACCCGCCATTTGGCCGAGGGCTTTCTTGCCGGATTGCAACAGCGCCCGGTTTGCCCTCCTCTGGCTTCACAGCAACTGCAGCCGGGTGATGACAGGTTGGCCGATGAGGGTGACGGTGCGCTGGCAGCACTGGACGATTTCTGGCTGCGCTATTCTGAGGGGCTCTCTGCCAGCGCCGGGCCACGCTATTTTGGCTTTGTTACCGGCGGCTCAACCCCGGCCGCATTGGCGGCAGACTGGCTGGTTAGCGCTATCGACCAAAACAGTCAGTTGAGTCACGATACGGTTGCCGCGGCAATCGAACTGGCAACCATTACGCAGCTAAAAAATTTGCTGGGTTTGCCGGAGGTGTTCAACGGCAGTTTTGTCAGCGGGGCCACCATGGCCAACTTTGTCGGCATGGCCATCGGTCGCCAGTGGCTGGGCCAGCAACGCGGTATTGATGTCGCTGAGCAGGGAGTGACGGCATTGGGTCCGGTACAGGTGCTGTCAGCAAACGCACACTCCAGCAGCGTAAAGGCGCTCAGCATGCTCGGCATTGGCCGTGACGCCTTGAAAATTATCGACAGCCTGCCGGATAGTGAAGCTATTGACCCTGTCGCGTTGGAAAGACATCTTGCCGCCAACATCGGCGCTCCCACCCTGGTGCTGGCCAGCGCCGGAACGGTGAACACTGTAACCTTCGACGACCTGCCGCACCTGCTGGCGCTGCGCGAACGCTACCCGTTCTGGTTACACGTTGATGCGGCCTTTGGCGGCGTAGCGGCCTGCTCACCGCGCTATGCTCCCCGGTTAACCGGCTGGGAGCAGGCGGACTCGATTACCGTCGATGCGCATAAATGGTTGAATGTGCCCTACGACAGCGCGATCCAATTCAGCCGTCATCTGGCGTTACAGATGCAGGTCTTTCAAAACCACTCGGCTTATCTGGAAGCGCCGACGCTGCGGCCAGACAACTATCTCCACCTGACGCCGGAAAACTCGCGGCGTTTCCGCGCCCTGCCGTTGTGGATGGCGCTGAAAGCCTATGGCCGCAGTGGCATGCAGGACATGGTTGAGCGCAATGTCCAATTGGCGCAATTGCTGGGTGCAGCGCTGGCGGCCAGCGAGGGTTTCCGCCTGCTGGCACCGGTCAATCTGAACGTGGTGTGCTTTGCACTGAAGAACATTGAGGGAGATGCCGTTGCCGCACGCGATCGCTTTATCGCCCGTCTCGATCGACACGGCGCGGTACGCTGTACCCCTACCTTTTATAACGGGCAACCGGGGATCCGGGCTGCGCTGGTCAATTGGATGACACAAGAAAGCGATATTCACCTGGCGTTGGAATCGATGCAGCACTGCCTTGCAGAACCACACTGACGGGAAAAGTTAAGAGCGCCTTTAGACACGCCGCTCTGTTTTTTTACTGCCAGCAAATGTAAACCTTTTATCACCACCAAGAGTAGACAACTTTTCGTGGTGACTAAATAGTTCAGAAAAACCAATTAATCACTCGCTGACATTTTTCACATCTGTGAGTACAGCACGATTAGTTACATCAACTCGTTGTTATATGACCGGTTTTTGCAACAAAAAAACGAATTAATGTTAACTTAATGTGATTATTGATTATCACAAGTGATAAGGAATGA
Organism: Serratia sp. BW106; assembly: GCF_002607755.1. NCBI lineage: Bacteria > Pseudomonadati > Pseudomonadota > Gammaproteobacteria > Enterobacterales > Yersiniaceae > Serratia > Serratia sp. BW106. The sequence continues at coordinate 135,597 of NZ_MCGS01000030.1, forward strand.
AAGAATTATCATTATCAGAACCAAACAAATAAAGCATAAATACATGATAATATTATAAAAAATAAAATAATTCATACTGTTCAACATTCAAACTGATGACGAAACAGGCTAAAAAATGTTAAAAAAACAACACATGAATTTTTTTTAAGAATTTTCCTAGCAATCAAAAATTTCGTTTCGTGACATGATGAACAGATTCGACGGTAAAGATACCAGCAGGCGCGCGGCTCAAGCACCAATTGACGTTACAGCCCCGAAACCTCTGCGGTAGCGGATTATTCTGACTTAAGCTAAACTTATAGGTTCACATTGCTAATTAGTTTAGAAAGAAAATATCGTTGAGTACCGCCGTATTTATTGATAGAACATTCCTATACGTGATTTTTTTGTACTTTTTTGCCTTTTAGGCTTCAGGCTTTTTCTTTTTGTTACCGCGGTAAAACGGATTTAAGTGGGGGTGAGATATGCCAACGATCATTATGGATTCATGCAGCTATACCAGATTAGGTTTAACAGACTACCTGACAACACATGGAGTAAAAAAACGCCAGATTAATGCTATTAATGATATCGACGATCTACATGAAAAATGCAGCAAGTTGAAGCCTAGTCTGGTATTTATTAATGAAGACTGTTTTATACACGAAGCGAACGCGACGGAACGTATAAAAGGGGTGATTTCGCTGCACCCTGACACTTTATTCTTCATCTTTATGGCTATTACCAACGTACATTTTGACGATTATTTATATGTTCGTAAAAATGTCATCATCTCGTCGAAATCAATCAAACCAGAGACTATGAATCAATTACTTAGTCACTATCTGGAGAGAAAAGTCCCCCGTACTGAAAAAACTTCTTTTGATCAGACACCCGTTACGCTGAGCCAAACCGAGTCCAACATGTTACGTATGTGGATGTCGGGTCAGGGCACCATCCAGATATCCGACCAGATGCAAATTAAAGCGAAAACAGTCTCTTCCCATAAGGGAAATATCAAAAGAAAAATTAAAACGCACAACAAGCAGATTATTTACCATGTTGTCCGTTTAACCGACACGCTGACCAGTGGGATATTTGTCAATAGCCGCTAGATGGACAGCTTTGTCGTGTACTCTGCTAAACGTTGGTTTTAAATGTCGTTCAGCCCATAGTGCTGGATATCACACATTTAAATAACCTAAATACCTGCTCGCGACGAAATTCTCGGCCGCGACGGGTATTCCCGCAGTAAAAAATGGATTATTCCTACCGCTACGGAATAATTGCCTGCCGTAAACCTTGCGAATTAAATTAATGTACTGGAGAGGTATTGCCGTTTCCCCCAAGGTTACTTGGGTACCGCCTGCCGTAGCTCAACAAAGGTACCGTCACGGCTGTCTATCTCGTTAAAGAACCAGACACCGGCTGGATAGTCTGGCAAGGACACCAGGTACATGATCCCCTCATTAAACTCTTCCACCGCCAGGATCACTCCTTCGCGGCGCTGCTCACCGTCAGTTTTTACCGTTACCAGATCGTTAGCTTTCATGCCTTGCCCCATCATTTATCATTGATGTCAGTGTATTACACAATGAGGTGAGAAAAATACCGTGCACCACCAGTTAATCCGCTGCTCACCTGCATAGCGCCTTCCTACAAGCGTAGCAGGCCATCCGGCATGCGGCTTTTTCACTTTCTTAACGTTTTGTCGGCAGAATCTTAAGCGCGCAACGGGTAGTCTGTTGCCTGGTGCTTCCCCCCAGAGAAGTACCTGCAAATGAAGAAGTAACAAGGAACTTTTGCCCGCAGGCTTGCGGGCTTTTTTTTGCCTGTGGCGAATGACAGACACAAAAAAACCCGCCTTGGCGGGTTTTTATTAATCAGCGAGAGGCCGATTAGATAGCGGTAACGTTAGCCGCTGACGGACCTTTAGCACCGTTCTCGATAGAGAACTGTACGTTCTGGCCTTCAGCCAGGGTCTTGAAGCCTTGATCCTGGATAGCAGAGAAGTGTACGAACACATCTTTGCTGCCGTCTGCTGGAGTGATGAAACCGAAACCTTTAGACTCGTTGAACCACTTCACTTGACCTTTGATCATGTTAGACATGTTAATTCCTACAATATTAAATTTACGCCACCATGGGCAAGAAATAGCCGGTCATCAGTTACTTATGGAGGCACTAGAAAGGAAATTCGTCAGTGAAGTGCTATCTAGGATAACGCTTTAAATTTGAACTACTTTACTCAAAATGTCGTGCATAAATAGGTCTGTACCACAGGCCGAGAAGCATTAACTCACGATGAGACTTTAATAGCAACTCTTTTTATAAGCCCCTCGGTGGAAACGGGACCAAACGCGCAGGATTTAAACCACTTAGCTCGATTTTTAATCATTTCTGGCTGTGTTTCCCCGTTAACGGAGGGAGCAGACTGCCGCAAAATTTACAAAATGCAGAATCCGTCTCGTGGCCACCTCGTTGACATTGCTCACAATTTCGCCTTTCGCGGTTGCGTTGCAACTCCTGTGACATATAAGCCGTCAGAATGCCGGTCGGCACCGCAATGATTGAGTAACCCAACAGGATCAGTACCGAGGTCAATAACCGCCCCAACGGGGTATGAGGAACAATATCACCGTATCCCACGGTGGTCAGTGTCACTACCGCCCAATAGACGGAGGCCGCCAGGCTGGTAAAGCCCCCACTCCCGCCCTCAACCGCATACATCAGGCCGCCAAAGACACACAGCACCACGGCGACAAAACCAAAAAACATCGCCAGCTTATGACGCGCCAACTTGATGCTGCGCCAGATCATGCCCATCTCACTCATGTAACGCAGCAGCTTCAACACCCGTAATACCCGCAGTATTCGCACGACTCGCAGTAGCATCACGAATTCTACCGTCATATGCGGGTACAGCCAGATGATGTACATCGGTAACACCGTCAATAAATCGACAACGCCGAAAAAACTGCGGGTATAGTGCTGGTCAGGTGGCGTGCTCCAGAGTCGGAGCAAATATTCACACGTGAAAATAACGGTAAAAATAATCTCGGTGCAAAAGAAAAGATAAATGGCTTGCTGGCCCGGAGCGTACAAGGCGCTGCCGCCCGGCTCAAGGAACAGCAGCACCACGCTGAGCAATGCGGTGCTGACCCAAAAAGCCTCCATCCTGCGACCGCTGCGGGAATGGTTGTCGAACAGCAGTCGATAGCTGCGTTGGCGTAGGCTCAACGCCGCAGTGTCAGTGGTCATAGTTCGATGTCTTATAAAGAGAAGTTACTGATAGAGTAGACCTGAACATTGACGCCGCCAACTCCCGCGCCGGCGATGAATAAGCACAAATGATAGTAATTCTCGTCTGGCTGATTTATAGTTGCGCTGCGTAACTATAAAGGGAGATTGACCATGCTGAGATGGCATACGCTGGCAGCGTCCTGCTGCACCGCTCTGTTGATACTGAGCACCCCAGCCCAGGCGCTGGACTTGTCCTACACCGCACCGGAGCCCAGCATCAAACCGGCACCCGCACCGCAAACCGCCCTTGGCCCAGAAAAAAAAACCGCCAAGCCGCCGGTGGTGTGGTCAGAAACCGAAGACAAAACCGGTTTTCGCGTTGATATGGAATGTGATCATCCCGGCTGCAGCCGTCCGCGCGCCAAGCCGTATTCGTCCCTTAATTACGGCCCGAATCTTGGCCCGGTGAAAAAAACCGATCGCCGCCGCCAGTCAGATCCCTACTCCACCGATCAGGAGCCTGATTACAACGTGAGCATGGGTTATCAGTGGTAGCGGCGCTTTAAGAGTTATCCCTATAGCTGCCTCCGCGTGCAATTCATACAATGGCGACCTGTTCACCACTCCTCCTGGTGCTGAACACAACAAGCTGTGTTGCAATATTTTATGCGCCTCTCTATAGGCGCTTTTTTTATCTCTGAATTTCAGTCACCTGGCCTCTTACAGAATGGTCTCATTGCGGCATAACGTGATAACTGTCACAAATAGCCGCTCCTTAGCCATGCTTTATCGGAGGGTTGTCAGATGGCGACTGAATATCTACTTTTGCTGGCCGCATTAGCCGGCATTTCAGGGTTCGCGTTGTATAAGCACTTTAAATCACAGAAGAAAAGCACCCTATTGCGTCCACACGATCGTTAACGCAAGCGTTACTGGAGCATGGCATCGGCGCTATGCTCCAGGCCACAAGTCCACGCTCTGTCATTTTTTTATCACAAAATTGTCACAATACAGCCATATCATGGTCGACGATTATCCGCTCTGGCTCAATACCAAGGATTTCGTTATGACTACCATTAGAGCAACAAACCACCAGGAAGCAGAAAAGCTGATCCGCTACGGCACGGCTAAGAAAATCGAACTGGCCTATGACATCGACAGCGACGACTTTTTCCAGCTTGCCAGCCTGTGGTGTGATCGCGGTGCCAAAATCTCCAAAGGGAAAGAACATTTTATCGTCTCGCTAAAAGGTTTTCGCATCCCGCCCAACGATTAATCCCATGCCGCCCCTGCGGCGGCGCCCCACTTCCCCGTGTTGAAACCGCCCAATGATCCACATTCTCCCCTCAGCATTTCTGTAAGATAAATTATGAATTACAGCAGGCGGTTACCTACACTGGTTACTGCGCCTGAACGCCAACTGAGGAGAACCACCATGTCAGCCAACCCAGCGCTGCCCAGCACCATGAAAGTCATCGAAATCAGCCAGCCTGGCGAACCCAAGGTTCTGGTTAGTAGCCAAAGGCCACTGCCGACCCTGCAACAGGGAGAAATTCTGGTGAAAGTTGCCGCTGCCGGCGTTAACCGTCCTGACGTGCTGCAACGCCGGGGTCAGTACGCGCCACCACCCGGCGCATCGGATATTCCTGGTCTGGAGATCGCCGGTGTGGTGGTCGCCACCGGCGTAGGCGTGCAAAATTATGCCATCGGCGACAAGGTGTGTGCCCTGATTGCCGGCGGCGGTTATGCCGAATACTGCAAGGTCCATGAAAGCAACGCACTGCCGGTCCCCGAGGGATTTAGCCTGATTGAAGCGGCGGCGATCCCGGAAACCTTCTTTACCGTCTGGGTCAATGTGTTCCAACGCGGGCATCTGAAGGCCGGTGAAACCGTGTTGATCCACGGCGGCACCTCCGGCATTGGCACCGTGGCAACCCTGCTGGCGAAAGCCTTCTGCGCCCGGGTGATCACCACCGTCGGCTCCGAAGAAAAACGCCAGGCCAGCCTGGCATTGGGTGCCGATGTGTCGATTAACTACCGCAACGAAGATTTTGTTGAGCAGACCCAACGCGCCACTAACGGCAAGGGCGCCGACGTGATTGTCGATCTGATTGCCGGTGACTACGTGGCGAAGAACTATCAGGCAGCAGCGATGGACGGCCGCATTGTGCAAATCGGCACCCAGAACGGCGTGGTGAAGGAATTGAACCTGATGCCGCTGCTGATCAAACGCCTGACCCACACCGGCTCCACCCTGCGCGCGCGTAGCGTGGAAGATAAGGCGCAAATTGCCGCCGATTTGCTGCAGAAGGTTTGGCCGCTGCTGGAACGCGGAACGTTAAAACCCCAGATCTTCAAAACCTTCCCGCTGGAACAGGCGGCCGAAGCCCATGCATTGATGGAGTCCAGCCAGCATATTGGCAAAATCATGCTGACTGTCTAAACCCGAATACCCCGCAGCCTGCACTGCGGGGTTATGGTTTCAGGCACCTGGCGTGTGCACGTCTTCCGGAGATGAGTCGGTATTGGCCAGTTTCTCCTGCGCCAGCGCTTCGTCCTCGCGGTCTTTCTCCAGGCTTTCCTGCTGTGCCCCCTGCTTTGGTGAATAGACCAACTCCACCATTATCGGGAAGTGATCCGAACCTACGTGGGTTAAACGACGCAGCGAACCGAGAACAAAGTCATCGCTGTGAAACACGTGATCCAGTGGCCAACGCAGGAACGGGTAGCCGGCATGAAAGGTGCTGAACATGCCGCGCCCGCGACGCGGATCCAACAGGCCGCTGACTTTCAAAAACAGCCGGGTGGTGGTCGACCAGGCCACATCATTCAGATCGCCGGTCACAATCACCGGAACCTCCGATTTGGCCACGCTTTTCCCCACCATCACCAGTTCGGCGTCGCGGTCTTCCGATTCTTCATTTTCGGTCGGGCTCGGTGGCATCGGATGCACACAGTGCAGACGTACCTGTGGCCCTTGCGGCAAATGCACCATCATGTGCATCGACGGGATCTGCTCATCCACCAGATACTGTATTTGCGCATCGCTGAGTTTCAGCCGTGAATAGACATGCATGCCGTACAGGTTATCCAGCGGACATTTCAAACTGTGGGGATAGTCCTGCTCCAGCGCCGACAGTTGCTGCTCCCACCAACCATCGGTTTCTACCGCCACCAGCACGTCCGGTCGTTCGGTCGCCACCAGTGCCAGCAGTTTATCCGCCTGGCGATTGGGCGTTAACACGTTGGATACCAGAATGCGGATGCGCGGCTTCTTCTGATAGCCGGTAAAACCCAGCACCTGAGGTTTGCTCAGCCGGGTATAGGGGTAAATCCACGCGGCCTGATAAACCACACAGGCCAGGTTTACCGCCATCATGCCCCACACCCAGGGTGACAACGGCACAAACAGCAGGTTAAGCAATAACACCAATAACGAAAGCGCCAGTATTTGCAGGCGGGGAAAGTCCCACACCCGGATCCACCAGGCTGCATGCTTTGAAAGTGGCGCAATGGTCACCAGCGCCAGCAAAAGCGTCAGTATGGCGGTAATCCCTGTCACGGTTAATTCCTCATCATCGATCCGGGCCTGTCGGGGTGACGGCCTCCTGACTGCCGCGTTTGGCGGCAGCCAAAGATTGCCATAAAAAACGCCCGTCCCGCCAGCCGACTTAAGGAATAATCTTGCGACGGCGGAATTCGTCAAACAGCGCGAACAGCATCGCCTCGGTTTCGACAAATTGATGGAAGCCAAAGCGGCGCGCCTTACTGCCATCGGCAAACATGTCGTAATCCCACGAGAAAACAAAGTCGGCAAAGCGCCAGCTCGCTACCGCACGGTAATCCGCTTCGACCAAATCATGCTGTTGCGCCAGGGCCTGCCACAGCTCATTTTTATCCTCCATCACCGATGCCAGCGGCATCGGCAACGGCGGTGCGACCTCCAGATCAAAATAGCCGGCAATTTTCGGCCACAGCTCGCTCCAGCGGAACAGGTCACCGTTATTGATATTAAACGCCTGATTAGCGGCCGCAGGCTCAGTCGCCGCCCACAGCGTAGCGCGCGCCAGCAGCCCGGCGTCGGTCATTTCCAGCAGGCTGTGGTAAGCCCCGGGTTTGCCGGGAAAACGTAACGGCAGCCCCAGCGCCTTGCTGATAGAGGCATAAACCGCCAGGGTCAGCGCCAGGTTCATCGGGTTGCCCAGCGAGAAGCCGCCGACCACGCTGGGACGGATTGCGCTCCAGTGCCAGTTTTTCCCTTGCTGGCGCTGTTCAAGATAGCTTTGCTGCGCCAGGTTGAACTCCGGCGGCATGTGCCCGGCATCACTCTCCCGCGCCGGAGTTTTGAACGGCCCCAAATGAGCGCCATACACTTTATAGCCCTGCATCAGGCTGATGTGCTCCAACCCTTGCGCTAACGGTTCCAGCGCTTCCACCACATTGCTCAGCATCGCCAGATTAGGCGCCACCAGCCCCGCCCAGTCCGGGGCGTCCTGATAGGCGGCGTAGAAAATGTGGCTGACCTGGGTCAGCGAACGCAAGGCATCGCGTGTGGCTTGTGCATTCAGCAGGTCGACCGCCAGATAACGCACCTGCGGCCGGTCAACGCCTCCGCGCCGGGACAAACCCACCACCTGCCAACCTTGTTGCTCCAGTTCTTCAATCAGCTTGCCGCCAATAACGCCGTTAGCACCGACCACCAGCGCCAGTTTATTGTTTTGCATGTTGTGTCTCCGGTTTCGTATCGCTTGAGACTTTCACTTTGATTGATTAACAAAGCTTGCGGTAGATGGCCTTTACCACTAACACTTATAAGATAAATCTATAGATGGAGTGCCGATGGACAAGCTGAGCGCGATGAATACCTTCGTCCGGGTCGCGGAACTGGGCAGCCTCTCGGCCGTCGCCCGCGATCTGGGCCTGACCCAGCCTGCCATCAGCCAGCAGATTGCCGGTTTGGAGCAGCAACTGGGCGTACAGTTACTGTTTCGCAGTACCCGTGCGGTGACGCTGACCGACGCCGGCGCAGGCTATTACCGGCAGGTCAAACCGATTCTGGCGGCGGTGGGTGAAGCGGAAGAAGCGCTACACGGCCAAAACCTGCGGCTGCAAGGGTCGTTACGCATCCATGCACCCACGGGGTTCGGCCAACAGCACCTGACGCCACTGGCAATTGCCTTTCAGCAACAGCATCCAGAGCTGAATATCGAACTGTTGTTGGACGATCGTCGGGCGGATGTGATTGCGGAAGGCATCGATGTGGCGATCCGCTTTGGCGAATTGAGTTCACCGGGGATGGTGGCGCGGCGGCTGGGAGAGTTACAGCGTATTCTGGTGGCCTCACCGGCCTACCTGGCGGCACAGGGCGAACCGCAAAGCCTGAAGGAACTGGCAGCCCATCCACATATCCGCTACAGCGGCCTGAGCGACGGGGACACGCTGACGTTAATCGGCCCTGATGGTGCCGAGGTGGTGGCGTTGCGCCCGGTATTCCGCGCTAACAATACGTTTTCACTGCTGGCGGCGATTGAATCAGGGCTGGGTATTGGCGGCGCACAGCGGCCGCTGATCGGTCGACAATTGGCGAGTGGCGCACTGGTCCCCATCTTGCCGGCCTGGCGTTATCCGCCGATGGCGCTGCATGCGGTTTATCCCGCTGCACGGTTTATACCCGGCAAAGTGCGGGCCTGGGTAGATTATTTGCAGGGGGCATTGGGGAACATTGAAGGTGTGACGCTAAATTATGCCCCCGACAAGGTGCCGGGGGCATAAATCTTATTTGAACAGTTTACCGACCATATCGCCCAGTTCGTTACTGTTCTGCTGCACTTCACCATTTGGCGAGGCGGCGTCAGCGACCGTTGGCAGGAACTGCGCAATGGTGGCGGATGCCTGAGCCGGATCGATACCCAGCTTTTCGGCCAGTTGGTTAATGGCATCGCTGCCCAGCGCCTGCTGCACGTGATCGCCGCTGATCTGCTGGTTTTCACCGTTACCCAGCCATGAACCGACCACATCGCCGAATTGTCCCTGACGGAATTTGTCCAGGATCGCCTGCAGGCCGCCCTGTTGCTCAACCCATTGCATGATGGCGACGTAATCGATGCCTTTACCGTTGGCGCCGCCCAGAATGTTGCCCAATACGCTATCAAACAGACCCATGATCTTCCCCTTCCAGCCGTCGGCTCAGGCCGCTCGACCCTTGTGATTTAACGAAAAAAGGGCCGCCGCAGCGACCCTGTTGATCAGTATCTGATTAGTTTCTGATCTTTCTGTAGACAAAAAGCACCACCAGGGCACCGATGACTGCGACAACAAAGCTGCCCAGATTGAAGCCATCAACACGACCCATACCGAAGAAGGTACTGATATAGCCGCCGACAACTGCACCGATGACGCCCAGGATGACAGTCACGATAAAGCCACCGCCGTCTTTGCCCGGCATGATCCATTTAGCCAGGATACCGGCGATTAACCCAAAAATGATCCAGGAAATGATGCCCATTTTTACTCTCCCTATTACTTTTTGCCTAAAAGAAACCCTATCACCAGGCCCATGATGGCACCTGCTCCAACCCTAACGATACTTTCACAACTCTATTGCCCTATGCCGAGCATTACCGGCAGCGCGATACAGGGGTGAATCTTGAGAAACACGCATCTTCACACTGTTACTATAGTCAAATATCAGCAGTTTACCCATTTCCGTCCGTCTGAATTTTAGGGTAAAAAAATCGACCGAATTCATCCCACTGTCATTTCTGCACGCTATAACAAAGGGAATCATCCCGCAGGAGACAGACCATGACCAATACGCCGTTTCTGCTGATACTGGCCACGCTTTACGCCCTGGCTGCCGTCTGGGATGGCTCTGCCACCATACTGCTGATGTAATGTTACACACCCTTTGTCACTTTTTTGATGATTTTAATTGTGTCTTGTTTTTACAGAAGATTAATTACCTGAAAGCCAACAACAAATTCCCCTGTGCTTGGATAAAAATCCCATTGGCCGTCAAAGGTCAGATCTCACAAAAGGGTTTGATCAATTGTTTAAACCACTCGGCAAAAGCGGTTAAACGTGCGGAACGCTGGCGACGATGAGGGTAAAGTAGCGCAATGCTCATCGAGGGCGGCCGGGCCTGCGGCAAGATCTCACACAGGCTGCCATTATCCAGGTAATGCTGAACATCAAAACGCGGTATCTGCATCATTCCCAACCCCGCCAGGCAACAGCCGATATAATTTTCTGCATTATTTACCGTCACCCGACTGCGCAGCGTTTTTTCAACGCACTGTTCATCCTGCTGCCATTGCCAGCTATCCGCCCCTGTCAGAGTCGGCTGCGCGTAGCCCACGACCCAATGATCGTCCAACTGATCAGGGTGTGCAGGCGTTCCGTAACGTTGCAGATAATCCGGGCTGGCGCAGTTGATCATGCTCAGGCGACCCAGCGGCTGGCTGACCAGGCTGCTGTCGCTGAGACTACCGACACGCACCACGCAGTCGATCCCTTCCTGGATCAGATCGATCGAACGGTCGCTGGCGCTGAGAAACAGTTGAATTTCGGGGTACTGCAGAAAAAAGTCCGGTAACGCCGGTACAATCATTCGCCGGGCAATACGGCTGGGGACATCGACCGTCAAACGGCCATCGATCGGGCCATTGTGCCGATGAAACAAAGTGTCCAATGTTTGCACGTCTAACAGCAGGTCACGCGCTTTTTCGAGCAATAACTCACCATCGCTGGTCAGTTGTACCCGGCGAGTGGTGCGATGAAACAGGCGGGCACCCATTTCGTGTTCCAGTTGCTGTATCGCCGCCGAAACCGTGGTTTTTGGCATCATCAGAATTTGCGAAGCGCGGATAAAACTGCCCACCTCGGCAACCTGGATAAACACCCGTAATCTCCCTATTTTATCCACCGGCAGTGCATCCTGTTAAACAGGCTGCGGCACCGGCCGCAGCAGAATTGATATTAACGGGTAGTATAGCCACCGTTGGCAAACAGCGTCTGCCCGGTGATCCACCAGCCGTCGGTGACCAAAAACTTGACGATCGGCGCGATGTCTTCAATGTCGGTCAGGCCGGTTTTCGAGAACTTGCTCAGCGCAGCGGCTGTACTGTGATACGCCACGGCCTCTTTGCTTTCCTGACCGTAGAAGAACGGGGTGTCCATGGGGCCGGGGCCGATGGCATTCACGCTGATGCCGCGTTCGCCAAACTCCTTGGATGCCGCACGGGTAAAGTGCTCCACCGGTGCCTTGCTCCCTGGATAGACCGCATAGAACGGCGTATAAGCCGCCAGCAGTGAACTGACGATCGACACAATTCGGCCGTTATCGGCCAGATGCTTGCCCGCCTGTTGAATAAAGAAGAAAGCCGCCTTGGAATTGATGTCGAAACTGCTGTCGTAATCCGCTTCGGTCACCTCGGCAATCGGTTTTTTGATCACCAGACCGGCGGTATTGACGGCAATATCCACTTTGCCAAATGCCTTGATCGCTTCCTCAAACAGGTGTGCCACGTTAGCCGGTTGGGTCAGATCGCCCTGCACCAGGATCGCCTTGGCGCCCGCCGCGTTAACCGCCTTCAGCGTTTCCTCCGCTGCCGCCCGGGTCGCATCACTGTTGTAATGCACAACCACCGCCGCAGCCCCGCCGGCCGCCAGATCGCGTGCCACCAGGCCCCCCAGGTTCTTGGCACCGCCAGCGATCAACACCACTTTTCCATTCAAAGATTGCTTGCTCATTACAGTGACTCCGTTAGTGAAGGTTGCAACGAGTATAGGAACCCTGACCGCTCAGATAATCTGTCCAAATCGGGATGAACCATCCCGCTTTTTCGGCCAATAGGCCTGCGGGGGCAATAAATCTCCATAGGGTGATCGAACAGCCGGGCATTCAGCGTAATTCGCACTACACTTGTAAGTTTCCAACGGCGATAGTCGCAAATCGAAACTATTGCTCCCTGCCCGCCGGCCGCTAAACGCCCAGACGGGCCATAACAGAGGTCAATGTCATGGTGATTCAACCCTATTTGTTCTTTAGCGGTAACTGTGAACAGGCGGTGAACTTTTACGTGCAGCAGCTAGGTGCGACGCTTGAAATGATGATGCGTTACAAAGAGATGCCCGAGGAAGCCAAACAGGGCAACCCGCAGGATGTCAATCCGGAGTCCATCATGCATGCCCGGCTGCTGATCGGTGAAACGGCGCTGATGGCCTCGGATGGCTGCCCACAAGATGGCGCCGACGCATCACACAAAGGATTTGCCCTGTCACTCAACCCGACGACCGTGGAGCAAGGCCGCGAACTGTTTGAAAAACTGTCGCAGGGCGGCCAGGTGACCATGCCTTACCAGTCCACCTTCTGGGCCAAAGGTTTTGGCATGCTGACCGACCAGTTTGGCGTCAACTGGATGGTTAACGTTGAATAGCCCGTCATCCCGCTGCGGTGTGCGCCACCAATAGCGAACATCGCAGCAGCAATCCTCAGTTATAGCGATACCAGTCATAGGCCGCCATGGCGAACAGCACAAACAACGCCGTCAACAGCACCAATCCCAAACGCCAATAAGGCGACTTACGCTGCCGCCAGGCAAAGGCGATCATTAACGCCAGCACTCCCAGGGTCAGCGGGTAATAAACCACCAGCGTCAACAAAGTAATAATGATGTAGTCAGACATGCAAGCGATCCCTGTATTCTCTCCGCCGGTTTAGCGCGAAGGATATAATCGGAGCCAATATATTCTTCCTCTGCCCTCAACAACTTATTCATTTTCACCGTTTAAGGAGTAGTGGTCCAGGTGATTAACGAATAAGATGTAGGATTGTTCTTAGCGCGATTTGAATATTTTACAGCAAGGGTGACATGACACAGCAGCAACCGCAGGATGCCGAACGGCCACGCAACGGTAAAAATTCCCCGTTATTATTTCAGGCCGGCGTGTTCGTCGTCATCGTTGCCGTCACGCTGGTGCTGTTTAACGCCTGGCAGATTTGGAATGCCTATCAACGCGACTTGCAAAGCGCCGAACTGGAATCCGCCAATCTGGCCCGCGCGTTAGCGCAGCATGCCGACGATACCTTTATGCAGACAGACAGCACGCTGTCTGACCTGAGCGAACGTATTCAAATTGACGGCCTGGCTCAACACCCCCTGCTGCGACTGCAGAAAGTGATGCAAACACAGGTGGGCAATCAGCCCCAGTTGCATGGCCTGTTTGTTTACGACGCCCGTGGCAATTGGATCGTCACCTCATCGGGCCGGTTCGTACAAAACGCCAATAACGCCGACCGCGAGTATTTTAAATATCACCTCGATCACAACAGTAACGCGATCTATATCGGCAAGGTGGTACGCAGCCGCTCTACCGGCGATTTGATCATTCCGGTATCACGCCGTATCAACAACCCGGACGGCAGCTTTGCCGGAGTGATACTGGCCACGCTGTATGTCGATTATTTCCGCCAGTTCTACGATACCTTTGCACTGAACAGTGACGCTTCACTCAACCTGTTACTGGCTGACGGCACCATTCTCTACCGTCGCCCTTACTCCCTTAACGCCATCGGCAAGAATATCGCCGAGGGCGTGCTGTTCCGTGAGATTCTGCCGCACTCCGAATTCGGCAATGCCACTATCACCTCCCGTTACGACAAGGTAGAGCGGATTTATGGCTATTCGCGGGTCAACCGCTATCCGCTGGTGATCGCCGCCGGGTTATCGAAGCAAGATGCGCTATCCGACTGGCGTAATGATTCCAGCGTGTTTGCCCTCGGCGGTGCCACCCTGCTGGCCATTCTGCTGGCGATGGGGCTGGTGCTGATGCGTCAAATTAACCACAGCGTGCGCACCGAAGCCGAACTGATGCGCACTCGCGATCAGCTCACCAGCATCAATCGGACGCTGGAGGAGCTGGCATTGCTGGACGGCCTGACTGGCCTGGCCAACCGCCGCCAGTTTGATATCGCCTTGAAGAATGAGCTGATGCGCGCTTCTCGCAATTACCGCAGCGTGGCGCTGCTGATGTTGGATATCGACTGTTTCAAGCAATATAACGACATCTACGGCCACGTCGCCGGTGACCAGTGTCTGCAACAGATCGGGCAAATGCTCAAGGGAATGGCCAGCCGCAGTAATGATATTATGGCCCGTTACGGCGGAGAGGAAATGGCCATTATATTGCCGGATACCGACGTTCAGGGGGCACTGATTTTCGCCGAGCGCGTCATCGAAGCGGTGCGCGATTTGAAAATCCCGCATCAGGGCAACCCGCATGGTATCGTCACCATCAGCATAGGTATCTATGCCAAGGTGCCACATATGTATAACGACACGCCAATGAGCTTTATCAATCAGGCGGACAGCGCCCTGTATCAAGCCAAGGCCCAGGGTAAAAACCGTATTTATACCGCTTAATCTGCCGGGGCCGTCTCTGACCAGGGCGGCCCAGGATAAACGCCGGACAATCGACAAAAATAAAGCCAACCCACTGATTAAAAACATAAAAACTAATTTATATCTTTAATTGATTACCGATGAAATTTAATTGATTTCAGCCCAGTCTATTTTACCCATTCGTGCCATTACCCTGCCGTTTAATGTCTGTTTACTTTTTGGTGCATTTTAATAATGCTAGCATCACGTCATCCAGCTTATTAATAGCATTTATTTTAATTCCAAATTCATTCCTGCTGGATATAAATCATTTCAAATAAAAACAATTAAAATATTACCCATTCGCAAGGAGATATTATGCGCGCGGATAACCTTACGCCAGAGCAGGCGTTGATAATCTTGCCACAGCAGCAGTGGGACAGTGATCCCACTCCCCTTTCCCTCACCGCCGTCGAGGCGCTGGAGCAAGGGAAAATCCTGTTTTTACCCGAGTTAAACTTTCCATTATTAGACGATGAAATAACGTTATTGGATCCCGCACTGGTAGATATAAAACGTAAAAACATCAGCTATTGGCCAGAGACTCACAAATTATCCGGCATAGCCATAGCCGCGCAACGGCCACAGGTGCAGGCACTGCTGGAACGTTATTATCAGGCCAGTCGGCAGCTGATCGCCGGGCTGTTGCCTCACTATCAGCAAACCTTGCATACGCCGGCCAACAGCCTGCGCCTGCACCCGGTATCGGCCTGGCGTGCGACCAGCTCATGGCGTAAAGACGACAGTCGTCTGCACGTCGACGCTTTCCCTTCGCGCCCCAACCTGGGTGAACGTATCCTGCGTATTTTCACCAACATCAATCCCCACGGTGAACACCGCCAATGGCGCATCGGCGAACCCTTTCCCCAATTGGCGCGACGCTTTATGCCGCGGCTGCCGCGCTATTCGCCATTGAACAGCTGGCTGCAACATAAAGTCGGTATCACCAAGCGCCGCCGCAGTCATTACGACCACCTGATGCTGCAACTGCATGATGCGATGAAGGCTGACCAGAACTACCAGCAGCAAAGCCCGCAGTTGGCACTCGACCTGCCACCGGGCAGCAGTTGGATTTGTTTTTCCGATCAAACCCCGCATGCGGCGATGGCCGGCCAGTTTATGCTGGAACAGACCTTCCTGCTGCCGGTCGACGCCATGAAAAACCCACAGCAATCACCGCTGAAGATGCTGGAAACCTTGCTACAGCAACCCTTGCTTTAAACCGCTTCCAACAGCAGGGCATCCCCTGCTGTTGCCCTCTCAGCCTGCCGCCTCAAAATCCCCTTGCTGGCGCGCCACCAGGGTCAGAATACTGTACAACGCCACCGCCTGCTGATGCTGGTTGAGCACCTGAACATCCCACACCACCACGCCGTGCGGACGATCTTCAGCGGTTTTTTGCGGCTTGCGGATTTTCTTCTTGCAGGTCAACCGTACCTGAATGGTATCGCCAATTTTCACCGGTTCGATAAAACGCAGATTTTCCATGCCGTAGTTGGCGATCACCGGCCCCACACCCGGATCGACAAACAGCCCGGCAGCGGCAGAAACCACAAAGTAGCCGTGCGCCACCCGCTCGCCAAACAGTGACTCGGCAGCACCGATCTTATCCATATGGGCATAGAAATGGTCGCCGCTCAGGCAGGCAAAGTTAACAATGTCGGCTTCGGTCACGGTGCGGCGTGCGGTGAGCAGGCTGTCCCCCAGCCGCAGCTGTTCAAAGTATTTGCGGAACGGATGAACCGGGTCCTCAACTACCGTCGCCCCACGCACCCACTCACGGCCGATCGCCGCCAGCATCGCCGGACTGCCCTGGATCGCCGTGCGTTGCATATAGTGTTTTACCGCCCGCAGCCCGCCCAGCTCCTCGCCGCCACCGGCCCGTCCTGGTCCGCCGTGCACCAGCATCGGCAGAGGTGAACCGTGGCCGGTTGATTCCGCTGCCGCCTGTTGATCCAGGATCAGCATGCGGCCGTGGGCACAGGCGGTGGCGCGGATAAACTGCGTTGCCAGCGCTTCATCGGCGGTCACCAAAGACCCTGCCAGGCTGCCCTGTCCCAGCAATGCCAGTTCAATCGCCTGTTCGGTATGCTGATAAGGCATCAGTGTCGCCACCGGCCCGAACGCCTCGGTTCCATGCACCGCCTGATGAGTAAAGGGATCCGCGCAGTACAACAGCGTGACCGGGTAAAATGCCCCCCTGGCGGCCTCTTCGCCCAGCACCGCCAGTTTATCCGCCACTGCGCCACACAGTGGCTCACAGCCGTTATGCAGCAGGAAATCGACCTTCTGCTGTACGTCATCGCGCTGTTCGTGGCTGACCAGCGCCCCCATGCGTACCTGCTCCAGTTTAGGATCACCCACCGTAACGCCGGCCAACCGCTGCAACAGCGCCTGCTGCACTTCAGCGACCCGCTTCGCCGGCACGATAATCCGCCGGATAGCGGTGCATTTTTGCCCGGCCTTGGCAGTCATCTCGCGGCACACTTCTTTGATAAACAGCGCAAATTCCGGCATCTGCGGCGTAACGTCTTCCCCCAGCACACAGCAGTTGAGCGAATCGGCCTCCATGGTGAAGGCAATGGATTTTTCCAACAGGCGCGGATGGGCACGTAGCCACTGACCGGTCTGTGCCGAGCCGGTAAAGGTCACCGCGTCCTGATAATCGAGATGGTCAAACATATCGCCGATACCGCCGCACACCAGTTGCAACGCGCCTTCCGGCACCAGGCCACTGTCGATAATCAGCCTGACCATCGCCTGGGTTAACTGCGCTGTGGCGGTTGCCGGCTTGATGATCGCCGGCATACCCGCCAGCCAGGTCGGAGCCAGCTTTTCCAGCATCCCCCAGCAGGGAAAGTTGAAGGCATTGATATGCAGCGCCACGCCTGGGCGTGAAGTCAGTACATGCCGGGCGGCGAACTGCGCCTGTTTGGACAGAGGGATCAGCTCATCTTCCGGCCACAGGGTATCGTCCGGCAGTTCACGCCCCGCCAGACCGGCATAGGCAAACAGCGTGGCGATACCGCCTTCTATATCTACCCAGCCGTCACTGCGGGTCGCGCCGGTCTGATACGAAATCTCATACAGCGCTTCTTTATGCGCCAACAGGTATTTGGCTACCGCTTTCATCATTTGCGCGCGCTGCTGGAAGGTCATTTGTGCCAGCGCCCTGCCGCCCTTGCTGCGCGCATACGCCAGGCTGGCAGCCAGCGGCAACCCGTCGGAACAAACCTGATACAGCGCTTCGCCGGTAACGGCATGATGGATTTCACGGGCGGCTCCCTGGCCGAACACCCAACCGCCAGAAAGATAACTGTGTAACTGCTGCATGGCTCCTCCGGAATTCATAAATTTACACCACAAGGATTAATTACGTATCAGGTATTGTCCAGTTTTCTCTTGGATGAAATTTAACAAAAATAGAACACCAGCGGGTTTTAGCGCGCTAAGCCGGTCATTCCCTGCCGCTTTTTAATTTTAAATACTGATAAATAACAATCAAATAACAAAAACACCTGTGAGTGCCATCGCAAAACCACATAAATGTCGTTTGATCTTTTTGTTATCAGTTTGTAGCCTTATGGTTAGTTAACGTGATTCACATTTTTATGTTTAATGTGAAAAATACGAATCACCAAGAGGCAAGCATGACAACTGACGCGCAATATCAGCAACACTTCGACGACAAGATTGCGGCGGATACCTCCATCGAGGCCAAAGACTGGATGCCGGAGGCCTACCGCCAAAACCTGATCCGCCAGATTGGCCAGCATGCCCACTCCGAAGTGGTTGGCATGTTGCCGGAGGCCAACTGGCTGACGAGGGCGCCGACCCTGCGCCGCAAAGCGGTGTTACTGGCCAAGGTGCAAGACGAAGCCGGGCACGGCCTGTATCTGTACAGTGCCGCCGAAACCCTGGGCTGCTCGCGCCAGGACATCTACCAGAAAATGCTCGACGGCAAGATGAAATACTCCTCGATCTTCAATTACCCGACGCTCAACTGGGCGGATATCGGGGTGATTGGCTGGCTGGTAGACGGCGCAGCGATCGTCAACCAAGTCGCGCTGTGCCGTGCTTCTTACGGCCCTTATGCGCGGGCGATGGTGAAAATTTGCAAGGAAGAGAGCTTCCACCAGCGTCAGGGTTACGAGGCCGTGATGGCGATGGCCAACGGCAGTAAGCAACAGCAAGCCATGCTGCAGGACGCGATTAACCGCTTCTGGTGGCCAGTGCTGATGATGTTCGGCCCAAGCGACACCGATTCACCGCACAGCGCGCAAAGCATGGCGTGGAAGATCAAACGCCACAGCAACGACGAGCTGCGGCAGAAGTTTGTCGACAACACCGTGCCGCAGCTGGAAGCCCTGGGCATGACGGCCCCGGATGCGGATTTGGCATGGGACGAAGCCGCCGGCCACTATCGCTTCGGCGAAATCGACTGGAGTGAACTGCACGAGGTGATCAAAGGCCGCGGGCAATGCAACCACGAGCGGCTGCAGGCCAAACGTCGCGCCTGGGACGAAGGTGCCTGGGTCCGCGAAGGTGCCCTGGCTCACGCGTCCAAAAACACCTCAACCGCCGCCTAAAAGGAACCGATGATGACACACGTTGAATGGCCGCTGTATGAAGTGTTTATCCGCAGCAAACAAGGACTGGCGCACCGTCACGTCGGCAGCCTGCACGCCGCCGATGACCAGATGGCGCTGGAGAATGCCCGCGACGCCTATACCCGCCGCAACGAAGGCTGCTCCATCTGGGTGGTGCAGTCCAGCCATCTGATCGCCTCGCAGCCGGAAGACCGCGAAGCCTTCTTTGATCCGTCCGATGACAAGATCTACCGTCATCCGACGTTCTACACCATTCCCGACGGCATCAAGAACATGTAGAGGCGGCCATGACCCTTACCGATCCGCGAATTACTTATATTTTACGTCAGGGCGATACGCCACTGATCCTCGCTCAGCGACTGTGCGCCTGGTGCGGCCACGCGCCGGAGCTGGAGATTGACCTGGCGCTGGCGAATATTGGCCTGGATCTGCTCGGCCAGGCACGCAACTTTCTCGGTTATGCCGCCGAATTGGCCGGCCCGCAATACAGCGAAGATCGCCTGGCCTTCGGCCGTGACGAACGTGAGTTTCACAACCTGCTGTTGGCGGAACAGCCCAACGGCGGTTTCAACGACACGCTGGTGCGCCAGTTCCTGATGGATGCCTACCACGTGCAACTGCATCAGGCACTGAGCCACAGCCGCGATGCGCAACTGGCCGCCATTGCCGCCAAGTCCCTCAAAGAGGCGCATTACCACCTGCGCTTCAGCCGCGGCTGGATGATCCGCCTCGGTGACGGCAGCCCGCTCAGTCAGCAAAAAATTCAGCAGTCGCTGGACAATCTGTGGCGCTTTACCGCCGAGCTGTTTCACGCCGATGAGCTGGAGCTGCAACTGGCAGAACAGGGTATTGCCGCCGATCCGCGCCAGCTTGAAGCGCCGTGGCTGGCACTGGTGAGCGACACCTTGCAACAGGCCAACCTGCAACTGCCGGCCGAACAGGCCTTCCGTCACGGTGGCAAACAGGGGCAGCACAGCGAGCACCTCGGCCCACTGCTGGCGGAGATGCAGTTTCTGCAACGCGCCTATCCCAACGCTAATTGGTAGGAGGCCGTGATGAACATTACCCGGCTGCAGGCCGCCGAAATCCCGCAAATCTGGCACTGCCTGCAACAGATCAGCGATCCGGAACTGCCGGTGCTGTCGATTACCGATCTGGGCATGGTGCGCGACGTCGAAGCCGTGGGGCACGGCTGGCATATTACCTTTACGCCAACCTACTCCGGCTGCCCCGCCACCGAGTTTCTGCTCGAAGCGATCGAACAACGGCTGGCCGAAGCCGGTTTCAGTCCGGTGAGAGTGACCATCCAACTCAGCCCCGCCTGGACCACCGACTGGATGAATGCGGCTGCGCGTGAGCGACTGCGGGAATACGGCGTCGCACCGCCTCAGGGCCATACCTGTGACAAACCGCTGGCGCACGACCCGGTGCCCTGCCCGCGTTGCGGCAGCACCCACAGCGAGAAAATCAGCGAATTCGGCTCTACCGCCTGCAAGGCGCTGTACCGCTGCTGCGATTGCCGTGAACCCTTTGACTACTTCAAATGCATTTAGGAAAAACCATGACGGTCTTCCATCGCCTGAACGTCGCCGCCATCGAGCGCGAAACGCCGGACGCCGTAGCCATCACTCTGCGGGTGCCCGAAGAACTGAAAAGTCACTATTGCTATACGCCCGGCCAGCATCTGACGTTGAAGGCGCTGGTCGACGGCGAAGAGCTGCGCCGCTGCTACTCCATTTGCAGCTCGCCGCAGGAAGGGTTGCTGCAGATCGGCGTTAAAGCCATTCATCAGGGCCGCTTCTCCTCGTTCGTTAATCGCCTGCTGAAAGTCGGTGACGCCCTGGAGGTAATGGTGCCGCAGGGACGTTTCGGCTATCAGCCACAGGCAGAAAACTGCGGTAACTATCTGGCGATTGCGGCCGGCTCGGGCATTACGCCGATGCTGTCGATCATCAAAGCCACGCTGCAACTCGAACCCCTCAGCAGTTTCACGCTGATTTACGGCAACCGCAGCAGCCGTTCGGTGATGTTCAAAGAGGCGCTGTGCGATCTGAAGAACCGCTACCCGCAACGCTTTCAGCCACTGTACATGTTCAGCCAGGAGAGCCTCGACAGCCCGCTGCTCAGCGGCCGTATCGACCGTGAGCACCTGCTGGCGATCGGCGACACCCTGCTGGATTACCGTGACTATGACCACGCCTTTATCTGCGGGCCGGAAAGCATGATGGACGACGCCCAGAGCGTACTTGAACAGGCCGGCGTACCTGCCGGGCACATTCACAGCGAACGCTTTAACACCAGTGGCATGGTTGCCCGCCCGGTCAATGACGCCAGCCGCAATGCTACCCAGGTGGAAATTCTGCTGGACGGCCGCCGCTTGAATATCGAAGTGAGTGCGCAGGATGACAGCATTCTGGATGCAGCGCTGCGCCAGGGTGCCGATCTGCCCTACGCCTGCAAAGGCGGCGTGTGCGCCACCTG
The DNA here is from genome assembly GCF_002607755.1 of Serratia sp. BW106. Taxonomy (NCBI): domain Bacteria; kingdom Pseudomonadati; phylum Pseudomonadota; class Gammaproteobacteria; order Enterobacterales; family Yersiniaceae; genus Serratia; species Serratia sp. BW106. The sequence goes on from NZ_MCGS01000030.1 coordinate 157,351, forward strand.
TAAATGCCGATTGAAGGCCGGTCAGGTGGATATGGCCGTCAACTACAGCCTGGAGCCGGATCAGTTGGCCGCCGGGTACGTATTAAGCTGCCAGTCGTGGCCACGCGGCGACGGCGTGGTCCTGGACTTTGACGTATAGGAACCGACCATGGAAACCCCGTTGATCCTGCAACAACGCCAACAGCGCGTGATGACCCTGACGTTACAGCGTCCAGAGGCCCGCAACGCCCTGAATACCCCCTGCCTGGAACAGCTGGTTTATTGGCTGGAACAGGCTGATGCCGATGTCAGCGTGGGCGCCGTGGTGATTGCCGGTGCCCCCCGCTTCTTTGCCGCCGGTGCCGATCTGCATGAGCTGCAAAAACAAGATCTGCCTGCCGCGCTGACGGATCGCCGCCCACTGCTGTGGCAGCGGCTGGCCCAGTTCAGCAAACCGCTGCTGGCGGCGGTAAACGGCTATGCGCTGGGCGCCGGCTGCGAACTGGCGCTGGCCTGCGACATCATTATCTGCGGTGAAAGCGCCCGCTTCGGCCTGCCGGAAATCACCCTCGGCCTGATGCCGGGGGCCGGTGGCACCCAGCGCCTGATACGCTGCGTCGGCAAATCGCGCGCCAGCCAGATGGTTCTGACCGGTGAAGCCATCAACGCCACCTGTGCACTACAAAGCGGCCTGGTCAGCGAAGTCTGTGTCGATGCGCTGACGCTGGAACGCACGCAACAGATTGCCGAACATATCAGCCTGCAGGCGCCGCTGGCATTACGCGCCGCCAAACAGGCATTGAAACAGGCTGAAGAAACCGGCCTTAGCCAGGGGCTTGCCATTGAGCGCCAGCAGTTTGTCACCCTGGCCGCCACCGACGATCGCCGTGAAGGCATCGCCGCCTTCTTCGAAAAACGTACGCCAAACTATCAGGGGCGCTGATTTATGGATAACGCATTGATTCTCACCCATCTGGAAGCCGGGGTGCTGACCCTGACCCTCAACCGGCCGGACCGGCTCAACAGCTTTAACGACGAGATGCACCGCCAGCTTAGCGAAGCGCTGACCCTCGCCGAACGCGACGACAGCGTGCGCTGCCTGCTGATCACCGGTGCCGGACGCGGGTTTTGCGCCGGGCAGGATCTGAACGATCGCAACGTCAGCGTTGAACAACAGGCACCGGATCTGGGCCTGTCGGTAGAACGCTTCTACAACCCGCTGATCCGCCGCCTGACCGCCTTGCCGAAGCCGGTAGTCTGCGCGGTCAACGGCGTGGCGGCGGGGGCCGGGGCCGCCCTGGCACTGGCCTGCGATATCGTGATCGCCGCCGACAATGCCAACTTTATCCAGTCATTCTGCCGTCTGGGGCTGGTGCCGGACTCCGGTGGCAGTTGGTTCCTGCCGCGCCTGGCGGGCCATGCCCGTGCCATGGGCATGGCGATGCTGGGGGATAAAATCAGCGCACAACAGGCGCTGGCCTGGGGGATGATCTGGCAGGTGGTGCCTGCGGATGAACTGGCCGCCACCAGCCAAACGCTGGCGCAGCATCTGGCGACCCAACCGACCTACGGGCTGGGGTTGATTAAAAAAGCCCTCTACAGTTCGGCCAGCAACACCCTCGATCAGCAGCTCGATTTAGAACGCGATCTGCAGCGTCTCGGCGGCCGCAGCGACGATTACCGTGAAGGGGTCAGCGCCTTCTTCGCCAAGCGCCCTCCTTCTTTCAGCGGGAAATAACCATGAGCCAGCCGAACTTCAACGCCAGGGTCGCGGTGATAGGTGCCGGTACCATGGGCATCGGCATCGCCCAGGTGGCCGCCGCTGCCGGGCATCCCGTGCAGCTGTTTGATATCGACGCCTCCGCTGCCCGGCAGGCGCTCAACGTGCTCGCCCAGCGGCTGCGTCAACGGGTGGCGGCCGGTAAGGCCGATGCCGCGGTCACCGAAGCCTTGCTGGCACGCATTCAGCCGGTAGATTCGCTACACCCGCTGGCCGACAGTGCGCTGGTGATAGAGGCGGTAGCGGAGAAGCTGGCGATCAAACAAAGCCTGTTCCGCGATCTGGAAGCCCTGTGCTCGCCCGCCACGCTGTTTGCCAGCAACACCTCGTCGCTGTCGATAACCGCGATCGCCGGTGCGTTGCAGCATCCACAGCGGCTGGCCGGGCTGCACTTCTTCAACCCGGCACCGCTGATGAAACTGGTAGAGATCGTCAGCGGGCTGGACACCAGTGCCGAAACCCTCGCCACGCTGCAAACGCTAACCCGGCAATGGGGCAAACAAAGCGTGCTGTGCCGCTCCACGCCGGGGTTTATCGTCAATCGGGTAGCGCGACCGTTTTACGCCGAAACCCTGCGCGCACTGGAAGAACAGGTCGCCGACGCCGCCACGCTGGATGCGGTGATGCGCGACGCGGGCGGCTTCGCCATGGGACCGCTGCAACTGACCGATATGATTGGTCAGGACATCAATTACGCCGTGACCGAATCGGTGTTTCAGGCATTCTTCCAGGATCCCCGCTTTACCCCGTCGCTGGTGCAGCAGGAACTGGTGGCGGCCGGGCGTCTTGGTCGCAAAAGCGGCCGGGGGTTTTATCGCTATGGCGATCAGCAAACGCCGGTCGCTGCGGTGCTGCCTCCTTCCACGGCGGCATTAGCGCGCAGCGTCACGCTGCATGGGGATCCGCAGGGTATGGCCGTGCTGAGCGAGTTACTGGCCGGAAATGCGGAGTCGATCAAACAATCTGGCCAGACCAGTGCCATTGCCCGGATCGATGAAGTTACATTGATGTTAACGAATGGTAAAACAGCCAGCCAAGTCGCCGATGAAACCGGAACCCCCGTGGTGCTGTTTGATCTGTCCGCCAACTACTCGCAGGCCTCCACCGTTGCTATCAGCTGCGCAGCGCAAAACGATGCCCGTCACAACGCCAGCGTGGTTCGCCTGCTGCAATCTCTCGGCAAGAAGGTGATCGCCTTGCCGGACTACCCCGGCCTGTTGGTGATGCGCACCCTCGCCATGCTGGCAAATGAAGCGCTCGACGTGGTGAACAAGGGCGTCGCCAGTGCCGAGGATACCGACCAGGCCATGCGCTGCGGCGTCAACTACCCACGCGGTCCGTTGGAATGGGCCGCCGCCCTGGGCTGGCGACAAATCCTGACCACGCTGGAAAATCTGCAACACCACTACGGCGAGCCCCGCTACCGCCCAATGCCGCTGTTGCGCCATTACGCATCCCTCTCTTCAGGAGCCCAACAATGAACGCCAATACGCCCCACGCGCTGGCACAACGCTGCGCCGAACAGATGTTCCAGCAGGATACCTGCGCCCAGGCGATGGGGATGCGGGTGGATGCGGTCGATGCCGGTTTCGCCCGGGTCAGCATGACCGTTGGCCCGCAGATGCTCAACGGCCACCAGACCTGCCACGGCGGCCAACTGTTCAGCCTGGCGGACACCGCCTTCGCCTATGCCTGCAACAGCCAGGGGCTGGCGGCGGTGGCGTCCGGCTGCAATATCGAGTTTATCCGCCCGGCGCTGGCCGGCGATCGTCTGACCGCCAGTGCGGAAGTCCGTCATCAGGGCAAAACCACCGGGCTGTACGACGTGGAAATCGTCAATCAATTGGGCAAAACCGTCGCCTGGTTTCGCGGGCGTGCGCATCGCCTCGGCCATGCCATTTTAGGGGAACAACCATGAGTCAGGCGTTTATCTGCGATGGCGTCCGTACGCCGATTGGCCGTTACGGTGGCGCATTGGCCCACGTGCGGGCCGATGATTTGGCCGCGCTGCCGCTGCGTGCCCTGGTAGCACGCCACCCTCAGGTGGACTGGTCGTTAGTGGATGATGTGATCCTCGGCTGCGCCAATCAGGCCGGGGAAGATAACCGCAATCTGGCGCGCATGGCGGCATTGCTGGCGGGCCTGCCGGTGAACGTTTCCGGCACCACCGTCAACCGTCTGTGCGGTTCAGGATTGGACGCGCTGGCCATGGCGGCACGCAGCATCAAGGCCGGGGAAGCCGGGTTGGTGCTGGCCGGTGGTGCGGAATCCATGACCCGCGCGCCGCTGGTGATGCGTAAGGCCGACACGGCCTTCAGTCGCCAGGCGCAGCTGTATGACACCACCCTGGGTTGGCGCTTTATCAACCCGCTGATGCAGGCGCAGTACGGCACCGACTCAATGCCGGAAACCGCCGAAAACGTGGCGGCACAGTTCAATATCAGTCGCGCCGATCAGGACGCCTTCGCGTTGCGTAGCCAGCAGCGGGCGGCCCGGGCGCAGGAGTTGGGTTTACTGGCACAGGAGATCGTGCCGGTCAGCCTCAGCGGTAAAAAAGGTGCGGTGACGCTGTTCAGCCAGGATGAACACCCACGCGCAGACACCCGGCTGGAACAATTGCAGGGGTTAAAAACGCCGTTCCGCCAACCCGGTACCGTGACCGCCGGTAACGCTTCCGGCTTGAACGACGGTGCCGCAGCGCTGATCGTCGCCTCGGAGGCGATGGCCGTCAGCCAGGGCTTAACGCCACGTGCGCGCATCGTCGCTACCGCTACCTGCGGCGTCGAACCCGGTTTGATGGGCATCGGGCCGCTGCCGGCCACCCGCAAGGTGCTGGAATTGGCTGGGCTGAAACTGGCGCAAATGGACGTGATCGAACTTAATGAGGCGTTTGCCGCCCAGGCGCTGGCGGTACTACGCCAGCTTGGCCTGCCGGATGACGCCCCGCAGGTGAATCCTAACGGCGGCGCCATTGCCCTTGGCCATCCGTTGGGGATGAGCGGTGCACGTCTGGCGCTGGCCGCCCTGTTTGAACTGGAACGGCGTTCCGGCCGCTACGCGCTTTGCACCATGTGCATCGGCGTCGGCCAAGGCATCGCCATGATCATTGAGCGAGTCTGACCCCCGAGGCTAATTATGACCACAAATCCACAGCCACTCGACGCCATTGAGTTCGCCTCGCGTGATGAGATTGAAGCGCTGCAACTGGAACGTCTGAAATGGACGCTGCACCATGCCTATAACAATGTGCCGATGTACAAACGCAAGTTCGATCAGGCGGGCGTACATCCCGACGATCTCAAACAGTTGAGCGACCTGACCCGCTTCCCCTACACCACCAAACAGGACTTGCGCGACAACTACCCGTTCGACACCTTTGCGGTGCCAATGGAACAGGTAGTGCGCATTCACGCTTCGTCGGGCACCACCGGCCGACCAACGGTGGTCGGTTATACCCAGCGGGATATCGATAACTGGGCCGATATCGTCGCCCGCAGCCTGCGCGCCGCCGGTGCCACCGCCAAAGACAAGGTGCACGTGGCCTACGGCTATGGCCTGTTTACCGGTGGGCTAGGCGCTCACTATGGCGCGGAACGACTCGGGGCCACAGTGATCCCGATGTCCGGCGGCCAAACCGAAAGGCAGGCGCAGCTGATCCTGGATTTCAAACCTGACGTGATCATGGTGACGCCGTCCTATTGTTTAACGCTGATCGACGAACTGGAACGCAAAATGGGCGGCGATGCCCGTGGCTGCTCATTGCGTCTGGGGGTGTTTGGCGCAGAACCCTGGACCGAAGCGCTGCGGCACGAAATTGAAAGCCGCATGGGCATCAAGGCGCTGGATATTTATGGTCTGTCAGAAGTGATGGGGCCAGGGGTAGCGATGGAATGTGCCGAAAGCGGTGGCGGCCCGACCATCTGGGAAGACCACTTCCTGCCGGAAATCATCTGCCCGGAGACCGGCCTTGTCCTGCCGGACGGCCAGCACGGTGAACTGGTGTTCACCACCCTGACCAAAGAGGCGCTGCCGGTGATCCGTTATCGCACCCGCGATCTCACCCGCCTGCTGCCCGGCGATGCCCGCCAGATGCGCCGCATGGGGAAAATCACCGGCCGCTCTGACGACATGCTGATCATCCGTGGCGTCAATGTGTTCCCATCGCAGGTGGAAGAACAAATCATGCAGTTCGAACAGCTGTCACCGCACTACCAGCTGCAGGTCAGCCGCAGCGGACACCTGGATACCCTGGCGGTACGCGTTGAATTGAAAGAGGCGGCGCTCAGCCTCAGCCACCAGCAGCGCTGTGAGATTTGCCACCAGCTGCGCCACCATATCAAGTCGATTATCGGCGTCAGCACTGACGTCAGCATTGCCAACTGCGGTGATATTCCCCGTTCGGAAGGCAAAGCCCAGCGGGTGGTCGATCTGCGACCACGCTGATCCCGCCGGCGTCACGGATGACGCCACAATAATTTGTGGTAATGTTGTGTCTCATCGTCGGCTAACCCATGGAAAAATATGGAACATAAACTGGATGAGTTTATCCGCCATGCTATAGACGCGCAGCCGATCAGCGGTACCTCACTGATTATCTCCCTGTACGGCGATGCGCTTAGCCATCGCGGCGGCGAGGTGTGGCTCGGCAGCCTGAGCGCGCTGCTGGAAGCACTAGGTTTTGGTGACCGCTTTGTGCGCACTTCGGTATTTCGCCTGCAAAAAGAGGGCTGGCTGGCAGTCGAAAAAATCGGCCGCCGCAGCTTCTATCGGGTGACCGATCAGGGCATGCGCCAATTCCGCCACGCCGAGTCGAAAATCTACCTTAGCGAGCCACCGGCCTGGGACGGTAAATGGGATCTGCTGTTGCTGGAAAGCGCGGAAAAAAGCGAGCGGGCACGGCTGAAAAAAGAGCTGGGCTGGCTGGGCTTCGGCCAAATCGCCAATAACCTGATGGCGGCCCCCACCCATGCACAAACCGACGTCACCGCCCTGCTCGGCGAGCTTAACGCCAGCGAACAGGTGATCTACTTTCGCGCCGACTACCCTTACAACCGTTCCGAGCAAACCCTGCAACAGCTGGTGGCCAACTGCTGGGCTTTGGGCGACGTGGCCGCCGATTATCATGAGTTTATCGTCTCTTTCCGCCCGCTAATGACACTGCTGCGCGAAACCGACGATGCGCTGCTGACGCCCCAGCGCTGTTTCCAGATTAAGCTATTATTGATCCACTTCTTCCGCCGCGTGGTGCTGAAAGATCCCCTGCTGCCGGATGCTTTATTGCCCGTCCAGTGGGAGGGGCAGATCGCCCGCAACCTGTGCATCAATATTTATCAGCGGGTGGATCGTGCCGCGACCGAGTATGTCAGCACGCTGGCAGAAACCACTATCGGCGCTCTGCCCGCCCCGGCGGCCGGTTATTACCGACGCTTTGGCGGCTTGCCGCGTGATCTTTCACTTTAAGGAGCTTTTGCTATGCCCGTGTATCAGATTGACGGCCTGACGCCAGTGGTAGACCCCAGCAGCTATGTGCACCCGACCGCGGTGCTGATTGGCGATGTGATCGTCGGCAAACGGGTGTATATCGGCCCCAATGCCAGCCTGCGCGGCGACTTTGGCCGACTGGTGATCGGCGATGGTGCCAATATTCAGGACAACTGCGTGATGCACGGTTTTCCGCAGCAGGACACCGTGGTGGAACAGGACGGGCATATCGGCCACGGCGCGATCCTGCACGGTTGCCGCATCCGCCGTAATGCCATGGTCGGTATGAACGCGGTGATCATGGACGGTGCGGAGATCGGTGAAAACACCATCGTCGGTGCCATGGCGTTCGTCAAAGCCGCCGCGGTGATTGAAGCCAACAAGCTGGTAATCGGTAGTCCTGCGCGGGTGTTGCGCGACCTGACCGAGCAGGAGCTGGCGTGGAAAGTGGCCGGTACGCGTGAATATCATGACCTGGTGCTGCGCTGTCGCTCCTCACTGCGGGAAGTGGCTCCACTGACCGAAATCGAACCGGGCCGTCAGCGGTTGAGTTTTGGCGACCATCTGATCCCAAAAAGTCAGCTTTAAGCCGGGTAAAAAAGCGCCGTTTCAAGCCAAAGTGGTTTACAGTGAAACCCCTGTTTAACTTCTTTTATCTGGACCGGAATTTATGCCCAGAACGGCTAAAACGGTGGAAGTCCCCGCCATCGGCGAGCTTGATCGTCAGGCGGGGCAGCTTAGTCTGCAACTTGCCCAGGCACTGCGGGCCGCGATCAATAAAGGCGAACTGAAGCCCGGCGATCCCTTGCCTTCAACCCGCGTGCTGGCGGGCGCGTTGCGGCTGGCCAGAGGCACGGTGCTGACCGCCTTCGAACAACTGACGGCGGAAGGTTTTCTGGAAGCGCAGCCCGGTTCGGGTACCCGTGTCGCCCTGTCACTTCACCGCCAGCCGCCTGTACCGGCCAACAGCGCTGATATTTGTGACATAACCCTTTCCAGCCAGGCGCAGGCATTAGCGCAATTTGCCAGCCAGTTACGGCCACTGCCGCCGGTCCCCTTTACCGTCTCGGTGCCAATCAATGATACCGCGCCCGATGATGTCTGGCGTCGCCTCGGCAACCGTGTCCGCGCGCGCGGGCCCGGTGCCCCCGCCGGTTATGGCGAGCCGCTGGGTGCGTTGCCGCTACGCAAGGCCGTCTGTGAATATGTCCGCAAGTCCCGTTCGGTGCTCTGTACGCCGGAACAGGTGATGATCACTTCCGGCACTCAACAAGGGTTGTATCTGGCCACGCAAATCCTGCTGGATGCCGGTGACACCGCCTGGGTGGAAGATCCGGCCTATCACGGTATTACCGCCATCTTCAATAGCGTATTCCGCGACCGGCTGATGGCCAGAGTCCCGGTCGATGCCGAAGGGATAGACGTGGTGGCAGGCAGCAAAATCGCGCCACAGGCCAAGGCCGTTTTTGTCACCCCTTCTCACCAATACCCGCTGTGCATGCCGATGAGCATGTCGCGCCGGCTCGAACTACTGGCCTGGGCCAAGCAGCAGCGGGCCTGGATTGTCGAAGACGATTACGACAGTGAAATGCGTTACTCCGGCCATCCGTTTCCCTCTTTGCAGGGGCTGGATCCGGCCAGAGTTGTCTATCTGGGCACCTTCAGCAAGATCCTTTTCCCTTCATTACGCCTGGGTTATGCCATCCTGCCCAAACCCTTGGTGGATGCCTTCTGCGGTGCGCGAGTGCTGATGGATCGCCACCCACCCAGCGCCGATCAGCACGTGCTGGCCAGTTTTATGGCGCAGGGGCATCTGGATCGCCATATCCGCCGCATGCGCAGCGTGTATGCGGAAAAACGGCGGGTATTAACCGAAGCCATCAATGCCCATGTTTCTGCCGGGCTGGCCGCCCTGCACCCCAGCGATCAGGGCATGCATCTGGTGTTGTGGTTGAAGGCGGGACTGGATGACCAACAGGTCGTTCGCCGTGCCGCCGAAGCCGGGGTGGCGGTTAGCGCACTGTCGCCGATGTATGCCGTCGGCAGCGGGAAAAGCGGCTTGATACTCGGATTGGGCGGCTACGATGAGTTGCAAATCCATCAAGCCACTCAACGGCTGAATCAGGTGCTGGTGACGTTAGCCGAGGCAGAGTAAAGCGGCGAGATTGAGATACCCGGGGCGACCCGGGGGTGGGGCGTCCCTGCGGGAACCCCATCCCCCGTTTTCCCCTAATATCGTGTTTAAGTGAAGGGGTCTCAGGCATTATCTTGCCCGGTTTAACGGGAAAACCGCTTCGCGCCGTACACGCAGACCAGCACCCCGGCCATGACCGCCAGCATCGAGGGTTGGATGGTTTCATGCAGCACCAGCCCGGCCAGCGCCAGACCAAAAAAGGGCTGTAGCAATTGCAGTTGCCCCACCGCAGCAATGCCGCCCAGCGCCAAACCGCGATACCAGAAGATAAAGCCAATCCACATGCTGAACAGCGAAATATAGCCCAGAGAAAGCCAGGCCCCGACGCTGACCTGCGGCCAATCCGCAGGCGCTGCCCCAATGGCCACCATGGCCGTCAGCGGTAAGGCCACTACCAGCGCCCAGGAGATCACCTGCCAGCCACCGAGTTTACGCGTCAATATTGCGCCTTCCGCGTAACCCAGACCGCAAAGCAGTACCGCAGCCACCATCAGCAGGTCACCGGCCCAGGAAGCGCCCGCCCCCTGACTCAGTGCGAAAGCCCCCACCAGCAGGCTGCCCAACACCGAGAACAGCCAGAAAGCGATTTTCGGGCGTTCTCCCCCGCGCAGCACGCCAAAACAGGCGGTCGCCAAGGGCAACAGCCCGATATACACCAGTGCATGCGCCGAAGTGGTGTGCTGTAAGGCCAATGCCGTCAGTAAAGGAAAACCGATCACCACCCCGATAGCCACCAACACCAGGGGCGCGATGTCATGACGCCGTGGCCGGCGTTGACGCATCAACCCCAAGGCACAGAGGGCTAACAAGGCTGCCAGCACCGCCCGCATCGCGGTCAGGAACAGCGGATCAAACTCCTGCACTGCCAGGCGCGTGGCGGGCAAAGAACCGCTAAAAATCAACATACCCAAAAAGCCGTTGACCCAACCCTGCGTCGAATGACGGCTACCGCCGATAACCTGGTTTTTTTCTGTTTCACTGCTCATGGCAACACCACTCTACATCGGCAAAAGATCCTTTATTCTCCGGTTAAAGTGGTTTGCTGCCAGAGCCAGATAATCACATTTTTAGCGAACCACTTTACTCTACCCCCGAAGTCTCCATCGCGGCGGGTACCGGCTGATGGCGGCTATAGAAGAAGTAGATCGCCACCAGCAACAGGGTAAACGGAATGCCAAACCACAGCGTCATCTTGAAAAACTCGGTGAACGCCGTCGAGATCAACAATGCCGCCATCAAACCGGCACCGGCCAACGTGGTGTACGGGAACCCCCACATGCGGAATTTCAGGTGGGTTTGACGGTGCTGACGGCGGAAAAACAGGTGGGTGACAAAAATCATCAGCCAGGTGAAACAGGCGCCGTACACCGAGATCGACATCATGGCGGCAAAGGATTTCTCCGGATAAACCAGGCTCAGTACGATCGACACCACAATGCCAATGCACGACATCGCCAGCGCACTCACCGGGATGCCGCGTTTACTGACCCGCCCCAACGCAGCCGGTGCTTGCCCGGCGCGAGACAGCGAGAACATCATGCGGGTGGTGATATACAACTGGCTATTCATCGCCGACAACGCGGCCACCAGCACGATAAAGTTGAAGATACCGGCGGCGGCGGGCAGGTGGATCACATTCATCGCCATCAGGAACGGGCTTTCGCCGGTACCGGACTGCCGCCAGGGAACGATCGCCAGCATCAGCGCAATCGACAGCATGTAAAAAATAAACAGCCGTAAGATGGTGCCCTTGAAGGCGGTTTTGACCGCAATCACCGGGTTTTTGGCTTCACCGGCGGCCACCGCGATCATCTCAATGCTCAGGTAGCTGAAAATCGACACGATCACCGCGAACCACATGCCCTTGACGCCAAACGGGAAGAAGCCACCGTTGGCAGTAAAGTTGTGAATACCAAAGGCCGGGTTAGCAGAAAACAGCAGAATACCGATACCAATGGCGATAAAGGCCGCGATGGCGACCACCTTGATAGTCGACAACGCATACTCCACCTGGCCGAAGGACTTGACGCCAATCACGTTGATGAAAATCACCGCGGCGGAGAACAAAAGAACCCACGGCCAAATCGGCGTGGTCGGGAACCAGAACTGCATATACATACCGATGGCGGTCACCTCGGTGCCCACCGCCAATACTACGCAGGACCAGTAGGAGTAACGCACCAGAAAACCGAACAGCGGACTGATGTAAAACTCGGCATAGTCGCCGAAAGAGCCCGGCGTTGGGTGTTCGGAAGTCATCTCCGCCAGACATCCCATCAGCAACAGCGCCACCACGCCGCCGATAAAATAACTCAACAGTACGCTGGGACCAGCCATCTGAATGGCATAGGCACTGCCGAGAAACAGTCCGGTGCCGATCGCCCCCCCTATCGCCAGCATGGTCATCTGCCCGGCGGTGAGTTGTTTCTTCAAACCGCCCTGCCGCCGCGCAATTTCTTCAAAACCTTTCATCTGTTTCATGGCAGTCCTACCTTATTCACGCAGTACGGGTGACATCCAGGATGGCGGCAGTAACGTAGTCGACATTATTTTGGTTCAGGCCAGGCAGACACATGCGGCCGGGGGCCACCAGATAGATGGCGTAATCTTGCCGCAGCCGCTCGAGCTGTTGTGGGTTCAGTCCGGTGTAACTGAACATGCCCTTCTGGTCGCGAATGCGACGGTAGTCCAACGGCGAACCGCCCTTTTCCAGCCCGTTAGCCAGGACTTGGCGCATCTGTTTGATACGTTGCCGCATGCCGGCCAGTTCGCTCTCCCACTGCTGCCGCAGGCCGGCGTCTGCCAACAGGGTTTCCACAATCTGGCTGCCGTGGGTCGGCGGGCAGGAGTAGCTGCGGCGGATCAAGGTTTTCAGCGCCCCCTTGACGTTTGCCGCACTCTCCGGGGTGGCACCGCGTACCGAAAGCCCGCCCAGTCGCTGGCCATACAGCGCGACATTTTTCGAAAACGAATTAGCGACCAAGAATTCCACATCGGTTTTCAGCGCCTCACGCAGTACGAAACAGTCCTCGTCCAGACCGTCGCCAAAGCCCTGATAGGCGATATCGAACAACGGCAGCAGGCGACGACGCTGGACCACCTCAAGGGTGGCACGCCACTGTGCCTGACTGAGATCGGTACCGGTCGGGTTATGACAGCAAGGGTGTAGCAGCACTACGCTGCCTTCCGGCAGGCTGTCCAGCGTATCCAGCATGGCGTCAAACCGCAGACCGCCGCTGGCCTCATCAAAATACGGATAGGTATGGACGTTCAGCCCGGCGCCCTCAAAGATCGCCCAATGGTTGGCCCAGGTAGGATCAGACACCCAGATGTCACGGCGGGACAGGTAGTGATGGATAAAATCGGCTGCCAGCTTCAGGGCACCGGAACCGCCGACGGTCTGTACCGTGCAAATGGACGGTAACGCTGCCGCGCCGAACAACAAAGTCTGTACCTGTTGAGCGAACAGTGCCGACCCTTCGATCGGCGGATAGCCGTGCGGGCGACGCTGCTCGAGCAACTGCCGCTCGGCCGCCTCAACCGCCTGCATCAGCGGGATCTTGCCCTGCTGATCGTAATAAAGACCAATACCCAGATTCACTTTCTGCGTATTTTCATCCTGTAAATAAGCTTCCATCAACGACATAATAGGATCGGCCGCCGAGCGGCCAATGTGATTAAACATAGCGATTCCTTAATTCATTATTTAATGAATTTGCAGGTGGGTGTTCTGGTTATATAAAGCTTTAGGCCGTAGCGCTGACGGTAATCTCTATTTTCATTCCCGGCACTACCAATTTATCAACGATCACCGTTGAACGATTGGGGTAAGGATAATTAAAGTATTTCTTGTAAATTTCATCGAGTAATTTAACGTCATTCACATCGGTAAGATAAATAATGACCTGCAAGACATTGTCGCTGTGGCTATTTGCCGCTTTTAACGTCTGTGCCAGGTTATCAAAGGTCAGGGTAATCTGCTTTTCCGGCGCGCCGGTTTCAATGCTGCCGTCGGGTCTGACCGGGCCATGAGCAGTGAATAGCATACCGCCGCCTTTAGTTGCCCAGGAAAAGGGTTGGCCAATTTCCGGCAGGCCGGTATCGATGATGGTGCGCATGGTTTACTTCCCCGTAGTGGTTAACTGGCGGATCAGCGCTCCGCCTTTGGCGAACAGCGAATCCAGCACGTTGTAATGGTTGGCACCGGCAACCGCGACCAGGCTGACGGGCAGGTGTTTGGCTTTAAGCGCGGCATAGTAATACTGCGACTGGCCAATCAGCTCCGGCAGCTCGGCATCACCGTAAAATAGCGTCATCGGTTTGATATGCTCAGGGATATTCCTCACCGGGCTCAACTGGGTTATTTGCTGCGGGGTCAACTGCAATTGCCGGTTAACGTAGCTGGTTAACAAGGGCTCCAGCTCGAAAATACCGCTGATCGGTAACACCGCGTCGACCACCGCATGATGCTGCCAATAACTGGCCAGATGCCCACCGGCAGAATGGCCACACAGGTAAACCGGCGCAGACTTGTTTGGCGCAAGCCGTTGTTGAATGGCACTCAACGCCGCGCCGGTTTGCCGACAAATATCGTCCAGATTGGCCTGAGGGGCCAACGTATATTCCAGCAGCACCACGTCAAAACCCAATGACAATGGCACGGCGGCAATAAAGGCAAAATCGTCCTTGCTGCAAAATTGCCAATAGCCGCCGTGAATAAATATTAACGTGCCTTTGGGTTGGCCGTCAGAATATAACCAATCAAAAACTTCCCGGGGAGAATCGCCATAGGGAATATTGCGTTCGCTGCGAACTTGCTGATAAACGGCCAGGCTGCGGGTTTGGAATGAGGTCAGGATCTGATCTTCATTGTCCACCGTCGAACCGTTATCGTAACTCCCTGCCAAAAGTTTCATATATTAAACTTCGTTTATTATTTAAGATATGCGTTAACTATTAGCACCGGGAATAATATTGTCAAGAAGGGAGCAGCAGCAATGCGTGCAGGGTAATATAAATCTTTTCTGCGGCGCAATAAGTTTAACCAGTGAAACTTATTGCGCCTTAATGGCTATTTTATTCCCGGCTGAATTTGCGCTAATTGACTTAATTCTTGCCAGGCATAATCCCAAAAGGTCCTTACCTTTAGCGGCATGCGTTGGATGTTCTGCGCCACCAGTTGCACCGGCATTGGCAAAGGTTCAAACGCCGGGAGCAGGCGCACCAGCGTCCCCGCCGCCAAATCCTCTGCCACCTGATATGACAACAACCGGGCGATGCCCTTACCCGCTCGCGCCGCCAGCAGTTGGGTTTCGACTTCATTAAGCAGCAGGCGTGGTGTCAGCCTTACCCTGTCACCGTTCTCCTGCGGGCCAAAACGCCATTCGCGCAGCGACGCCCGTTGGGTGCCGACAATGGTGTCATGATCGGCCAGTTGCGCCGGTTGTTTTGGCTCGCCGCGCAGTGCCAGATAGGCCGGGCTGGCGACCGTCACCCGCGAGACCTGCCCCAACCGCCGCGCCACGCGGGAAGAGTCCTGCAAATGACCGATACGCACCGCCACGTCCAGCCCCTCGTCAATCAAATCCAGGTTGCGATCGTTGAGCACCATTTCAATTTGCATCTGCGGATAGAGATCGAGAAACGCCATCACTACCGGCGCCACGTGCTTACGCCCGAACTGCACCGGCGAGGTGATACGCAGCAGGCCACTGAGCTGGGTATCCGCCGTGTCCAGCACCGCCGACTGATATTCATGCAGCAGCAAGTGCGCACGCTCCGCCAACCGCAACCCGGCCTCGGTCGGAGCTAACCTCCGGGTGGTGCGTTCAACCAGTCGGGCACCAAAACGCTGCTCCAGCGAGGCGATAGCCCGGGTCACTGCCGGGGCGGAACGCCGCAGTTTGCGACCGGCGGCGGCCAGACTGCCGTGCTGGATCACCGTCACAAAAATCTCCAGTTCGTCCAACCGATCCATAGACTGTTCCATAAAGTGAAATTATCAATTTCCAGATTGCCGGATTTCGCCTACTGACCGCAAGAGTATGCTAATGAAAATCCTTCAGGAGTGTGAGCATGCAAAAGCTAAAACTGTACGGTACCCCGCTTTCCGGCCACGTCCACCGCGTGGCGTTGCTGTTGCGGATGCTCGAGCTGCCGTATGAATTTATCGAAGCGCCTGCCGAGGTACGCCAAAGCGAAGCCTTTCTGGCGCTGAACCCTTTTGGTCAGATCCCGTTGCTGGTCGATGGCGAGCTGACGCTGGCCGACAGCAACGCCATTTTGCTGTATCTGGTCAAACGCTACGCGCCAGGTAGCCATTGGTTACCCGAAGACCCGGCAGCCGCGGCACAGGTGCAAGCATGGTTGTCCAGAGCGGCGGGAGAAGTCCGCTATGGGCCGGCTTCCGCTCGTTTGATCGCCCAGTTTGGGGTGGCGGAGGATTATCAGGCCGCGCTGGCGATAAGCGCCCGCTTCCTGCCGCAGATGGAGCAACATCTGACCGACCGTGCGTTTCTGGCAACGCAACAGGCCACCATTGGCGATCTGGCCTGCTACAGCTATGTGGCGGTAGCTCCGGAAGGGGGCATTTCGCTGGCACCCTACCCGGCAATCCAACGTTGGGTGGCGCGTATCGCGGCACTGCCCGGCTTCTTTGCCATGCCGTCGCTGCCGTACCCCACCGGGAGGTAAATCCGATGATCCCGCAGATGTTCCACCCCGATGAACTACGTGCCCAAACCCTGGCCGGATTTGACCAGGTGTGCGGCGGCATTTTCCCCAACATGCCCGACCAGCACCGCAAGTTTTTCGAGGCACTGCCTTACCTGTTTGTCGCCACGCTGGACGAGCAGGGTTGGCCGGTGGCGACCCTGTTCAGCGGCCCGCCCGGATTTTTGCGCACGCCGGACAGCACACACCTGCGTATCAGCACGCCCCGCCATGGCGATGATCCGGCACAGGCAGCCTTGCAATCCGGCAAGCCAGTGGGAGCATTGGGGCTGGACTTCAGCAATCGGCGGCGTAACCGTGCCAACGGTGTGATCGGGCGTACCGACAAAAACCGCATTGAGATCGACGTCAGGCAAAGCTTTGGCAACTGTCCGCAGTATATTCAGCGGCGCGAGCTGTACCCGGCCCCCGCCAACCCCACACCGATTGAGCATCTCACTACGCTGGACGCAGCAGCACAGGCGTTGATTCGCAACGCGGATACCTGTTTCGTCGCCAGTGCTGCCCATACCCAGCTGGCGCAAGGCGGCGTGGATATTTCGCACCGGGGCGGAAAACCGGGGTTTATCCATCTGGAGGGCAACAGCCTGTGGATGCCGGATTTTCGCGGTAACCGTTATATGAATACCCTGGGTAACCTGCTGGCGGAACCGCGTGCGGCGTTACTGTTTATTGATTTTGAAAACGGGAGTATTTTGCACCTGCAGGGGGAAACGCAGATCCTCTGGCAAGCGGAGGTGGGCCAAGGTGTGGCGGGTGCGGAACGCTACTGGCGCTTCGATATACACAGCGCATGGCGCTTTTCACAGGCCCTGCCGTGGCGCGGCCGCAATCTTGAGTTCTCCCCGGCAACGCTGAACACCGGCGTGTGGACAGTATAAAAAACCCCGCGTTGGCGGGGTCAGTTGATTGGGTTTTATACGCTGTGTTCCACCGTGGTGGCCGCCTGATAAAGTTGGCGGAAATAGCTCAGGCGTTCAAAGAACAAGCGGCTTTGCGGCTCCGACATATTGCCGGCCACTTTGTCGGCATCAACCTCCCTTCCCTGCCATTCCATCAGCGCAATGCTCGACGCCAGAAAATCCATTTCACCGCCGCCATAGAGATGTCTGTCCACTGATTTCATCATTTGCACACTCCTTTTAATCGCATCGAAAAGGGTCATATGCCTGCTGACTTCAGTATCGTCCCGACTGCGGGTGCTTTTTGTACAGAAGGTGCGCATCACAGCAAATTGATTTGTTGCCACGGATCGGGCAAATGAAGGCGGAAAAGTTTGCTAGGGTAAAGGGGTGCCGTTTGGGATAGGTCACCCTGTGTTGAATTCTGAAAAAGGAAGATAACCAATGAGCAATCACTTCTCTGCCACCCTCAAAGATCCTGCTCTGTTCCGCGAGGCTAACTATATCGACGGGCAATGGCTGCCGATCAAAGGCGACCAGAGCATCAAAGTCCACAATCCCGCCACCGGCGAACTGGTCGGCCAGGTCCCGGCGTTAGGTACCAAAGAAACCGCCCAGGCGATTGCCGCCGCCAAGAAGGCCCAGCCCGCCTGGCGTGCACTGACCGCCAAAGAGCGCGCCGGCAAACTGCGCCGCCTGTTCGAGTTGATGATGGAAAACCAGGACGATCTGGCGCTGATCATGACCGCAGAACAGGGCAAGCCACTGGCTGAAAGCCGGGGTGAGATTGCCTACGCGGCGTCCTTTATCGAGTGGTTTGCCGAAGAAGGCAAACGTGTCTACGGCGATACCATTCCGCAGCCCCAGGCCGGTCGGCGCATCATCGTGCAGAAAGAACCGATTGGGGTATTTGCTGCCATTACGCCGTGGAACTTCCCGGCGGCAATGATCACCCGCAAAGCCGGCCCCGGCTGGGCGGCAGGCTGCACCGGGGTGATCCGCCCCGCCAGCCAGACGCCGTTCTCAGCATTGGCGCTCGCCGTGCTGGCCGAGCGAGCGGGCTTACCGGCCGGTGTTTGCAACGTGATTACCGGCCCGAGCCAGGCCATCGGCGCAGAACTGACCGCCAACCCGGACGTCCGCAAGCTGTCGTTTACCGGCAGCACCGAGGTGGGTGCGCAACTGCTGGCGCAGTGTGCCCCAACCATCAAAAAGACCAGTATGGAACTGGGCGGCAACGCACCGTTTATTGTGTTTGATGATGCCGATCTGGACGCCGCGGTGATCGGTGCCGTGGCCTCCAAATACCGCAACGCGGGCCAGACCTGCGTGTGCACCAACCGTTTTCTGGTGCAGGACGGCATCTACGACGCCTTTGCCGAAAAGCTGAAAGCGGCGGTGGAGAAATTAAAAGTGGGCAACGGCCTGGACGACGGCGTGACTATCGGCCCGTTGATTAACCCGGCCGCGGTGGAAAAAGTCAGCGAGCATATCGCCGACGCGGTGCAACGCGGCGCATCAATTCTGCTGGGAGGCAAACCTCATGCCTTGGGCAATAACTTCTTCACGCCGACCATTCTGACCGACGTACCACGGCAGGCCAAAATATTCCATGAGGAAACCTTTGGCCCGGTAGCGCCGCTGATCCGTTTCAACAGCGAAGCCGAAGCCATTGAGCTGGCAAATGATACGCCGTTTGGCCTGGCCTCGTACTTCTACAGCCGGGATATTGGCCGGGTAATGCGCGTCGCCGAAGCGCTGGAATATGGCATCGTCGGCATTAATGAAGGGTTGATCTCCACCGAGGTTGCCCCGTTCGGTGGGGTTAAAAACTCCGGGTTGGGCCGTGAAGGGTCGAAGTACGGTATCGAAGATTATCTTGAGATTAAGTATCTGTGCCTCGGCGGCCTCGGGAGCTAACCGCCCGACCCCAGCAGACGGCCCGCACCGCGCGGGCCGTGATCCGCTAGCCCCGCAGGCACTACTTTTGGTACTGCGCGTCGCTGACCTGCTCCATCCAGTCTACCGGGCTGCCGTTCAGTGACTCGGCGATAGCGATGTGAGTCATGGCGGTGTCCGGCGTCGCGCCGTGCCAGTGTTTGACGTCCTCCGGGATCCAGACAATATCACCCTGGTTCATTTCCTGGATCTCATCGCCCCACACCTGGATCCAACCGCGCCCCTGGGTGACGATCAACGTCTGGCCAAGCGGATGGGTATGCCAGGCAGTACGGGCACCGGGCTCAAAGGTCACGGTAGCACCGCCTACGCGGGCCGGTTCGCTGCCGGCAAAAGGCGCATCAATTCGCACCTTACCGGTAAAATAATCTTCTGGGCCCGGACGGGAAGGCTGGGAACCGCTGCGTTGAATTTTCACTTGTTTCTCCGTTTCGGCCAAAGCGGCCGGGGCTAACATGGACAGAATAATTGTAGAGGCTGCGAGTAATTTCACCGGATAACTCCTAACGGGTGACGGAGGAGACAGAGGAACGTTTGGCAAACACCTCTTTGGCGACCGGAACGGCGGACATGGCGTTGGGCCAACCGACATAGAACGCCAAATGAGCCATCACCTCGCCCGCCTGTTGCTGGGTCAGGCCGTTGTCCATCGCCTTGTTGAGATGGAAGGTGATTTGCGCCACTTGTCCGTTAGCCACCAGCGCACTCACCGTGACCAAACTGCGATCGCGGGGTGCCAGTGCCGGCCGTAGCCAAAGGTCGTGAAACAACACGTCGGTGGTATAGGCCACCAGCCCGGGGAATTGCTCACTGCCGACCGCGTTTTCCACCGCACTGACCCGTAACCCTTCCGCCACCTCGTCCAGCGGCAACCGTTGAGGATCCGCCACAGGTAATTCGGCAGCGCTGATGCCACGCTGTTGATAAACATCTCGCGCTGCCGCCACCGCCGCCATGGCGTTACCCCAACCGGTATAGAAAGCCAGATGAGTGATGATCTCCGACAGCTCGGCGGCGGTTACGCCGTTGTCCAATGCCAGGTTAAATTGCTCAGTCATCAGCGCCGTTTGGTTGCGGGCGATGACTGCGGCGACGGTGATCACGCTACGGTCGCGCGGCGAAAGCGCCGGACGCTGCCAAAGATCGCCCTGTAAGGTGTCGCGTTGAAATTTCGCCAATGCCGGTGAGACGCTTTTAACCCGCTCTTCCGAGTCTGGGGTTTCTGCCCCGGCGCTGCCAGATATCGCCATCGACAAAGAAAGGGCCGTTGCTGCAAAGTATTTCATTCATCTATCTCCCGATAAAAATGACACGTTAGACAAAAGATAGCGTCACGCCCGCATCACGACTAGATAGCAAAATGCGCAAGGAGCTATGAGCTGAATTCATTAATTGTCTATGGCCGTGGCAAGCGACTAGAATATCGCCATTAATTCAGCCCACACGGCGAGGCCGGGATGTTAAAAGAAAACTTTAACGATTTGATTTCGTTTCTGATGGTGGCCCGCGAACGCAGCTTCACCAGGGCGGCGGCAAAACTTGGCGTTTCCCAATCGGCCCTGAGCCATGCCATCAGGGGGCTGGAAGAGCGGCTGGAACTGCGTTTATTAACCCGCACCACCCGCAGCGTGGCGCCTACCGAGGCCGGTGAAAGACTGTTGAACAGCATCGGTCCGCGCTTTGCTGAAATTGAAAATGAGCTGGATGCCTTAAGTGAAATGCGCGAGCGACCGGCGGGTAATATCCGCATCACCGCCGGCGAACATGCCGTCGATTCGGTGCTGTGGCCGGTGTTGAAGTCATTTCTGGCGGACTACCCGGATATCAATGTCGAAATCACGGTGGATAATACCCTGACCGACATTGTCGCCGGCCGTTTTGATGCCGGAATTCGCCTGGGTGAGCAGGTTGCCAAGGACATGATTGCGGTGCGCATCGCACCGGACATGCGCATGATCCCCATCGCCTCCCCCGCCTATTTTGAGCAAAACGGCACGCCGGACACCCCGCAGGAATTGCAAAACCATCGCTGCATCAATATGCGCTTACCGACCATGGGCGGTCTCTACGCCTGGGAGTTTGAAAAAGACGGCCGCGAGATCAAGGTGCGCGTCGAGGGTCAGCTAACCTTTAACAGCCTGCGCC
Organism: Serratia sp. BW106; assembly: GCF_002607755.1. Taxonomy (NCBI): domain Bacteria; kingdom Pseudomonadati; phylum Pseudomonadota; class Gammaproteobacteria; order Enterobacterales; family Yersiniaceae; genus Serratia; species Serratia sp. BW106. The sequence goes on from NZ_MCGS01000030.1 coordinate 178,523, forward strand.
AACGCATTGACGCGGCGCTGCTGGGCTTTGGCATCGCCTTTGTCCCGGAAGATGCCGTCACCCAGGAGTTGGCCGACGGCCGTTTAGTGCAGGTGCTCGACGAATGGTGCCCGCATTTCCCTGGCTATTACCTCTATTATCCCAGCCGCAGGCAGCACACCACCGCCTTTGCGCTGTTTATTGAGGCACTCCGTTACCCGCGTCAAACCTGAACGGTTAGGTTACATGCATAAAACCAACAAATAATCGAAAAAACAGCACAAGCTACGTAATAAAATAATAACAATTAGAGTAACCTGCCCGCGCTTCAGCCAGAGCTGTCTCGCCCGTTGGCGATCATCTCAACAACGGCGCAGAAAGCCAGGTCTGACTCAGTCCTTTTTTGCTTTCGCCCCAATGACAGAGATTATTCAATAGCCCAAAACCAACCTCGCCACTTTTAGCGGCCACGGCCTTTTAGCCCTGGCGATGGAGAGGATTTGCCGAACGCACGGGATGGATTTTTAGGGAGAAACCGCGTGTTTTTTTGGATATGGCTTAATCTCTAAATCGGGGACTTTTCATTTTGGTAAGGATAATACTATGCAAAATAAAGCATCATTGTCGCCGCTCATCATCATCACGGCGCTGTTTGCCGCGTTGAGCGGACTCTATCTGCTGGGAGGCGGCATCTGGCTGGCCAAGCTCGGTGGTTCACTGTATTACATCATTGCCGGCCTGGTGCTGTTAGTAACGGCCTGGCTGCTGGTTCGCCGCCGTGCGACCGCACTGCTGCTGTACGCGGTGTTTTTACTCGGTACCACGGTGTGGGCGCTGTGGGAAGTCGGCCCGGACTTCTGGGCGCTGACGCCGCGGTTGGATGTCACCTTCTTCTTCGGCCTGTGGCTGGTGTTGCCCTTTATCTATCGCAAGCTTAACGCCCATGGCAAGTTGGCCTACAGCGCACTGAGCCTGGCACTGGTGGTCACCGTGGTGGCACTGGCCTATGCGGTGTTTAACGATCCGCAAGAGATCAACGGCACCCTTGAACCGGCACAGGCCAAGGTTACCCCTCAGGCGTCGGACGCTGACTGGCCGGCCTATGGCCGTACTCAGGAAGGCACGCGCTATTCCCCCCTGAGCCAGATCAATGACAAAAACGTCGGCCAGCTCAAAGAAGCCTGGACCTTCCAGACCGGCGATCTGAAAACCGCCAACGATCCGGGGGAAATCACCAACGAAGTGACCCCGATTAAAATCCGCGACACGCTCTATCTGTGTACCCCACACCAGAAGCTGTTCGCGCTGGATGCGGCCACCGGTAAGCAGAAGTGGACGTTTGATCCTCAGTTGAAGTTCAATCCGACCTTCCAGCACATCACCTGCCGTGGCGTCTCTTATCATGAGACCCCTGCCGCCGCGGGTACCGCCACCGACGCCTCTCCGGCACAGTGCGCACGCCGCATTATTCTGCCGGTGAATGACGGCCGCCTGTTTGCGCTGGATGCAGAGACCGGCAAGCCTTGCGCCGACTTCGCCAATAACGGTGAGCTCAACCTGCAAAGCAATATGCCGTATGCCACCCCGGGCCATTACGAGCCGACCTCACCGCCGGTGATCACCGACAAGGTGATTGTCATTGCTGGTGCGGTGACCGACAACTACTCCAATCGCGAACCTTCGGGCGTGATCCGCGGTTTTGACGTTAACAGTGGCAAACTGCTGTGGGCGTTTGATCCGGGTGCAGATGAACCCAACGCCATCCCGGCGGATGAGCATCACTTCACGCCGAACTCGCCTAACTCCTGGGCGCCTTCCGCCTACGATGCCAAGCTGGATATCGTTTACCTGCCAATGGGCGTCACCACGCCGGATATCTGGGGTGGCGATCGCACACCGAATATGGAGCGCTACGCCAGCGGCCTGCTGGCGCTGAACGCTTCTACCGGCAAGTTGGTGTGGTTCTATCAAACGGTGCACCATGACCTGTGGGATATGGACGTACCGGCCCAGCCAACGCTGGCGGACATTACCGACAAGAGCGGCAACAAGGTGCCGGTGATTTATGTGCCGACCAAGACCGGTAACATCTTCGTACTGAACCGCACCAACGGCGAGCTGGTGGTACCGGCGCCTGAAAAACCGGTTCCGCAGGGCCCGGCCAAGGGCGACCGCCTGTCACCGACTCAGCCTTTCTCTGAACTGACTTTCCGCCCGGAGAAAAAACTGACCGGCGCGGATATGTGGGGCGCCACCATTTATGACCAACTGGTTTGCCGGGTGATGTTCCACAGCCTGCGTTATGAAGGCACCTTCACCCCGCCTTCCGAACAAGGTACGTTGGTATTCCCGGGTAACCTCGGTATGTTCGAATGGGGCGGCCTGTCTGTCGATACTGACCGTCAGGTGGCTATCGCCAACCCTATCGCGCTGCCGTTTGTGTCAAAACTGATCCCACGCGGTCCGGGCAACCCTATCGAGCCCCCGGTCGGCGATAAAGGCGGCAGCGGTACCGAAGCCGGTGTGCAACCACAGTACGGTGTGCCATTCGGCGTGACCCTGAACCCGTTCCTGTCACCGCTTGGCCTGCCGTGTAAACAGCCGGCCTGGGGTTATATTTCCGCGGTGGATCTGAAAACCAACGACATCGTGTGGAAAAAACGCATCGGTACCGTGCGCGACAGCTCTCCGTTGCCGTTACCGTTCAAAATGGGTATGCCGATGTTGGGCGGACCGGTCTCTACTGCCGGGAATGTGTTCTTCATTGGCGCAACGGCGGACAACTATCTGCGTGCCTTCAGCGTGACTAACGGTGAAAAACTGTGGGAAGCGCGGTTGCCGGCCGGTGGCCAGGCGACACCAATGACCTATGAGGTCAACGGTAAGCAGTACGTGGTAATTTCCGCAGGCGGTCATGGCTCATTCGGCACCAAGTTGGGCGACTATATTGTCGCTTACGCCTTGCCAGATGAGAAATAATCGTCGAGGATAGTCCTATCACAGAGCACGCCACCCGGCGTGCTCTGTCTCCACAAAATACCCGCCAGATCCTTTCCTGCCTGATCGCACCAACCGCACAATAAATTTCACCCTACATATTGATAATGATTATCATTCGCAATATCATACCCACGTAGGCCCCGGCAGTGGCCGACAATCATCTCTATATCACAGGCAGTAAACTGGCGGCCGCCTTCGGGCGGCCCTATTCGGAGGCACATGACCAAACAGCGCAGCAGGCAAACAACCCCTATCACCCCAGCTATCCACACCGGCGCGGAGGATCTCATATGAGCCAACAACCCCTGACCGCCATGTTGATGCTGATTTATCTGCTGCTGATGGTACCGGCGCTGTTCGCTATCGATAACCGCCTGAGCACCACCCGCTGGGGCCAGGGCCGCCTGGTTCGCAAAACGCTGCAAACCGGGTTTATCATTGCCCTGACCCTGCTGTTCTTCGGCCTCATGACGCTATTGTATTGATTAATTCGCCGCCACCGGCAGCACGGCTTCCTGTTTTACCACCGCAACCTTGCCGCTCAGCGCGAAGGCCGAGATCAGGGTAAACAGCAAGGCAATGCAGCCGAGGATAAGATACGAGGTTTTGAAGCCGTAGTTGACGTACATCAGGCCCGCTGCATAGGACATGCCGATAGCCGACAGCTGCTTGAAGAAGCAGAAGCCCCACAGGTAAATTGATGCCGAGAGGTTAACGTT